>JBDTAW010000058.1:0-37843 GCA_039924445.1 Gemmatimonadaceae bacterium
TTTATGGACGGCCTGATAAGGCTCGATCTGGCCAAGGGAATCCGGCCGAGGGGCGGGGTCCAGGCCAGTCTGTATCTGGACGCCCGCTTCTAGATAGGTTAACCTCAATAGCTATACTGGAAGCACCCCAGTATCGGCCAAGCCCCTACTCAGAGGACCGTATCTCCAAAGAAGACCTGATTGAACTCGAAGGGACCGTCACCGAAGTCCTTCCGAGCACGTCGTTTCGTGTAACGCTGGACAATGGCGCGGCAGTGCTCGCAACCATAGCCGGCAAACTCCGCCGGTTCCGCATTCGCATCCTCGAAGGCGACCGCGTGACGGTTGAGGTATCGCCGTATGATCTGACGCGCGGCCGGATAACGTACCGCCACAAGGCCTGATCGCTGGACGGGGCGCCCTACGGTTCCTGTTCCGTCGGCCGCACCAGCATCTCATTCACCGCGACTCGCCGCGACCTGGTCACGATGTACATGATCGCATCCGAAATATCCTCCGACTTCAACCGCTCCATACTCGCCAATCGCTCCGTCATCTTCTCCTTTATTCCTGACCGCAGATGGGAAGTGAGCTCGGTATCCACCGCGCCGGGCTCAACCAGCGAAACGCGTACGTGTCGCGCCGTTACCTCTTGCCGCAACGATTCGCTGAACGCACCAACGCCGAATTTCGTCAGATTGTAGACACCCGCGCCACTCCGAGCAGCTCGGCCGGCGGTTGAACTGATGTTGACAAGATCCGCGACATGCCGAGGATCCTGCGAGGCGGCTTTCAGCAGATGCGGCAGCGCGGCGTGCGCGATGTAGAGCAGCCCGAGAATGTTGAGATGGACCATCCGCTCCCACTCCTCGACCGGCGCCCCCTCGATGGGACCCAGCAGCATCACGCCGGCGTTGTTGACGACTGTATCAAGTCTGCCGAATTTTTTGACGGTGTCGTCCACCGCAGCGGTCGCCTGCTTCGGATCAGTTACGTCAGTTTCGCACACCAGCGCTCGCCCGCCAGCAGACGTGATATCGGCGGCAAGTCTTTCGAGTCGATCGGCTCGCCGGGCCGCAAGCGCGACCGTTGCGCCCGCAGCGGCGAGTGCGCGAGCGGTTGCTTCACCAATACCGCTGCTGGCGCCGGTTACGAGAGCGACGGTTCCATCAAGAGATTCTGACATCAGAAGGGGCCTTTCAGTTTTGAGGTAGAACGGAGAATTGTGTGAGCGTGTCAGTATAGATATACGCAATATCGGAGCTTGGCTGGTGGAAGGGGTTGTCATTCCCGCGCCCCCGGATCCGCAAAAAAAAGGCGGGAATATTGCAATACTCCACGTCATGGCGAAGACCCGAACCCCGCGACTGGGATCGCTCGACATCCCCACCGACGCAGCCGAAGCCACGGTCCGCGCGGGCCGACATTCGGTGCGCCTCACCAATCTCGATAAGCGTTTCTGGAAGCGACCTGATATAACCAAACGGGATCTGCTGCAATACTACGCCGCAATCGCCCCATTACTCCTGCCACACTTGCACAATCGCGCGATCGTAATGAAGCGATACCCGAACGGTGCGGCCGGAAAATTCTTCTTCATGAAACGCGCGCCGTCACCGCGCCCGGACTGGATTGAGACGTGCAGCATTGAGCATGGTTCTGGAAGTGTCATCGACTTCCCGATGGTGCAGGAGCTTGCGTCGCTGCTCTGGGTGATAAACCTCGGATGCATTGATCTGAACCAGTGGTACTCCCGCTGCGACGACGTCCACCGTCCCGATTATCTCCACTTCGATCTGGATCCGGTCAAGGGGACGCCATTCCAGCGTGTGCTGGAAGTTGCGCTCATCGTGCGCGATGCACTGCACGATCTTGATATGCCGACCTACGTGAAGACGACCGGCTCGACCGGCATCCACATCTATGTCCCGATCGTGCGTGGTCCGTTGCAGAAGCAGGTCTGGACATTTGCCAAGGCCCTGGCTCAGACTATTGCAGCGGAACATCCGAAGTTGGCGACAGCGGAATACATAATCGCCAAGCGACCCAAAGGACGCGTGCTCGTTGACTACAACCAGAACGCGTGGGGGAAGACTCTCGCGTCTGTTTATTCAGTGCGTGCAAAGCCGAACGCAACGGTTTCGACTCCTGTTACATGGGACGACGTTGAAGCTGGAGTCGACATGAATGCGTTCACATTGAAAACGGTCCCGGCCCGAGTGAAGAAAGTGGGTGATCTCTGGGCCGGACTACTGGCGGCGCGTGGACGCGTGCGATTGGAGAAATACTTGTGACACTCCCGCTGAAGTATGACTATGAACCGATGGAAGCGCTCGCGGTCGACGAACTTCCCAAGGGAGACGAATGGCAGTATGAACCTAAGTGGGATGGTTTCCGCTGCATCGCATTCCGCAACGGTTCAAAAGTGGAACTCCGCTCCAAATCAGGTAACTCGCTCTCGCGTTATTTCCCTGAATTGCTGGCAGCACTCGGCGCGCTCAAGGCAAAACAGTTTGTGCTCGATGGCGAGATTGTAGTCACCGATCCAACACAGAAAGCACTTTCGTTCGACACGCTGCTGCAACGCATTCATCCGGCTGCCAGCCGAGTGACGAAGTTGTCGAACGAAACGCCTGCTACGTTCATCGTGTTTGATATGCTTGTAGATGAAAGCGGTCGATCGCTTGTGGACGAGCCGCTGTTCGCGCGACGCGCGGCACTCGAAGATTTCGTCCAACGGTTCTTGGACAGGGCATCCGAGAGCGTCGTGCAGCTTTCTCCAATCAGTTACGACATCCGCGCGGCGCGGGGCTGGCTCGCGGGTCGAGCGGGACTGGACGGCGTCGTCGCGAAACGGATCGATCTACAGTACGATCCCGGCGAGCGAGGTGCGATGCAGAAAGTGAAGCGCATCAGGAGCGCCGACTGCGTGGTCGGTGGTTTCAGATACGCATCGAACGGGCATGCGATCGGCTCACTGCTGCTCGGATTGTATGATGATGAAGGTCTTCTCAATCACGTAGGATACACGTCATCGTTTGCAGATGACGAGCGCAAGGCGCTCGTTCCAAAATTGGAGAAGCTCATTCAGGAGCCGGGTTTCACCGGCCGCAAACCAGGCGGCCCCAGCCGTTGGAGCACCAAGCGCTCGACCGAGTGGGAACCGCTCGCGACCGAGCTGGTGGTCGAAGTGAAGTACGACCACTTCTCGTCCGACAGATTCCGGCACGGCACCACGTTCATGCGCTGGCGACCAGACAAGGCGCCGCGTCAGTGCAGGATGGATCAGGTGGAGACGGCAGGCGCATCTGCACTGCGACTGCTCGGGGATGACGACGGGTGACCTATGGGCATCCGTGGCTTGCGTGTTTCAAAACCATCAAGTAGTGATCACTATGAATTCCAAAAACATTCTCGTCATCGACGTCGGCGGTACCCACGTCAAACTCCTCGCCACCGGGCAACAGACAAAGCGCGAGTTCGACTCCGGGCCCGATATGACGCCGGATGTCATGATGGCCCAGGTCAAGTCGCTGACATCTGACTGGCAATATGACGTTGTAACGATCGGCTTCCCCGCGCCCGTCAGAGACGGCAAACCCGCGATCGAGCCGCACAACCTCGGAAGCGGCTGGGTCGGTTTCGATTTCGAAAAAGCGGTTGGTCGCCCAGTGCGAGTCCTCAATGACGCAGCAATGCAGGCGCTCGGCGATTACCACGGCGGCCGCATGCTGTTCCTCGGATTCGGTACCGGGCTCGGCTCCGCTCTCATCGTCGACAACGTGCTGGCGCCACTTGAGTTGGGGCATCTCCCATACAGAAAAGGGCACACGTATGAAGATTATGTTGGACTGCGCGGACTCGAGCGAATGGGGAAGAAGAAGTGGCGCAGGCACGTTGAGAAAGTGACCGCGCTATTCAGGGCTGCATTCGAGGTCGACGATATTGTGCTCGGCGGCGGGAATGCAAAGCAACTGAAAGCGCCTGCACCAGGAACTCGCCTGGCTGACAACAACAACGCGTTCCTGGGAGGATTCCAGTACTGGGACTAAAGTCACTCCGGCTACGGTCTATGTCATTCCCGCTTTCGCGGGAATGACGGAGCGCGCGCTACTTGATCGCGCCTTCTTTCCCGGCAACGCGCCGCAGAACCCCCGTTTGTCCAACGTGGTAGGCCTGATGCCAGCAGAAAAACGCTAGCAGTGAGCCGATTGTTTCATTTGGATTGTTCATCGGGCTCACCGGTGCAGGTGCATCCAGTTGGGCTGTTGTAAGCGACGCCAATCCTGTGTCGATGCGCTTGCATGTCTCATCCCACACACTCAGCATCTCATTGATATCCAGAGCGCCCGACATGTCCTTGATCGGCGCAGAGCCGCGATCGTAGCGGCTCAGTTGCGACTCGGGTAGCACAGGCTTCTGGCCAACAAGTGGAAGCACATGATGGTAGACCGCGAGCAGATGGCCTACGACCCAGTTCATGCAATTCCCGGCAGCTTGTGGCTGAATAAGAGATTCCGCTTGCGTGATTCCTTCCGTGTTCATGCGAAGGATCCGGCGTGATGCGTCAGCCTGCAGACGCAACAATTCTATCTCGCGCAGTGACTGCGCATTCTGAGTGCTCATGATTTTGTCTCTTCTGAGTGTTGTTGATCCAGGTACCCGCCAAGCCGGTCAAACGTGCTGTTCCAGCCTTGGGTGTGGCCGGCGTGCGACGCGAGTGTGTCGAGGCCAGTCTGGCGCAATGTCAGTTCGGTCTTCGATCCACGCGCGACGAAAGTGAGCGTTACAAGTGTTTCGACACCCGGCGTTCCATCACGTCTTAACCAGGTGTGGGTGAATGCAAGCCGCTCCGGGGGCACTATCTGAGTATAAACTCCTTGCAGCCAATGATCGGTGCCGTCGGGTGCGTGCATGCAGATCCGAAAGCGTCCGCCGACGCGGATGTCGGATTCTTCCGTCGTCACCGTGAACCCCATTGGAGCGCCCTCCCAATTCCTCAGGTGCTCCTGCTCGGTCCACGCGGCGAATACGAGCTTCCTCGGCGCGTCGAACACGCGCGTAATCACCAACTCCGGAACTGTTGCGCTCGCGGCGTCCGTGCCGTCGCTATTTGCGCTTGCGGACATTTGGTTTGCTCCTGGGATGGATGGTTTTGAGGTAGGTGTCCAGTGCATTGAGTCGGGCATCCCAGAACTGCTCGTACTGGGACAGCCAGTCGGCGACTTCCGCAAGCGGGCCGGCCTCCAGTTTCGCCGGCCTCCATTGCGCATCACGTCCGCGCGAGATGAGACCGGCTGACTCCAGAACCTTGAGGTGCCGGGAAACCGCGGGCTGACTTATGGAAAACGGCTGAGCCAACTCCATCACGGATGCTTCCCCGGTAGCCAGCCGAGCGAGGATAGCTCGCCTGGTGGGGTCGGCGAGAGCGGCGAAGGTTGCATCGAGACCGGCTGAGCTCTGAAGCATATAAAGAGAGTGTTATATAAGGCTTCTGTTATATACTAACCGGTTTGAGATGAGTCAAGGCCGGGATGTGCAAGATTCTGGACGACCGGCGTCTCCATGCAGCAAAACTCCCAATGGAGACTTATCCGATGCGTTCCCGCCCGTCCTCAGTACCCACATCTGTTCATGCGCCGGGCCTCCGGCAATCGATCCTTGGCGCTGCGATGCTTGTGTTTGCAATCGCCCCTGCGGCGAGCCGCGCTCAGGGAATAGTCATACCGCGTTGTGGCAACGGCGGTGATTGCATTCCGAATGTGTGCGCTCCGGACGGGCCATGCGATCGCTTCCGTCAGTGGAATGCGGCGGTCGTTCGGAGCGCGTCACGCGTCAACGTCACACTGAGCGATGGCGTGCTGCACTATGAGGTGGACGAGACATTTGTCAACAACGGCGGGCGCATCGGCGAGGCGGACTACATATTCCCGCTGCCGCGCAATGCTGCGTTCAGCGATCTGAAACTCTCAATCAATGGCGAGCTTGTTGGCGGCGAGACTATGGATGCCCAGCATGCCCGCGCGATCTATGAGGAAATCGTGCGCCGTCAGCGCGATCCCGCGCTGGTGGAATGGATGGGCTACGGAATGCTGCGCACTCGCATATTTCCGATTCTGCCGGGCGAATCGAAGCATGTTGTAGTTCGGTTCGACCAGATCGCCGAACGCGAGGGCGATGCGCTGCGAATCGACTACGCGCGTGGCGCTACGTCGCAGCCTCGACCCATCGTGCGCTTGCTTCGCGCGGATGCGAATCCCGGGACTGACGACAACGCGACTCCCGCATTGACCCTGCGCTTTGCGGCGCATGGGAAATATGGCACACCATATTCTCCGACCCACGAGCTGCGTTTCACGTCCCAGGATGGAACCAGTACCGTAACGGCATTCGGAGAGGCGCCAGAAGTCACGCTGCTCATTCCCATCGCGCGCGGCAACGGAAGCCCGGCGATAAGCGTTCTCACGAATAATGACGGACGCGACGATGGTTTCGCGTTCATCACACTCGTTCCACCAGTCGTCACGCGCAGCGTAACGCCGCGCGATATCACGTTCGTGCTCGATGTGAGTGGTTCGATGTCCGGCGAAAAGATCGAGCAGGCGCGGGCAGCAGGGCGTCAATTGCTGAATTCGCTCAATCCGCGCGATCGCTTTCGATTGATCGACTTCTCGACAGATGTGCGATCCTTCCGCGACGACTTCGTGCAGGCGACGTCGGCCAACGTAAACGCGGCACAGTCCTATCTCGCAGCGCTGAACGCTTCAGGTTCGACGAACATTTCAGGAGCGTTGACGGAAGCGCTGCGCGCGCAAAGCGATGGCGAACGCAACAGCCGCCTTCAGATCGTGCTCTTTCTCACCGACGGTCAACCGACCATCGGGGAGACCAACGCCGATGCGATCGCCGCACAGGCCGAACGCATGCGCGGGAATGCACGAGTATTCACTTTCGGACTCGGCGGCGACGTCAACGTATCATTGCTTGAACAGCTTGCGCTGCAGGGCAGGGGAACCGCGCAGTTCGTACGGCCTTCAGAAAACGTGGAACGTGCCGTGTCGGTAGTTGCGGCTCGACTCACGAACCCGGTTGCGACAGATGTTCGAGTTTCTGCGGACGGAGTTCGATTGAACAAGGTGAGTCCGGAAACACCAATCGATGTCTTTGCGGGTCAGAACCTGGTCATACTCGCGCGATACTCGGGATCTGGATCCACAACCCTTCGTTTTGATGGTAATTCGCCCAATGGTCCGGTTCACTGGATTCAACGCGTTGACTTTCCGCGCGACGAGCGCGGCAATTCGTTCATCGGTCGGCTCTGGGCAACACAGCGTATTGGATATCTGAGTGCGGAGCGCCGACGTGTCGGCGCTAACCCGGAGCTGGACGCCGAGATTCGCGCGCTTGGCGAAAAGTTCGGCATACCAACCGAGTTCACGTCGTTCCTCGTACAGGAGCGCGCTCAAGCCGTAACTCCACTAACGCTCAGATCACCGTCTGCCATGGGAACGCGAATCGACGCCGCGGTCGCGACTTCCGCGAACGTGTCTTCTGCGGGCGTGGCGTTCGAAGCGGCCAGGAAAGCCACCGCGCAACGTGCGGCGGTATCGCTCTCCGCAGCTGACGCGGCTAGCGTGGGGAATTCCGACCCTTCTGGCGAAGGCGCCGTACGGCATGTCGGAGATCGGCTGTTCGTTCTCTCCAATGGCGTCTGGACGGATTCTCGCGCTACGGCCGCATCGACGAGCGCGCCGCTCCCGAAAATACGCGTGAAGTCCTTTTCGGCGGCATATTTCAAGGTGCTCGAAATCGCCCCTTCGATCAGTCAGATGCTGGCACTCGGCGATCGCGTCATCGTCTCAGGGCGCGGAGTCGTACTGGAGATGGCACCGGACGGTGCGACCAGTCTCAGCGCGCACGATGAGTCACTTCTCCGAGCAGGCTGGTAACATGCGTCCCTTTCGCATTCCCGGTAGGGAAAAACCGATGCAATTCCGATGACTGACGTTGATCGTCTGTTCCGCGAGTATCACGTCACGCTGGTTCGCTACCTCACTCGGCGACTCGGCGATCGGGATTGGGCCGAGGAGGTGGCGCAGGAGACTTTTGTACGGGCCCTGCGCCAGGACGTGTTGAAGAATGAGCGCGCGTGGCTCTTCACCGTCGCGAACAATCTTGTTCGTGACGACGCTCGGCGAATTGCACGCCAGCGGCAGCATCTTGTGCTGCTGCGCGACGAGCAGATGGCGGAAGCGGAGAGCGATGCTGCGCGCGCAGATGTGGATGATGTCTCATCAGCGAGACGGGCTCACGAGACAATGCTCGCGCGAAAGGCAGTTGATGCACTCGCCGAACGTGACAGAATGGCGCTCTTGCTGCGCGAGGAAGGTCTGGATTACGGCGAGATAGCCGCGGCGCTCGATCTGTCAGTCGCGTCGGTAGGAACGACGCTGTCACGCGCTCGGCGGCGACTTGTCGAAGGTTACGAACAGATGCAGCGTGAAGAGACTGAGAGGCAGAACAATGGCTGATAACGAACTCACAACCCCGTCGCATGTCGACGAGGGAACGATGCACGCCTGGCTCGACGGGGCGCTATCGCTGGATGAAGCCAGGACCGTGGAGTCGCACGTTGCGAATTGCGCACAGTGCAGTGCAGCGGCCGCAGAGGCGCGCGGTCTGATCGCAGCGTCGACGCGCATACTTTCTGCGCTCGACGACGTTTCTGCAAACATCATCCCGGTCGCGAAAGACTCCAGCCGCGCCGCGGCGCTCGCTCCGCGACGCCGGTGGAACGCGCGAATGTATGGACCGATCGCTGCCGTCGCATTGTTTGCGGTGGGCGCAACGCTGTTTCTGCGGCGGACCCCGACGCTGGTACCTACGTCGGCACAACGTCAGAAAGTGGCAACGGTGTCGGTTGCGCCGCCAGTTGCCAAAGAGAATCTCCCTGTTGCAACTGCGCCACAGTCACCGGTAGCTGCTCCGAGGAGCGAGCCCGTCGCTCATGCGGCGCCGACCCCGCTTGCTGCCGCAGCGATCGAGGAGAGGCGTGCAGCAGTAGCAACAACTACAGCTTCGGATGCGGTAACGCAAAAGAGCTCAGCATCCGGGCTTGGCTTCGACGCGACAAAACCGGCGGCTGCCGCAACAGCATTTCGAGCCAGACTTGCTGATGGTGCTGTTGCGACCAATTCCGTGTCATCCCAAGGCGGCGACTCGGTTACGCGGCTGCTTGGTGACGTTCGCACCGACGGCGTGCAGGTAAAGGGTCCGCCGACAATGGCGGGAGCTCGAGTCGTCTCTACTAACGAATACAATTCGGGCGACGCGCACCTGCGGCGCACAGTCTTCGCACTGGATTCCGGTGCGACCGTTACACTGCTCGAGCGCAGAACGCTGACCGCCGTACAGGCGCGCACCGCCGTGAATGCGGAGACAACTGCACCCGTGGTGCCGTTGGCGCTCCGCGCGCCTTCGCTTCTGGGAGTACAAAGCGTAATGTGGATCGCTTCGGATGGTTCGATGCTCACTCTATCAGGCCCGTTGTCTGTCAGTGAACTCGAGGCGCTCAAGGCCCGGATTGTGCCCTGATGTGAGAATGACGAGCAGCCGTTGAGCTGCTCGTCATTCATGCACACGCTGCGATCAGACTTGAACCGCGTTACTCCTCTGCCATGAACGGATAACGGAAGTCGTGCGGCGGTGAGAAAGTTTCCTTGACCGACCGCGCGGAAACCCAGCGCACGAGGTTGAGCTGCGAACCGGCCTTGTCGTTGGTGCCGGATCCGCGCGCACCACCGAATGGCTGTTGGCCAACCACAGCACCGGTCGGCTTGTCGTTGATGTAGAAGTTGCCAGCGCTGTCCCGCAGAATGCTCATCGCGGTACGCACAGCTGCTCTGTCCTGCGAGAAGATTGCACCAGTCAAGGCATACGGCGATGTGCTGTCCACCGTCCGCAGCATGGACTCGTAGTCGCTGTCACGATACACGTGCGCCGTCACTACCGGGCCAAATATTTCTTCGGAGAGCAGCTTGTACGACGGGTCGCGCGTCTCAACGAGCGTCGGCTCGATGAAGTAACCCGTGTCGCCTTTCGCAACGCCGCCCTGCACGATCTTCGCATTTGTGCGACCGTGTTCTACATAATCGCTGATCTTTGTGAACGCTCGCTTGTCGATCACGGCGCTCATGAAATTGCGAAAGTCGGTCGGGTCGCCCATCCGAAGCTGTTGCATGATCCCCACGACACGATCCTTGACTCGCGGCCAGATGCTTTCCGGGATGTAAACTCTGCTGGCTGCGGAGCACTTCTGTCCCTGAAACTCGAATCCACCGCGCGCAATCGCGACTGCAAGCGCGTCGACGTCTGCGGATGCGTGCGCGACGATGAAATCCTTTCCGCCGGTTTCACCGACAATGCGCGGATACGACCGGAACGACGACATGTTTGCGCCGATCGTCTTCCACATGCTGTTGAACACATTGGTGCTGCCGGTGAAGTGAACGCCGGCGAGGTCACGATTCGACAACAGTGCGTCGGAGATCATCACTGGATCGCCAGGAACGAAGTTGATCACTCCTGGTGGAAGGCCTGCTTCTTCGAGCAGTTTGAAGATGTACCATGCGCTGAGAATCGCCGAGGCCGCTGGCTTCCAGACTACGGTGTTGCCCATCAGTGCCGGGGCAGTCGGCAGGTTGCCGGCGATCGATGTGAAGTTGAACGGAGTTACCGCGTAGACAAAACCCTCGAGTCCGCGGTAGTCCAACTGGTTCCACATCGTGTGGTCGCTGATCGGCTGCTGGTCGTAAAGTTGCTCGGCGTAATACGGATTGAAGCGCCAGAAATCGATCAGCTCGCAGGCGGCATCGATTTCTGCCTGGAAAGCGGTTTTGGACTGACCGAGCATCGTTGACGCATTCAGCGTCTGGCGATGGGTCGTGGTGAGCAACTCTGCGGCCTTCAGGAACACTGCGGCGCGATCGCCCCAGGACCAGCGACTCCATTCCTTGCGCGCTTCGGTGGAGGCAGTGACAGCCTGCTGCACCATCTCCGGAGTCGCCATGTGCCAGTCAGCGAGGACGTGCGCATGGTCATGGGGCATCACCGCCTGCGCCATCTTGCCGCTGCGGAACTCCTTCCCGCCGATTACGATCGGGATCTCGATGCGCTCAGCTGCGATTTCCGCCAGCCGCGCCTTCAGTTCGATGCGCTCCGGATTGCCTGGAGCATAGGATTTGACCGGCTCGTTGGCCGGCACAGGGACTCGTCTGTTACCGTTGAATGCTGACATACTTGTAAATTAGCAAGTCATGCATCATCGGATTGTCAGGCATCGCTGGTCGAAGGTCAACATGCGTTTTTCGCTACTCGGATTTCTCGTTTTGCCGCTGGCGCTCGTATCAGGCTGCTCACAAGGAGACGTTTCGCTGGGAAGCGTGACCTATCCCGGCAACCCCCTTCTACAGCTCACCGAGCCAGCCGCGGCAGTGCCGAATGGCGCCTGCCCCGGGTCACTGCGTACGGTTAAATCCGGTCCGGATATCTACGGTGCGTGGTGGCAGGTCAGAGATGACAGCAGCGCGATCCTGATGGTTGGGCGTTCAGTGGATCAGGGAAAAACGTGGAAGATCGTGCAACCTGCAGATACGCTGGACCGTGGACGGACTGGCTGTACGAGGCCGACACCCGCGATCGCCGCTGATAGCAGCACCAACTATGTGGACGTGGCGTATTTCCTCGTTTCGCAGGAGGGACCGGGTGTTTTCTTCACGCACAGCATGGATGCGCGAACGCTCGGAACCGGTGATGGAATTTTTCATTCGCCCGTCCCGGTCGCGTACGGCGACCGCCCTTCGGACGTCTCCGTAGCGGGAAAAGGCGACAAACTTGTGGTCGCATACGAAGAGCCGAGCGGCGAGCTCGACATGGTGGGACTCGCGCTTTCGCAGACTATGGGGCACATCTTTGAACAGAGATTGATAATTTCGCAGCGCAGCGTTCCGGCCAGAGATCCCATGGTAGCGATACGGGGAGATTCGGTGACTGTGCAGTGGCGGGAACGACCTGATTCAGTGCTGATTGGTGGTCGCGTAGCAGTGCGTTCGGCAAGCTGGTAGCAAGCGGGATGCTGTGTGTGCGTGTCTCGAAAAAGAGCAGTCTCGAGCGCTTCCGCCGGTGGTTTTACGCATAAAATCGCATTGTCCGGGTAGAAAATCGGAATTTTCATGGGAGAAATAGCATCTCCCCTATTGCGCGCGGCACTCTACGATATAGCTTGCTCCGCGTCCGGAATTTCCGCACTCACAGGAGATTGTATGCCAGCGAAGAAGAAGAGCTCGGCCAAGAAGAAGGCCCCAGCGAAGAAGGCAGCGCCAAAGAAGGCAGTTGCCAAAAAGTCAGCCGCGAAGAAGGCTCCAGCCAAGAAAAAGGCTCCAGCCAAGAAGGCCGCAGCTCGTAAGCCGAATGCCGCATTCATGAAGGCGATGACGCCTTCCCCCGAGCTCGCCGCAGTCGTCGGTAGCAAGCCGATGCCGCGTACCGAGATCACCAAGAAGCTGTGGGTGTATATCAAGAAGAACAATCTGCAGGACCCCAAGGAGCGTCGCATGATCAATGCGGACGACAACCTCAGGGCCGTGTTCAACGGAAAGAAGCAGGTGTCGATGTTCGATATGACGAAGCTCGTCAACAAGCATCTCAAGGATTGATCAGGCGGTAATAGAGTGTCGAAGGAAGTACAGAAGGGGCGCGCCGGAAAAGCGCGCCCCTTTGCGCAACAGTCGCCCGGCAATGTGATCTGGGAGAACGTGAAGGGTTTTGCGATAGTCATCGCAATCTTTCTCGCGTTCCGTGCGTTCGTCGCTGAGGCTTATCGCATCCCATCGGGCAGCATGATCCCTACGCTGCTGGTTGGAGATTGGCTGTTCGTCAACAAGATGGTGTACGGACCCCATGTCCCGTTCACTGACAGTCGCATACCCGGCTATCGTGACCCGAAACGGGGGGATGTTGTCGTGTTCGTCTCACCGTATCAGGCTGACGAGGCTGCACGTGGCGCCGACCCGACGCCGACGCTGGTCAAGCGCCTGGTAGGAGTAGGCGGTGACACGCTTTACATGCGGCACGCAGTTCTATTTGTGAACGGCGTCGAGTCGGACCGGCCCGCGTCCGCGATCGACCCCACTCGACAGGTGCCGGCGCAGCCGGACTATCCAGACCCGTTATTCGCCTGGCAGAATCGCTTTGCCCTGTCGGCCTCCCGGTTTGGTGCAGCGCCAGCGGAACCGGCCCACGACAACTGGGGTCCAATCGTTGTTCCAGCCAATCATTTTTTCATGATGGGCGACAACCGGTACGACTCCAAGGACAGCAGGTATTGGGGATTCGTCCCACGAGATAACGTGCGCGGAGAGCCGATGTTCGTGTATTACTCGTACAACGCGGATGATTCGGATCGGCCAATGCCGTTCATCACCGACATCCGCTGGTCGCGGATTGGACATTGGATCAAGTAGGGACGGGAACAGAGTATCATCCCGCTCCCCGGAGCGTCTGGCACCGGATCGCCGCATCAGTGGTCGAGATGGCGATTATCGCTGGAGTGGTCGTGCGAGTATTGCACGTCATCGCCAACGCTCACGGCGAACAGTTGGACTGGCATTCGTTCGTCGGCACGTTCATAGCCATCCCCGTAATTCTCCTCGCGCTGGCTACGATCCACCTTGCGACATATCCGTTGCATCAGTGGATCTGGCGAGCACCCGTGTTTGCGCTGCTCGAAGCGACGGTCGAGTCGCTGATGAGCCTGCTGCTCATATACGCGGGCAGAGAGCGCTGGGGCACCGGCCGCGCCGTGTTCGGAGATTGGCCCGCGATGACTGCGACGACGTTTTTAACCAGTTTCGCCATGATCTGCATTTTCGCGCTGGTCCTTGGTGGAGTTGCGCAGTTTGTGCGGCGCCGGGAAATCCACGCTGAGCGAAAGAAGGGGCACAATCCACCCGGTGGCCCCGGGGGTGTGGAGCGGCGTGCAGGTGACTAGCTTATCATTAGTAATCACCACTGAGGACCAACCATGTACGATGAACGACTAGTCACTCCCATGCGCGCCGAGCTTACGAGGCTTGGTGTTGAAGAGATGCGTACCGCCGCAGAGGTGGACGCGAAGTTGAAGGATTCCAAGGGGACCACGCTCGTGGTCGTGAATTCGGTATGCGGCTGTGCGGCGCGTAACGCCCGTCCCGCAGTAGCGAAGGCTATTACCAATGCGAAGAAGCCGGACGCTCTCACAACCGTGTTTGCGGGCCAGGACGTCGATGCTGTGCAACGCGCACGCAGCTACTTCCTCGGCTACCCGCCGTCTTCACCGCAGATCGGGCTGCTCAAGGACGGCAAGATCGTGTACATGCTCGAACGCCATCAGATCGAGGGACGTTCGGCGGACGCGATCGCCACGGACCTGACACACGCATTTGATCAGTTCTGCGCGTAGAGTTTGTGTCAGCTTTGATTGGATAAACGGAGGGCCGGCGATGAGCCGGCCCTCCGTTTATCCTGCTGGCGATTGCGCATGTCGGGGCGACGCATGCGTCGCCCCGAGTAAACTACCGCTGAAACATGACGGCAACGTCGTGCAAGGCCCCGGGTAACCCGTAGATGTCCATGACAGTAATTAGCACCGCCGTCGCCCATCCCGCGGTCAGCAGGAACCATCCGCTTCGCCAGCTCCCCATGAACTTCTTGCGACTGGTGAAGTGAAGTAGCGGGAACATCGCGAATGGGAGCTGCAGCGCGAGAATAACCTGACTGAGCACCAGCAGATCGTTGACGCTTCCCGTGCCACGGACGCCGATGACCGCAATTGCTGGTGCGATTGCAAGCCCGCGCGTGATCAACCGCCTGACCCACGGCCTCACGTGCCAATGTGTGAAGCCTTCCATCACAACCTGACCCGCGATCGTACCCGTGATCGTGCTGCTCTGACCGCTGGCCAACAGCGCAACGGCGAACAGTGTGCTCGCAGCAACGGTTCCGAGCAGTGGAGTCAGTGTCAGAAAGGCCACGCGAATCCAGTCCGTGGCCTCGTTGAACATGTACGTAACTCCGCCGACTGCGACGCTGGTCTGACCAAAGAACACCGTGGCTGCGAGAACAAGAATCGCCGCATTGATGAAGAACGCAATTCCCAGCGCGAAAACAGAATCGATCGTGTTGAACTTGATTGCCGTTGCAACGTCAGTGCGATTCTTTCGAAGGACGCGCGTTTGAACGAGGGCGGAGTGCAGGTAGAGATTGTGCGGCATCACGGTCGCGCCGATTATGCCGATGGCGACAGTTGCCATTCCTGCCTGCGCGAGCGACGGCGTGATTATCGCGCGACCCATCTCCGCAAAATTCGGAATGGTGCGCGGAAGCACAAACAATTCGAGGAAGAAGCAAACTGCGATCGTCGCGACCATCAGGAGGATGACAGCCTCGATCGTCCGCAGCCCGAAGCGTTGCAGTATCAGTACAAGCAGAACATCAAAACCGGTGATGAGAACAGCCCAGAATATCGGGATGTGGAAGAGCAGGTTTATTGCGACCGCGCTTCCAAGCACTTCGGCGAGATCACATGCACCTATGGCTATTTCGGAGGAGATCCAGTTTGGATAGCGTGTCCACTTCGGATACCAGTCGCGACACGCCTGTGCCAGGTCCTTGCCGGTTACGATACCGAGTCGCGCGGCCAGAACCTGCATGAAAATCGCCATCACACTGGCAAGCGCTACTACCCACAGGAGGCCGTACTTGAACTGCGCGCCGGCCTGCAGGTCGGTGCCCCAGTTGCCGGGATCCATGTAGCCGACGCTGACCAGCAGGGCGGGGCCGGCGAACGCGCGCCATTGCTTGAAGAACCCGGCGCTGGAGTGCGGTACCGCGATCGAGCTGTGGATGTCATCCAGCGAGAGATGACTCCTGTCGTGAGGCATCTCCGGTTCAAAATCGACTTCGGCCGAATCTTCGGGTACTTCATCCAGCGCGGCTTCGGTCGCGTCTTCGGGTATTTCTTCGCGCTGGATTTGACTCGGTTGGCTCATCAAGCTTTCAAGAACTTCGGGGATTATTGTTTTGGGGTGCCAAAGTATGTATTTTGACTACCCAAACAACCTATAGTGTAGTGGTGAGTGTAGTCAATAGCCTTCTCCATTGGAGCCCCTGACTTGGCAAGCAGCACCGTAGAGAATTACCTGAGGACGCTGTATGCAATGCATCAGGCCAATGGGGAGATCGGAAACGTGCCGATCGGGCGTTTAGCGGCCGCCATGGGGGTGGTCCCCGGCACGGCTACCGCGATGATGAAGACTCTGGGCGATTCGGGGCTGGTGGAGTACGAATCCCGAGCGGGCGTTCGGCTTTCTACCAAGGGCGAGCAGTTGGCGCTTCACGTACTCAGGCGCCATCGATTGGTGGAGCTGCTGCTGGTCGAGGTGCTCGGAGTGGACTGGTCGGTGGTACACGAAGAGGCCGATCTTCTCGAGCACGCCATCTCGGACCGTGTTCTCGAAAAGATCGACCTCCTGCTTGGTCACCCAACCGTCGATCCGCACGGCGATCCGATTCCGAACGCCAAGGGAAAACTGTTCGAACCTGCCTCGATCAGTATCGCGGACTGTGTCATCGGCGCTCGGCAGCGAGTGACACGGGTTCTGAACCAGAACATCGAGTTCCTGCAGTTCGTGGAGCAGCACGGACTGCGGCCCGGTGCAATTGTCGTCGTTGAACAGCGTGACGCAGCGGCAGATACATCAACGATCCAGGTCACCGGACGCGAGCCCAAGTCGTTGAGCCTGGCGGTGGCGGCGCAAATCCTCGTTGCCGCAGGAGATGCGCCGTCCGACCAGACATGATGTCGTCAGATTCGCGTCGTTTTCAGGACGAGAAGATCCATCTCCGCAACTCTGCAAAGCTTGGTCGCTTGCCGTACATCAGTAACCCGACGCGATAGATCCGTCCGGCCAACCAGACCGCGCCCAGACAACTTGCTGCGAGGATCAAGAGGCTCCCGACAACCTGAATTGCTGGAACATCGCTCAACGCCATTCGTACCGGCATGATGATTGGCGAAGAGAATGGTAATAGCGATGTCACCAGTGCAAGTTGGCTGTTCGGATTTGCGACCGTCGGGGAGATGAGCAATGCAGTCAGCACAATCAGCATGATGACCGGTGTCGCTGCCTGACGGGCGTCCTGCTCACTTCCCACAGTTGCTCCGACCGCGGCGTACAGCGAGCCGTAGAACAGAATGCCGAGCAACAGAAACAGAAGCACCGCAATGACCCAGCTCCATGGCGTGGCAACGACGGCCGCGAGCATGTCTGCGGATCCAAATCCGCCGGCTGCACCCGCTGCCTGCGCTTTTGCCACGGCAGGTGCGCCGAACAGCATCGCGCGCGCCGATATGAGTGCGATCGTACCGCCGATCCAGACAATCTGCTGCGTGAGGCCGACAGCGGTAACACCAACGATCTTGCCAGCGAGCAGCGTTTCCGGTTTCACGCTCGAAATCACGATCTCTGAAACGCGCGACATCTTCTCTTCGATAACGCCGCTGAGCATGCTCTGCCCATACAGCAGGATGGTCATGTAGAGGAAGAAGGCAACGAAGGTTGCCACGATTGCTTTTGCAGGCGTCGACGTATCGCGACCTGCGTCGTTGATCGCTTCAGCGTGCAGTGCAGGCAACGGCGCGGATATGACGCTGTCGACCGACGCAGTCGAAACACCATTCGACTTCAAGTGCAGGGCTGCCAGTCCCGCTCGGACGGCAGAGGCCAACGCGACGCGATCACTGCGTGAATCCGCCTTGCGGCCCGCGTACTGCACAGTGTCGCCGCGCAATGTCGCGGAGTCGAGCACTATGAATCCAGAGGCGAGCCGACGAGCCACTTCGCTCGTCGCCGAATCGCGCGATGCTGCCATTGCATCGGGCTGGATGACACGAACATCAGCGGTCGATGCTTCTTCCTGCGTCCCCTGCATCGCCGCCATGGAACGCGCCACGAGCGTGCCCAGACCCTGCTGCGTTGCATCAAGGATGAGCACTCGCGGTGCTACCGACTTGGCATCGCGATTCATCAGAAGCAGCGGGAGGAATACGAATCCCGCGAATATCAGCGGCGCAAACAACGTTGAATAAATGAACCACTTCGTACGCACACGCTCGACGTACTCGCGCCGAATGATGGCCCACAACTTCGAGCTGGTATCAGCCATGTCCACGGATTCCCGGCTCGACGCCTGTTGCACCAACGCGTTCAAGGAAAATGTCGTACAGCGATGGTTGCACCATCACTGTCTTCTCCACGGGTGGCCCGCCATACTGATTCTTGACTTCCGCGAGCGTCCCATCGAGAACCTTCTCGCCGCGCGCGATTATACAGACCGAATCGCACATCGCTTCTGCGTTCTCGATGATATGGGTGCTGAAGATCACTGTCTTCTTGTTGCGCTTGAGATCCATCACCGCGTCCTTGAGTGCCTGCGCGTTCACGGGGTCAAGTCCGCTGAACGGCTCGTCGAGAATGACGAGATCGGGATCGTGTACCAGTGCACCGATGAACTGGGCCTTCTGCTGCATGCCCCTCGACAATTCCTCGATCTTGGCATTGCCCCAGTCGCGCTCGTCAGTTCGCAGCGAGAGCCGGTCCAGCCACCTGTCGATGCGCTGGTTGGCGTCGTGGGCTGGTACTCCCTTCAACGCGGCGAGAAATCTGATCACGTCCCGGACCTTCATCTTCCGGTACAGTCCGCGCTCTTCTGGGAGGTAGCCAATACGGTCGCTCAGGCCGGCTGCGGTTGCGGGGCGGCCGAGTACGTTTATCGTTCCAGTGTCCGGCTTGATTATGTTGAGAACCATCCGAACGGTGGTCGTCTTGCCGGCACCGTTGGGGCCGAGCAGGGCATACACAGAGCCGGAGGGCACAGTCAGCGATAGATCGCGTACCGCAACGTGCCCAGCGTATTGTTTGGTTACATGCTGAACTTCGATAGCGTTTTGGGTCATTAGCCGCTCAATATACGGGGCTGGACCTCCGACGCGTAAGACCAAATACCCTGTTCAAT
This sequence comes from Gemmatimonadaceae bacterium, assembly GCA_039924445.1. GTDB lineage: Bacteria > Gemmatimonadota > Gemmatimonadetes > Gemmatimonadales > Gemmatimonadaceae > Fen-1247. The sequence continues at coordinate 19,090 of JBDTAW010000058.1, forward strand.
GGATCGATAGAATGACCTGGCCGACGCTCCACGCTTTTCTCAATCACTTCCCGATAGTCCTCGTCGTGATTGGCGCAATCGCCGTCCTGCTCTCGGCGATGATCCAGCGAAGGACAATCTGGATGTACGCTCTTTCCACGCTCACACTGGCCGGTGTGTTCATTTATCCCGCGGTGTGGACTGGCCATCGTGCAGCCGGCGTAGTCGGGAAGGCATGGTACATCGCACCGGGCGCCATCCGCAGCCACTCGCAGTCCGCCGATATCACCTTGTGGGTAGTCGGTATTACTGGCGCGCTCGCGCTCATATCTCTCATCACGTTCGTGCGAGCCTCTGCCGCTGAGGTCCCGGCCAAGGGATTCAGGCTGCTCGTGGGACTTGGCGCGCTTGCTTCCATCTGCGCGGTTGGATACACGGGCTACCTGGGTGGCAAGATTGTGGTCGACTCTCCAATTCTTGCCCTTCCTGCGCCACCTGTGATCTCGGTGACACCTCAGGTCCCGGACTCCGGCGCTCAAGTGACACTGCCTGCGGTCCCGGGTACCAATGCACCGACGACTATGCCTGGCCAGCCCATGACTCAGCCTCAAATACAACAACAGGTACAGCCTCAGGCTGTGCCGCAGACTCAGCCGCCAACGCTTCCTAAGCCGAAGCCACTGTAGCGCGCGACAGGTGCGCGCCGCAGGTCGTCGTTCGACTCTCGCACATGCGACCGCATGGCTGCTCGGCGCGCTATTACTCCTGTTCCTTGCTGTTCCGATAATTCTGCTTGTAGCGTTTGGCGCCGCGGGCGTCGGCGACGCCGTACGCGATCCGGACACCATCGCGGCGCTGGAAACGACGTTCATTACCGCAACGAGTGCCACCCTTATCGCTGTGTTATGCGGATCGCCAATCGCATATGCTCTTTCGCGCGTTTCGTTTCGCGGCCGATCGGTGATCGCGGCAATCGTGGATCTTCCGTTGCTTATTCCGCACCCCGTCGCCGGTATCGCGATTCTGCTGTTGGTAAGCCGCGATACGGCGTTCGGCAGCGCATTGCTCAACATGGGATTCAGAGTGGTCGGCGCTCCGGCTGGAATTGTCGCGGCAATGCTGTTCGTATCGGCACCTCTCTACATAAGTGCAGCGCGCGAAGCCTTTGCGCGCGTGGATAAGCGGTTCGAGTTTGTTGCGCGGACGCTTGGTGACACGCCATGGACTGCGTTTCGGCGAGTGACGTTACCACTTGCTCGACGCGGTCTGGCTTCGGCGGCGATTGTTACGTGGGCCCGCGCTGTGAGCGAGTTCGGGGCCGTGGTTATTCTCGCCTATAATCCCAAGGTTGTAAGCGTGCTCAGCTACGACCGGTTCACGACGGGCGGATTGCGTCAGGCGCTTCCAATTGCGGCAACGCTTGTTCTCGTCTCTATCGTTCCCTTGATCGCGCTGCGCGCGCTCAAGTATGATCGAAGCAGCGAGGCAGTATCGTGATCGAGTGTCGCGACGTCAGCGTGCATGTGGGCAACTTCGCGATCCGCGGAATCTCGTTCGTTGTGCCGCAAGGAGTTCACGCCGCGCTTACAGGGCCGACGGCATCGGGAAAGACCACGCTGCTCGAGTTGATAGCCGGAGCGATCATCCCCACGAGCGGCAGCATACGCGTTAGCGGGATCGACGTGACAGGAAGTCCGCCGGAGACACGCGGCATCGGCTTCGTGCCGCAGCACGGCTATCTCTTTCCCCATATGAACGCGAGCGAAAATGTCCGGTATGGCGCGCGTGACAGGGAAACAGTGTCGAGTCTCACGCGACAATTCGGCATCGAGCATCTGATGGCGCGCACGGTGACGAAGCTCAGTGGTGGCGAACGACAGGTTGTCGCTCTCTGCCGCGCGCTCGCGCCGCGTCCTGGGGTGCTGCTGCTCGACGAACCGTTCTCTGCGCTTGATGCAGACCGACGCTCAAAAGTGCTGGACGAATTTGCGGCGTTGCAGACCGAGTGGGGATTTACAGTGCTGCATGTTACGCACGACGAGACGGATGCGCGGGCAGCGACACTGCGTCTGGAGATGGCTGACGGCGCGATAGCGAGACCGCGTTAGAAGTCATCGAGAAGTCACCCCGCCGAAGGTCGGGGTCCATCCCATCGTCGCTTACGTCACCTAAACGGGTACCGCTCTCGCAGTGCAGTCCATGGATCCCGACGTTCGGCGGGATGACTGCTTCGGCGGGATACACAACTGCAAATCTACAGCTGGTCGAGTTTTTCCTTGCCGGTCGAAGCCGCCCACGGCAGAATCTCGTACTGCGCCATGCCGGTTTTCACATACGGATCGTTATCTCGCACTGCGTCAAGCGATGCCTGCACTGATGAATCCGGAACGCGAAGCAATAACGCACCGCCGCTTCTGGGATCGAGCGGGCCCGAAGCCAGCACTGTGCCCGCTTCGAAGAGCGAGTGCAGATACGCGCGATGCTTATCTGTAACGGTCACGACTTCTTCGAGCGGTCGCCTGTATCGAATGATGGCAATTGCGTACATCACGTCTCCGTGTCGCGCGCTTCCGCGACTTTTTGTTGAGCTGATCGCGCAAGTCCGCGTTCCAGCGCATTCCATGCGAGGAGTGCACACTTGACACGTGCCGGGAACCGCGCGACGCCAGCGAGTGCGCGCGCCTTGTCGAGTACGTCGTCGCCTGCAGCGGATGCATCGCCCATGACCATGGCGCGAAAGCGTTCGCCAATATGTTCGATCTCAGCCGCATGCTTGCCCTTTACCATTTCGGTCATCATGCTGGTGGACGCCTGTGAGATGGAACAACCGCGGCCGGTGAACTTTACGTCCGATAGCTGGTCGCCGTCCATCTCCAACTCCAGCGTTATCTCGTCACCGCAGAGCGGGTTTCTCATAGGGACCGAAATAGTCGCGTGCTCCAGCGTGCCCTTGTTCCGTGGGCGCCGGTAGTGATCCAGGATGATATCCTGATAAAGCGCGGTCAGTGATGCGTCTGCCATTGCACCTGAAATATAGGCGGGTCAACGATCTGACCTGTCTGCGAGCGTCGGCTCCGCGCGAAATAAGTCGAGCGGATTTCCAAAATCGGTGTATCTTCTCCCCGGCGCGACGCTCCCGGCGTCGGCCGCTCAACGTCCATGTCGAACATCGGATGCCACGCTATGCGGTACGGTCAATTGAAGGGTTACCGCGCGCATCAGGCAAGGGCTGATGGCTAAGCACGCACCTTGGCTGATGCTGGCGCTCGGCGTGGTCGTTTCACATTCGCCGGAAGCGCTTGCGCAGGGTGTCCTGCAGTGACGGTGACGACTCGTGCACCGTACGTTGCCAGTCTGGCGACCGCCAGCCCGAGTCACCTGATAGTGTCATTGTGTGGTAAACAAGCTGTCTCGGATTCGTTCGGCGCATTCGTGGGACGGGTTCGCGGCGCCGACTCGGATCTTCCGCATCACGGACCGCACGTTGTCGTCCATTTCAAAACTGTGACGCGGTTGTGATATGGAGAAAGCACTGACGATGCGAGTAAATATTGCGCTGATCACGCGCGCAGTGTTCGGTGCCGTTTCGTTGCTCATCTGTGGAGTCGCAGTTTCCTCCGCGGCTGCGCAAACCACCGAGCGCGCGACAACTGCTTCGGTCTCCGGCACGGTTTACGACAGTGTCGCGCGCGAACATCTGCGCGGTGCGCAGGTGCAGTTTGTCGACGCGGAGACCAAGTCAAAGCTGTACTCAGCGGAGGCTGACTCGTCGGGCAGGTATCATATCGATTCGCTTCCGGCCGGCAAGTATATCGCTGGTTTTTTCCATCCATCGGTTGATGTACTCGGTATCCAGTCACCGCTTCGTGCGGTAACCGTTACTGCAGGCCCTCCAAATGTCGTCGATCTGGCAATTCCAGGCCCGTCGAGCGTCATGGCTGCGCTGTGTGGACGTAAAGCTGCGAAGGATTCAACGATAGGGCTCGCCGGTGTCGTGCGTGATGCTGCCTCCGGCGCACCGGTCGCAGGTGCGACAGTCGTTGTCAATTGGCTCGAACTTTTGTTACGCAAACAACAGCTCATTTCGCAGGAGCGCACCGTGCCTGTAAAAACCGACGTGGACGGCGGCTACCGAATGTGCGGACTGCCGGGCGGCGACACGTTGTTTGCGAGGGCCCAGTTGGAGGGCACGCAGTCCGGCCCCGTGATGCTCCATGTAACACCCGGCCAGATGATGCGACGTGACTTCTCGCTCGGAGACTCCGCTTCCGTCTATGCGGTGGTGCTCGATTCAGCGACCCCCGCGGCACGTGAGGAGACGACCGTGCTTCGTGGAACAGCGAGCCTCGCCGGCCTCGTACTTGGCCTCCAGCACGAGCCGCTCCAAGGAGCAAGAATTAGTGTTCTGGGTACCGGCCTCGACGCCATCACTGGAAGCAACGGCCGTTTTGTACTCAAGGATCTGCCGGCCGGTACGTTCAGCGTCGAAGCGCACGCGATCGGACTCGAAGGACATGTCATACCGATCGACTTCGCGCCCGGAACCGAGAAAAAAATCGAGATCACACTGGACACGAAACTGCAGGAACTGTCTCGCGTGGTTATCATCGGCAATATTCCCAAGTCGCGGATGGACCTGGAAGAGTTCGATCGGCGCAGAAAGTCCGGTGTCGGTCACTTCTACCTGGCCAGCGACCTTGCACTGCGACAGGCAACCTCACTCAGTGACCTGCTAGGCAGCACTATGGGGGTTCGTGTCATGCCTACCAAAAGTGGTCACTCGATCTTCCTGCGCGAAGGGTGCTCAGCCACGATATACCTGGATGGCATGAAGATGCTGGAGTCATCGGAGACCATTGACAACATCCCGCCGAATCAGATTGCCGGAATCGAGATTTACAAGGGTCCGCTGGAGGAGCCGCCCCGATACGGCGGGAATGCCTGCGGTGTAATACTGATATGGAGAAAACGCTGAACGACAGTTCGCCTCCCGTGGGCTGTCAACGGAACCCCCCGGTATCACGATCATGAGACATCTCCTTAATCGAACTGTACTCGCGGTGTGCGCAATTACCGTTACTACATCTGCTGCTCCATCTGTCCTGCATGGACAGCTCGTACTCCGGGCAACGCCGCGCATGGAAGCCGGCGGCGGTTTTGATTTTGCAGCGCCTGTTGGCGATTTTCGGCAGAATGTGCGCCAGGGATTCGGCGGCGCTGGCCATTTCCTCATCGGGATCGATCCCGAGGCGGTGATCGGACTTCGCGTCGATGCAGGCTTCATCAACTACGGCAACGAGACGCACTATATCCCCTTCAGCGCGAGCGCACGTCGCATCATCGTTCAGGAGAAGACCAGCAACAATATCTTCGTCGCGAGCATTGGTCCCCAGATCACTCTCCCGATCGGCCGAGTGCGACCCTACGTCAATGCGGGTATCGGTTTCGCGTATTTCTACACGCAGACTTCTCTCAATACCGACGACGAGTCATATCAGATCGCGCAGACTACCAATTACAGCGATAACTCACTGCTGTATACGGGAGGCGCCGGATTCAACATTCCGCTGGGCTTTGCCGGCGACTACGTGAGCATGGACCTCGGCGCACGTTACAACTCGATCAACAGTGCAACGTATCTGACGAAGGGTGACATCGTGGATGATCCGAATTCCCAGTACGGGATAATCGTTACTCCGCGACAGTCAGCCGCAAACTTCATCGCCTATCATGTGGGCGTATCGTTCCTGTTCTGAGCGTTGGCGCGGAGTGCTCACTCCGCGCCAACGCTCAAGTCGCGCCGATCACGCTGGCCGATCCGATCGCGTTCTTGAGCGCATTCACAGGCGCCGGCAACGCGTCCTGCTTGTCGAGATCCGCGTTGTAGATCGGTATTTCTCCGATTCGATCGAAGATCTGAATGTCCAGTCCCGCATCGCGACCCACCTCGATCGCAGCGTTCATCAATCCACGATTGAATGATCCCCGACGCAGACTACCGACAATTCCACAGATCAACTTCATGCATTCGTTCCGGCAAATATTGTTGAGGCCTGCGTTACTCCGGCGACCAGTGCATCCACGTCGCTCTCGTCGTTGTAAATGTAGAACGAGGCCCGAGCAGTGGCGGGCACGCCAAGCCGTCGCATGAGTGGTTGGGCGCAGTGGTGTCCGGATCTGATACACACGCCTGTAGTGTCGAGGATCGTGGCGAGGTCATGGGCGTGTACGTCGTCCACATTGAACGACAGCACCCCGCTCCTCTCCGAAGGCGGTGGACCGTATATGGTTACGCTGCCCAGGGCCTCAAGCCTGGCCTGGGCGAGAGCGACGAGATGCTTCTCGTGCGCCTGGACGCGGTCCATTCCTATGGCGTCCAGATAATCGACCGCGGCGGCCAGCCCAACTGCGCCGGCCGCGTTTGGAGTGCCGGCCTCGAACTTGTGCGGCAACGGTGCCCATGTGCTCGACTGGTCTTCCACAAACTCGATCATGTCGCCGCCAAACTGATATGGCGGAATTCGTTCGAGCAATTCTCGACGGGCAACGAGCCCGCCCAACCCCATCGGACCCCCCATCTTGTGCCCGCTGAAGGCGTAGGCATCGACCCCCGAGTGGTCGAAGTCCACTCGTAAATGCGGCGCTCCCTGCGCACCGTCGCATATGATCGTCGCGTCGCTCCGCTCACGGACCAGTCGCACAATCTCGGAAACCGGATTCACGGTCCCCAGTGCGTTTGACACCTGGCCGAAAGCTACGACCCGGGTCCGGTCGTTCAGCATTCCTTCAAGCATGTCCAGATCGACATGCCCCTCGGGCGTCATCTCACAGATCCGGAACCGTGCCCCGGTTCCGAGAGCGGCCTGCTGCCAGGTCACGAAATTCGAGTGATGCTCCAGCGCCGTAACGACGATTTCGTCTCCAGAACGGATGTTCGAGACGGAGAGGGAGGTCGCCAGGAGGTTGAGAGCCTCTGTGGTCCCGCGTGTGAAGATAAGTGCCTCAAAATCTACGGCCCCGAGGAATTTTGCTATCCGTTGCCGAGCAAAATGATACCGCTCCGTAGCAAAACTGGAAAGCGAGTAGGCACCGCGGTGAGGGTTGGCGTAGCTGTTTTCGTAGAAATCCCGGATGGCGTCGAGCACAACACCCGGTTTTTGGGCGGATGCGGCGGAATCGAGGTAGTGCAGCGCCGGATTGGCGACCAGCAACGGGAAATCAGAGCGGTATGACATGGGTTATCTACAAAAAGCCGACAAAATCACTTACCTTTACCTCAATCTACGCGAAAGTGTAGTAACGCCAAGGAGTTAGACGTATTAATGAGCACCACAATCGAGTCCCTCGTCAACCGTGAGTACCAATACGGCTTTGTAAGTGACATCGAGTCCGACACTGTCGCGCCCGGTCTGAGCGAGGAAGTTGTCCGGATCATATCGGCCAAAAAGCACGAGCCGGAGTGGCTTCTCGACTGGCGCCTCAAGGCATATCGTCGCTGGCTGACGATGAAGGAGCCGCACTGGGGCAACGTCAAGTATCCTCGTATCGACTATCAGGCTGCGCGCTACTGGTCGGCTCCGACGAGTGTGAAGCCCCTGCAGTCGCTCGAGGACGTCGATCCTGAGCTCGTGCGCACGTACGAGAAACTCGGAATTTCGCTGAACGAGCAGAAGTTCCTCTCGGGCGTCGCGGTCGACGCGATCTTCGACTCGGTTTCTGTCGGGACGACGATGAAGGAGGAGCTCGCGAGCCACGGCGTGATCTTTTGTTCATTCGGCGATGCGGTGAAGGAGCATCCCGAGATTGTCCGCAAGTATCTGGGATCGGTGGTGCCGTACAGCGACAATTTCTTCGCCGCGTTGAACAGCGCGGTATTCAGCGATGGCTCTTTCTGCTACGTCCCCAAGGGCGTGAAGTGCCCGATGGAGCTGTCCACCTATTTCCGCATCAATGCCGCGGACACGGGCCAGTTCGAGCGCACGCTCATCATCGCCGACGAGGGCTCTTCGGTGAGCTATCTCGAGGGCTGTACGGCTCCCAAGCGCTCGACGAATCAGCTGCACGCTGCAGTCGTCGAGCTGGTGGCGCTGGACAATGCCTCGGTCAAGTACAGCACCGTGCAGAACTGGTTCGCCGGCGACGAGGAAGGCAAGGGGGGGATCTACAACTTCGTCACCAAGCGCGGCAAGGCAGCGGGGGTAAACTCCAAGATCTCGTGGACCCAGGTTGAAACTGGCTCCGCGATCACATGGAAGTACCCCGGCGTTCTGCTCGTCGGTGACAACTCGGTGGGAGAGTTCTATTCGGTTGCGGTGGTGAACAACTACCAGCAGGCGGATACGGGCACCAAGATGATCCACATCGGCAAGAACACGAAGTCGACGATCGTCTCCAAGGGAATTTCCGCGGGTCACGGCAACAACAGCTATCGCGGTCGCGTGAAGGTCATGCCGCGTGCTGAGAACGCACGCAACTACACCCAGTGCGATTCGATGCTGATCGGCAACCGCTGCGGTGCGCACACATTTCCGTACATCGAAGTAGAAAACCGTACCGCGACAGTCGAACACGAGGCCAGCACGTCCAAGATCGGCGAGGATCAGATCTTCTACTGCAAGCAGCGCGGGATAAGCGCGGAACAGGCAGTATCCATGATCGTCAGCGGCTTCTGCCGCGAAGTCTTTCAGGAACTTCCGATGGAGTTCGCGCTCGAAGCGCAGCAACTCCTCGGTATCACACTGGAAGGAAGCGTAGGATGACGACCACGCATCGTCCCTCATCCAGTAAGGGCGACGCATGCGTCGCCCCGACATGCATCGCCCCTCATATCAAAAACAGCTAAATGCTCGATATAACCGCCCTCCGTGCCGGCATCGCTGAGCGCGAAATCCTCAAGGGAATCGATCTCAACATCAAGGCCGGCGAGGTACATGCCGTCATGGGCCCGAATGGCTCCGGCAAATCCACACTCGCGCAAGTGCTCGCTGGCAACCCCGCGTACGAGGTACTTGGCGGATCTGCCAAATTCCTCGGCGAAGAGCTGCTCGAACTCGACCCCGAAATACGCGCGCAAAAGGGTGTATTCCTCGCATTCCAGTATCCGGTCGAAATTCCGGGCGTCACGAACGCATACTTCCTCCGCTCGGCGTACAACGAGATTCGCAAGGCGCGTGGTGAGGAAGAAGTCGACCCACTCGACTTCCTCGACATTATCGAAGATCGGATGAAACTGGTCGAGATGGACTCTTCGATGCTCAACAGGTCGGTGAACGCCGGCTTCTCGGGCGGCGAAAAAAAGCGCAACGAGATTCTGCAGATGGCAGTGCTGCAACCCAGGCTCGCAATACTTGACGAAACCGATTCCGGTCTCGACATCGATGCGCTCAGGATCGTCGCTGGTGGCGTGAATGCACTGCGTCGTCCGGACAACGCGACAATCGTCGTTACTCACTATCAGCGGCTCCTCAATTACATCGTTCCCGACTACGTGCACGTTCTCGCCAACGGCAGGATAGTTCGTTCCGGTGGCAAGGAGCTCGCCCTCGAACTTGAAGAGCGCGGCTACGACTGGCTGCTCGATGCAGCATGACTGACGCCGTCCTGACACACGATTCGGATATTGCAACGGCGGATGACGCTACGCTGACGATTCCGCACGCGACCCGCGACGAACGTGTTGCAGAGTACGTGTCGACGTTCGAAGCGTTGGATCGCGGTGACGAGCCGCTCTGGATCGGAGCCCAACGTCGCGGCGCGATTGAATCATTCGCGCAGCTCGGCTTTCCCACCAGCAAGGACGAAGATTGGCACTTCACCAGCGTGGCGCCGCTCCTCGAGCGTGCGTATGCGCCAGCGAATCCTGATTCGGCTACACTGAGTGCGGATGACATCGCACCATACATGTTCGAAGGTGAATGGCAGACGCTCGTGTTCCTGAATGGGCACTACGTACCGCGGCTGTCGCAGTCCGTCTCGGAAGAAACCGTAGTCGTGGGACCGGTATCCGCTGCGCTGGAATCAGACGAGACTGCACGCCTTCTGGAGCGTCACGTCGGCGGCCTCACTGAAACTCACTCTCATGCGTTCTCCGCGCTCAACTCGGCGTTCGCCGGTGACGGTGCTCTCGTGCATGTTGCACCGAACACCGCGGCACCGCATCACATCCACCTGCTGTTCGTGTCCGACGATTCTGTGGAAGGCACGCTGGTTTCTCCGCGCAACCTGATCGTGCTCGGCCATCACGCCGAGGCGACCGTGATGGAGAGCTATGTCTCGATCGGTGATGCGAATTATTTCACGAATGCGGTGACCGAGGTTTACGTTGGCGATTGTGCGCGGCTGAGGCATTACAAGATTCAGCGTGAGAGCATAAGTGCATTTCACGTTGGATCATGGTACGTCACGCAGGGCCGGTCTTGCGCTTATGAGGCATTCTCATTTGCCACTGGTGCAGAATTCTCGCGAACCAACATCGCTACGCTGCTGGACGGTGAGGGATCACACGTTTCATTGGATGGCTTGTACCTGGTGAACGGCCATCAGACGGTCGATCATCAGACGAGCGTGATCCACGCGAAGGAGAGCTGCACCAGTCACGAGCTTTACAAGGGCGTGATGGACGGAAACTCGCACGCCGTGTTCAATGGCAAGGTTTACGTGCACCCGGAAGCGCAGAAGACGGACGGAAAGCAGAGCAACGCCAATCTTTTGCTTTCGGATCGTGCTCGCGTCGATACAAAACCGCAATTGGAGATCTACGCGGACGACGTGAAGTGTACACACGGTGCCACAGTGGGACCGGTGGATTCGACGGCGCTCTTTTATCTGAAGAGCCGGGGGATTGGGCCTGACATAGCCCTGCGGTTGCTCACGTATGCATTCGCCGCGGAAGTGCTTGAGGAGCTCACGATCCCAGCGGTCAGCGACGAACTCGAGCGTCTGGCGTTCGAGCGTTTTGCTGTGGGTGCGTAACCGGACGGTTGCGTCACCCTCGCCGGGGAATCAGGACTCGGCCCGACCCGCCAACCGGTAAGCCGTGCAACTTCCTATTGTGCACCGGTAGCAGGACCTGCACTTTAGGGTGACGAGATCCCCGTTAATCACCATTACCCACGTCCGAATGCGCCATAAACCATGGCTTACACGTGGCTGGCTAGCGTTGTCACTGTGCGTCGCGCTTCCCGCGACCAGTGCCACAGCGCAGAGCCAGTTCACGATCCCCAGGCTCCCCGTCGAGCGATACGTCATGCCGAACGGACTCACCGTGATTCTATCACCTGATCACTCTGCGCATGTCGCGGCGGTGGACATCTGGTATCACGTCGGGTCCAAGAACGAGCTACCGGGAAGAACCGGCTTCGCTCACTTGTTTGAGCATGTCATGTTCCAAGGCTCGCAGCACATTCCGTACGGGGTGCACTTCAAGACCGTCGAGAACGCTGGCGGAAACCTGAACGGTTCGACGTGGAACGACAGAACCAATTACTTCGAGACGCTGCCGAGTAATGAGCTGGCGACAGCACTGTGGCTCGAGTCGGATCGAATGGGCTACTTGTTGCCTGCGCTCGATCAGGCAAAGCTGGATGCACAGCGCGAGGTCGTGAAGAACGAACGACGCCAACGGGTCGACAACGTTCCGTTCGGATCGGAGGACGAAGTGATTGGCCGTGCGATGTACCCTGCATCCAATCCATACTCGTGGCCAGTCATCGGTTCAATGGCCGACCTTTCTGCGGCGTCGCTGGACGATGTGAAGGACTTCTTCAAGCGATACTACGCACCGCCCAACGCCACGCTTGTGGTGACTGGTGATATCGATCCCGCAGCGACGAAAAAACTGATCGAAGAATATTTCGGGCCGATTCCGAGAGGCCCGGACATCACGCGACCAGTCGTCGCCAAGGTAATGTTGCCCACGGAAAAGCGCCTCGTGCTGGAAGATCCGCGCGCCAAGCTTCCGCAGCTGACAATTTCCTGGCCGACAGTTGGCAACGTCGATGCGGACAACGCTCCGCTGACAGCCGTTGCACGTATCCTCACACAGGATCGCACGAGCAGGTTGACCAAGTTGCTCGTTTTTGATCGGCAGCTCGCTACCCGCGTGTCTGCGGGACAGAACGATGACGATTCAGAAAATGCCGGCAAATTCACGATCAGCGTCACACCGCGCCCCGGAACTTCGCTCACGGATATCGAGAATGTGATCGACAGTACGCTCGCGTCGCTCGCATCATCGCCTCCGGATACCAAGGAGGTCGATCGGTACAAGAATTTCGAGAGAGTGTCGGCTGTAATCGGAATTCAGAGTGCACTCGGAAAGGCCGAGGTGCTTGCGGAAGGCCAGACGTTCTTCAATGATCCATTGCACTACGTAAAGGAGACCGAGGAAGCACTCGCGGTGACCCCAAATGATGTGGCGCGCGTCGTGCGGGAGTATCTCACACCCGGCCGCATAGTGCTCAGCATGGTTCCAACTGGCAAACTCGATGAGATTTCAAAACCTTCCTTGCCATACACAAACGTCACACCGGCAGCTGAAGCCGCGCCTTCCAAGGGAGGGAATTAACATGCGCCAACGCGTACTCGTAGCCGCTCTCGGTCTGTTATCGCTCGGACTATTCGAGCCGGCCGGACTGAACGCGCAATCGACCCTCGACCGCACCAAGCCGCCAGCCGTGCCAGCGGCGCAACCTCTCACATTTCCCAAGGCGCAATCGCGCAAACTGTCAAACGGAGTTCCGGTTGTCGTGCTCGAGGACCATACGTCGCCAGTAGTGAGCGTCGTGGCGATAGTGTACGTCCCAACGCGACTTGAGCCCGCGGGCAAGACCGGAATTTCGACTGTGCTCACGTCGATGCTGCGGGAGGGCACGACGTCGATGACGGCCGATCAACTCGCCAATGCATTCGCTGATCTGGGCAACAGCGTGAGCCCGACTGGTTTCTACACGATTACTGCAAACTTCGACCGATCACTCGCGTTGATGGCAGACCAGCTCATGCATCCATCATTCCCCGAGGAGGCTCTGACTCGCATCAAGGCGAATCAGGTGGCGGCACTCACACGCGCCAAGGAAAATCCCAACTACCTCGCAAGTCGCGCATTCGCCAATGTCGTATACGGACGGGGAAGTGTATACGCACGCTCAGCTACGCCAGAAGAGGTCAAGTCGATCACGCATGCGGACGTCACGTCCTATTACGAGAAGTACTATCGTCCGCCCAATGTGACGTTTGTAGTCGGTGGCGACATAACCGCTGATCAAGCGGTCGCCAAGCTCTCGAAAGCATTTGGTTCGTGGGCGGCAGGAACGAAAGCAGAAATGGCCATTGCACCGCCAAAGGGTGTATCGAAGGAAACAGTCTACATCGTTGACCGGCCTGCTTCACCACAGAGCGTCCTCTATGTAGGCACACTCGGACCGCCGCGCGATGCGCAGGATTATTTTGCTACCGATCTTGCGAACGTCACTTTTGGTGGTGCGTTCACGAGTCGGATCAATCTTAATCTGCGAGAGGACAAACATTACACGTACGGCGCCAATTCATTCTTCCAATATCGGCGCGTTCCGCAACCGAGCACGTTCATTGTCGCGACGGCAGTGTCAACAGCGACAACTGACAGTTCGCTGGTTCAGATGGCGAAGGAATTCAGAGACATTCGCGGGGCGCGCCCGATTACTCCCGCCGAACTAGCCTTTGCGAAGGGAACGGCGACCAAGGGGCTCCCGCTGCAGTTTGAAACGATGTCCTCTCAGGCAAGCGCGATCGCCGAGCTTATTACCGACGGACTCCCGCTGGATTATTACAACACCGTAGTGCAGCACTATCGCGCGGTGACGCTGCCCGAGGTTCAGAAAGCTGCGGTCGAACACATGGATCCGTCAAAGATGGCGATTGTCGTTGTCGGTGATCGCAAAGTGATCGAACCCGGTATCAAGGCAGCTAACGTAGCGCCCGTGATCGTGATCGATGAGGAGGGCAATCCGGTCCCGTAACTTCAGATGGACGACGGACTGCGTTGCTGAATGTGAAAGAAGTGGCTGCATCCATCCGGATGCGGCTACTTCTTTTTTCAACGCAGACTGTAAGCCCAGTACGCCGCGCCGCCGAGCATCGCGGCAATCACGATAGCGATGATCGGAATCATCTTCGTCAATCCATCGGACGGTTGCTGGATTTCGGGCGCATTCGGCTGTCCAGGGAAAGTCAGCGTCGGTCGTCGATCGTCGACGCTGGACTGACGCGAAGTCGCGGTCGCAATCTTCATCGCGACCGGAAGCCGCTCCTTCGTGAAGATGAACTTCATGCTCCCAACCATGAACATCGATTGCTCGTGGAGGGGTTGCGGCGCAATAACGGGGAGCCCATTCATCACGGTGGTCGTCGACCCCACCGGATAAAGCACGAAGTCATCTCCTTCGTGACGTACCTCGGCATGGTGCCGGGAGACTGCGACCTCGTTCACGATCACGTCGCAGGTCGTTTCCCGCCCGATGCAAAGCGGCCTTTCCTCTGGAAAGCCGTACGCCTTGTGTTCAAAGGCGTGAATCAGGTAGGGCGTGCCCGGGGTTTTCGTGTCCGTCATGGTCAAGTCTGACGATTTCAATCATGCAAAGGGCACACCGAGGGAGCCACAATTGGCCGTTCAAAAGCCGTTCAAAAGCCGTTCAAAAGCGTGCAGCCCGATCCACAGTGGCGATTCGAACACTCGCTCAGGATGCGAATGGATCGTCAGAGAGGTGCTCATCAATGACGTACCAGTGCCCGTTTTCCAATCGGAATACCGCGGTCCAGGCACCCCCGATCACGTGCGGCAGCCCGTTGGGTTGCTTGTGCGGGATGCGGTAGGTCGCAGTCATCACGGCCACGGTCGGAGCCAGGACCTGTATGTGCATTGCGGTCCACTCGACATGGGCGTCGCGCATGTTGCTTCCCACGTTTGTCCAGAACGCCTCGATCCCCGCACGGAGGGAATCTCGCGAGGTAGTGATCCGGCCACCGCTCGCGGAGATGATGGGCCCGGCGGGAGCGTAGAGTGCCATCAGGTTACCCGGTACGTCGGGCCGGCTGAAGTCGTACGCAGCCTCAACCTCGTTGCGGATCGCCCGTTCGGCTGCCAGCCGCTGTAACGGACTGACCTCGCGATTGGCGCCGGAGCAGGCACATGCCAGGAGGGCTGCGATTGACACGATCGATCGGGTCATGGTCATGGAACCTTGATTAATACTCGGGGTTGGCTACAAGGGTCAAAATATCGTCGACGCGTGTCCGAGGGGGGCATATGCGCTACAGATCGCTTATTGGTTCGGCCGCGATACTACTGGGCATCGCCGCTTGCAAGGGAAGCAACAACCAGATAAACGCTGATCTCGCCAAGGACCTCGATGCGGCCCGGACGTCGGACGCGCTCGCGCTCGCCCCACATTCGGGAGTCCAGACTGTCGTCTCGACTGCCGAGTTGTCGCCAGAAGCGCGAACTCGGGTACAGTCGTCCGCTCGCTCATCTCGCACCGTAGCACATCGCACTCCGCACAAGGACAGGATTGCACCCGCAGCGTCAGAAGCATCCGCTGAGACACGTGCGCCGGCTCCGGCTGAGGTCGCTTCATCCGCCGCTCCGGCACCAACGGTAACGCCTTCCGACCCGTCTGCCACATCTTCGCCAACAGAGGCGCGTCCGCACCCGGTCGACATTCCCGCGACCGGGAGTAGCACCGGCTCCGAGCGCGGCGGTGGTAATGGCGGTGGCCCAGGTATTGGTGGCATTATCGGTGCGATTGGCGGCGCGATTCTTCGTGGCGGTGTCGTTGATGGTGACCGCTGTGACCCTCGCGGGCGCGGTCGTAGCGGCGGCAGTATCTTGGTCAACCGGCGCGGACCGATTTTCCGCGGTAACTATTAGTCAACACTAAACCACACACATGCGATCATTCCGTCCAACGGCGATATATACGGCTACAGCAATAGCACTTCTCACAGTCGCCGCCTGCAACAAACCGGATTCGTCAGGCCAGGATGCTCTCGCCCAGGATTCGTCGCTAACTCGTGATCTACAGCTTGCGAACAACGACACGGCCGCTCAGCCGCAACTCAAGGACGTTCCAACAACTCCGCCGCCCGCACCAGCCAAGGCCGCCGTTGTCGAGCAGCGTCGCGTAGCAGCAGCTCCGCCGCCGCGTCAACGGACTACCACTCCGACACCGCGGCGGACGGAGTCGGTTGTACAGGCTCCACAACCGGTGACGACAACTCCATCCGGCAACACTGTCGTAGTCGCTCCATCGAAGGGAGCAAGCAGCGAAGGTGCAGTCGGTGTCGTCGCAGCGGGTACGAACATCTCCATGAGTTCGGGTCAGCGCGTCTGCACAAACACGAACAGCATTGGAGATCGTATTACCGCTACGCTCGCAGAAGCTGTCACGGCGTCAAATGGCGTCATGGTCCCCGCAGGCGCTACCGCCGTGCTCGAAGTCACGTCGCTCGGTCGCAGTAATCAGGCCGGAGAGAACATGAACATCGGGCTCGTAGTTCGCTCAATCAGCTACGGTGGCAAGACGTATCCGGTGAATGGCGAGATTGTCAGTGCTGGCGTCGAGCAGGTGAAGGCCGCTGACAACAACGACGCAACCAAGGTTGCTGGTGGGGCTGTCGTTGGAGCGATACTCGGCAGAATCCTCGGCGGCAAGTCCAAGACCAAGGGAACGATCATCGGTGCGGCCGGTGGCGCTGCGGCTGGCGCGGTGCTGGCGCACCAGACAGAGAAATACGATGCATGTCTTCCCAGCGGTGGAAAAATCGTCGTGCGACTCGATTCTCCCATGTCAGTCCAGGCCGGTACGGCATCGAACGGCGTCATCTGACACGGGACGTTCAGCAGCGGCCCTGACGACAACACGTTCGTCAGGGCCGTTTTTGTATCTTAGATTCAACACAAGACATCGGCAGGATGTTTTTCGAATCGCTGCAACGACGAGAGTATAATGGCATGTGCGCCAGTAACAGCCTCAATGCGCGGTAAAACATGCGTCATCACTGGCGCCAATACAGGAATAGGTAAGGCCGCAGCAACGGCGTTGGCTGCACTCGGTGCGCATATTGTCATGGTCTGCCGCAATCGAGCGCGAGGCGAGCCTGCCCGTGCGGAGATCGAACATGCGGCCCTGAAAGGTGGCGCTGGCGGCGGAGCGGAACTTCGTATTGCAGATCTTGCCGTACAGGCAGAAGTTCGGGCGGTAGCGCAGGCAATCATCGACGCACATCCACGTGTGGATGTGCTGATCAACAACGCAGGTGTTGCGCTCAAGCAACGAGAACTTACCGTCGATGGAATCGAGCGAACGTTTGCGGTGAATTATCTCGCATACTTCATGTTGTCCAACTTGCTGCTCCCAGCTCTTCTTGCAGCAGCACCGTCGCGCATAATCAATGTCGCGTCGGGTGCTCACGAAGGTGGACGGGTGGACTTTGCGAATCTGCAGGGGGAACGCTCGTACGGGAACGTGCCGATGTACGCAGCGAGCAAGCTCGAGGATGTGATGTTCACCTATGCACTCGCGCGCCGGCTGGATGGGAAGGGGATAACTGTCAATTCGCTCCACCCTGGTGTCGTTGCGACCGAGATCTGGCGCCAGGTTCCGATTCTGGAAATGCTGGGTCGCTGGTTCATGCTGTCGCCGGAAAAAGGCGCGCGCACGACGGTTTACCTCGCGGCGTCAGCGGAGGTCGCTGGCGTCACTGGAAAGTATTTTGCGAAGTGCCAACCAGCGAAAACGACGACGCTGAGTCGCGACGAAGCGCTCCAGGAAAAACTCTGGAACGTGAGCGTCGAACTCACGAATGTGGGACGAGAGATCCAGGCATGAATGGTATGCTGGTTCGCCCTGCATCACGGGGCATGTTTGCGATCGCGATAGCATTATCGACTGCGTGCTCGGCCAGCATCCGACCGCTACCGCCGATTTCAGCGTCGATTCCCCGATCGACACCAGACGAAAATCCCGGTGGAACCTCGAGCGTACCGATGGATGCGGCGGACATTGAATACTTTGACGCCAATCCGCTGATGGTGCCGGTTGAAGGTATCGCGCCGCGCGGTGTGTCGGAAAGTTTCAACGAACCAAGGTCGGGTGGCCGAACGCATCGCGCGAATGACATTCTCGCGCCTATGGGCACGCCTGTCGTCGCTGCCGAGGCAGGTACGATCATGCGGTTGAGTCAGAATGCGCTTGGCGGCACTACCATCTACATGACCGATGACACGGGCCGCTTCATTTTCTATTATGCGCATCTGGAGAAGTACGCCAGGGGGCTGGTTGCGAAGGAGCATGTCATGCAAGGCGACCTTCTCGGTTATGTTGGTATGACCGGGAACGCGCCCGTGCCGCACCTCCATTTCCAGGCAATGCGGCGCGATCCGGACCGGCGCGACTACTGGAACAGTCCGGCGATCGATGTGCGGACATACTTCACACTTACGGGGCGGGTGCGCAATGGCGATGAGCGGTAAGGAACGAGCAAAGCTGCGCACCGAGGCGCAAAAACTGAGCGCGCTGGTTCACGTCGGTCACGGCGGCGTCACCGATGCCTTGGTGAAGACCATGGACGAGATCCTGAGCACGCATGAGCTGGTCAAGGTGGACATCAGCCGCAACCTCACCGCGCCGATCAAGGAACTCGCTAACTCTCTCGCAGAGGCAACCGGCGCGGAAGTAGTTCAGGTAATTGGCCGCAAGGCGACCCTCTTTCGCGACAATCCCGACCTGGAGTGGAAAGG
>JBDTAW010000059.1:0-7067 GCA_039924445.1 Gemmatimonadaceae bacterium
GGAGGAGACACCACCGGGCCGGCTCATTCGCGGAATGCAACGCCTCAAGGCGGGGTTTAGCGCTTCGCGTAACGGAAGCAGAAGGCTCGCGCGTACGAAGCTTCAACGCAGCGCCAGCAGTTCAGGCATTCGAGGAGCACGCGGCCTCCACTGCGCGGAATGCCTCTTCGCAGTTCTCACCCCGCCTCGTCTCGCCTCGCCCTCGCCTCGCGTCGTGCGTGCGTGGGTGCGTGCGTGATCGGATAACTCTCTGAGATCGTCCGATGCGGTACCCGCTTACAGAATCCGATTGCCTAGCATGAGAGAATACAGAAGTATATATATAGCTTGGCACGACCGTGCTGCGACCGTTGCCCAACCCGCCGTTGCAACAGCCGAATGCACCGAACATCATCTACTGATTCTGATACTCGTCAGGTGCGTTTGCAGTTCAACGCCAGGAAGTTAGGGTGCAACAAGCCTTGCGAGCCGTTCCGCGATTTGGCTGCGCGGCAATCCCCATCACCGGTTTCTCGATGCACGCATCGCTGCCCATTCGCCGACGACTGATGCTGCTGGCGGTAATGTCCATCGCCGGTGCAATCCTATTTCTCCCCTTGCTCGCCGCGGGAAGTCATCAGCCGATGACTTCCGTCGCGGGATTCGCCGTGGTTATCTCGACTGTCGCGATACTCACCGCGTGGCCTGGCCTGCGTTCTGCCGACCTCACGGGATTGCCGATGCCGCTACTCCGTCGGCTTGATGGGGTCCGCTCACCCGTGTCACCGCGCTCGCTCGCGATCGGCACCATATCGGGCACGGCACTCGGTGTCTGCGGCGCTCTCGCCCTTCGCGCTGTTCACGCCCCGCCATTTCCGGGCGGCGTACTAGTGCGCATCCTTTCGGTCGTTTTTGTCGCGGCGACGCTCGAGATCATTCTGCATCTCGGCGTCATGAGCATCGTCACCCGGCTGGCGCACGGGCGCCGCTGGCTTGGAGTGCTCGCAGCCACCTTCGCCTTCGTTCTGCTGCAGTCCACAGGCGGAGCGCTCGACCATCCACGACCGGTGATCCTCGCTGCCACTGTCGTCAACACCGCGACGGGCATAGTGGTCGGATGGCTGTATGCGACGGACGGACTGGAATACGCTGCACTCTGCCGCGCACTCGCCTATCTAATACCCGTGCTCGCTAGCTGAGACAAACGGCCACCCGCTCGCCGCGCATGCACCCGAACGAACGTCGCACGCGTCAGGCGTCACACCGATCATCCATGAACACGATGCTTCCCGTTCTCATTCTCCCGGGCCTTGGCAATCCTGGTCCGGAACACTGGCAAAGCCACTGGGAGCGCGCAGATCCGTTGTTCGAACGTGTGATGCAAGACAATTGGGAGACGCCCCGTTGCGCTGATTGGGTCGCGCGCCTTAACGGCGTAATCGGGCAGCGCGCCGCGCCCGTTGTATTGGTCGCACATAGTTCTGCCTGTGCGTTGGTCGCTCACCGGGCTACCGTCGCATCGCCCACGCATGTAAGCCATGTTCGGTTAGGTATGCCGCTTTCGGCGACGGGCCGAATATGCACCTATGTCGAAGGTGCCATACGGAGCTGAGAAATGATCAGAGCGACTTCAGATATTCCACGAGATCGACGCG
Organism: Gemmatimonadaceae bacterium; assembly: GCA_039924445.1. Classification (GTDB taxonomy): domain Bacteria; phylum Gemmatimonadota; class Gemmatimonadetes; order Gemmatimonadales; family Gemmatimonadaceae; genus Fen-1247. Next base: position 1,635 of record JBDTAW010000059.1, read on the forward strand.
CTGCGCGTCAGTCAACCTGAGGTTGATTTTTTTCGAGTCGTTGTAACGGTTCACCACGCACGCCAGATCCTGTCTCACCCGGTCTCTTGCGCTGGCCAAGCTTCCGATGTCAGATCCATCCATGCACCTTTTGGTAGTGGGATTGAACGCGCCTGAGCCGTCATGGAAATAAGGTGGGTGCATCCAGATTCCCTTGAGCGGTGTGACGCGCCATTTCTTCGTCGCCGAGAACTTGATGTAATTCTTGTCGAGCGCCACGCTGGCACTGGCCGGGTGCAGGCCAAAAGTGTCCACATCGGTGAACGACGAGCCACTGTGACAGCTCGAACAGTTTGCTTGACCTTCGAAAATGGCCTTGCCGCGGGCAACCGCCTGGGTGTTGAGGTCAGACGCAACGCCCCATTTTGTTCCGTCTACACGAAGAGTTGGCGCCGCGATGGACCATTGGTAGGCCTCCAGCTGCGGCAAGATGGCCGTGATGAGATCGTCTTGCACGCGGTGATCCACGTTGAGCGGCTTGCCGTTGATAACGAGCCGATTGTCAACGAACGTGCCGTGACCGTGCATTTGCACGACTCCGACATAGCGGTTCCAGTAAGCTGTCGGGCCTGCCGGTTCGTGGGCGGTATCGCCATCGCCCGTGAAGATGGCCTTGCTCAAGCCTACCAAACCGAAAGCTGGCGGTATGACCACCGGAATTCCGCCGGCCGCCTTGTAAGCCATGATATTTGCGTCGATATCGGGTCCAACCGCAGGATTGCTGCCCGGGTCGGTGTGCACATTGATGCGCGGATCGTAAAAGCCGGGTCCGTACAACTTTGCCCATGAAGCATATTCGGCTTTCTGTCCTCGTGTGAGTGCCGGAGACAGCGAAATAATGGTCCCAGGTTGCAAATCGCGGTTGGGCCAACCGTCCAGACGGTTACCAACAATCCCCGCGAGGCTGATCGTTCTGCCTCCCGCACCGGGTGCCGAAACGTTCAGGTCCCTGGAAACGGTGGAATGACATAGCGCGCACGTGATACCGACGCGATCAAGGTGCAGCTTGCCGTCAGTTCCCTTGCTGACTTGTCCCTTCACGCCGACCACGGCATTCAGACTCAACAACGCAAGCGTCGTTTGCGGATCATCAAGCCGTATGGTGCCGTCTTCGACACCTTTGACAACCTCCGCCGGGAGCGCGGCAGCGTCGATTTTCAGCCCGACCGATGCAGCGGTGAGCGGATCCACTGCCGACTCGATCACTGTGTTCATCTTCAACGCGTCGGTCCAGAACGTCTCGTCGCCAAATGTGTCGAAGCGGAAAGTCTGTTGGCCCGCGGCCACCAGCTGCGGATCGAGCGGCGGTTGCGGCACTTCGCTGGCCACGGCTGGTCCTGCGTAGTGGGAACCACCGCAACCAGCAACGCTCACGCCGAGCGCGACGGACAGCACCACCGGAGACCATGTTTTGCGTGTGAACGTGTTCATCGGATCTCCTTTCGTTTCATGAGCGTGTCATTTCTCAATGCGCGATTCCGGATCATGCATCGTAACGAAGGGAAACGAGTACCGCTTTCAGCTTTTTTAGGTCGGCGTGCCACCTCATGGTTGAGTCCGGTGCGCCGATTGCGTGAAGGGCTTGGCTACTCGCGCAGCGCGCGAGCAGCGCGCCGGGGCTTGCCCGATCCGGCCCTGAAGGCGGACGGAGAAACGCCGAAAAGTGACTTGAAGGCGGTGCTGAAATGCGAGTGGCTGGAAAACCCGAGGTCGAGGGCCAACCTCGTGATGTCGTCACAACCTGGCAGATCGACGAGCGCGCGGTTGAGCCGCAGTCGCATTCGGTAGCGACAGAGCGGCATGCCTTCGGACTGCGTGAAGGCGTCAGTAAGGTAAGCGCCGGACACCTGAACTTCGTGTGCGATCTCGTCGAGCGAGAGGGGTTGGTCCAAGCGTCCGTGCAGGAACTGCTTTGCCAAGTCGACAACGCGCAGCGGCGAGGCTCGAACGAGGTTTTGCGTTGGCCCCAGCGCTTCGCCAAGCAAGGCGATCATCAACTCGTCTCTGGCCAACGGATCATTGACCGAGGCCTCAAGTCGAAGCAGCCGCTGGCTACGCATGTTCATGCGTGGTGTCGTCGGTTTCGCGACGCTATGGAAGGCGGGATGCCGCGATGGCACCGCGTACCCGCACAGTTCCTGGAGCAGGGGCAGGTGCGGCGTGATGATGATGCAGTCATGCCCGCAGCCCGCAACGTGTGCGTCGGCATAGTCTTCGCCCGCACCAACGAAAAGCACTCTGGTCGTATCCAGGAACACAGCCTTGGCGCCGACGTGCCACTCGAAAGCGCCCGCATAGGGCAAGACCAGCTGATATTCGGCGGAGTGCCCGTGGGGTGCAGGGAAGTCGCCAGGTGCGCTGAAGACTTCGATACATCCCTGCAAGCTTGCATGCAGCGTTCGGCGGCGAAGGCCTATCATCATTCTCTCAGGATAGGAATTTTGACCGGGGCTGTGGAAGTATGTTGCGAGACCCCGCGAGACGCGAGGGGTGGTGACCGGGACATCCGGTCCCGGAAGGGCTTCGTGGGCGGCTGCGTCCGCGCGGCGGCGGTCGTGACCGCGCGTGGGGAGCCCGATTCAGGCCAACCCTACTGTGGTGTAACCTTGTGGGGATAACCGGGGTCAGGCGCTGCCACTCTAGCAACCTGACCTTGAATTCCTGAATTCAGAGCCGCGCTTTCATCAAGGCTATTGCAGATCATCCAAACTTTACACGAACCAGGAGAAATTCATGGCGAAACTCTGGAAGAAGGGACGTGGCAAGCTCGGGCCGTTCGCGCCGCTGCTTGGTGGCTGGTTCGCGGCGGCGGACTCGCCGCGCGGTCCGGTGCGCTGCACGCGCCGGCTTGAGCCCATCCTCGGCGGCCATTACTTGCAGCTGGACGTGCGATGGGAGTTCGGACCGAAGGGGCCGGGCAATGCCTACGACGAGCGCGCCGTGATTGGTGTTGGCGCCGACGGCGTGGTGCACTTCTGGTCGTTCACGTCGGATGGCAAGCGGTCGGAGGGCGCGCTCGCCGACGTGACGGACGTGCATCCAGAGGCAATCGGCTTCGAAGCTGACATGCCGGCCGGACGAGCGCGCATGGTGTATTGGCCAGCCGTCGACGGAGGATTTCACTGGGCTGTGGAGTCGAAAACACGGGCGGGGTGGAGCCGCTTTGTGGACCACCAGTATCGGCGCATCGCGACGACGTAGTGGCATGGCGTGGCGCTACGCCGGCGGCAAGATATTCAGCAAGGAGTTCACTCAGCGTGACGATACAGCAACAGCGACACATGCCGGTATTGGTTGCGCTCTTCTCGATCGTATGTGTGGCTGCACTGCTTGCTCATGAACACTTCAATGGCGGCGTGCGCAGCCACCACTTGCTGGATCAGGATTTGGATACTATATCCAGCCCTAAGTAGCTGTGCGTCGGGCACCGGTCGGTAACCGCCAGCAGCGCAGTCACCGAACAGCCACGCGGGTTGCATGCAATGAGACTCCGGATTCTTGCCACTGTCACTGCGATTGGCGCACTTCTGCCGGCCGCGCGAACCAACGCACAGGACACGCTCAGTGAGCGACTCGTCTCGGCGCTCGAGTATCGAAACATCGGCCCATTCCGGATGCAGGCGCGCATCGCCGACATTGACGTGCCGTCGTCTCCGCGGACGGCACATCTCTACACTATCTACGTGGCGCCATGGATCGGTGGAGTCTTCAAGACCACCAACAACGGCACAACCTGGCAGTCGATCTTCGACAAGCAGACCACGCTCTCGATCGGAGATGTGACGCTCGCACCATCCAATCCCGACATCGTCTGGGTCGGTACCGGCGACGCGTACACATCGAGAAGTTCGTACGCGGGCGACGGCGTATATAAATCGACCGATGCTGGAAAGAGCTGGACAAACATGGGACTGAAAGATTCGCAGCACATAGCGCGTATAGTGATCGACCCCACCAATCCCGACGTCGTCTATGTCGCGGCGATGGGGCATCTGTATTCAACCAATTCGGAACGCGGTGTCTTCAGAACGACGGACGGCGGCAGGACATGGCGGAAGGTCCTCTACATCGACGACAATACCGGCGTCATCGACATGGTGATGAATCCGCGCAATCCTGCTGTTCTCTATGCTGCGACGTACGACAAGACGCGCCTGCCATGGCGCATGATCAACGGCGGTCCGAAGACGGGCATCTACAAGACGTCCGACGGCGGAGATCACTGGACCCGACTTGCGGGTGGCCTTCCATCCGGTCAGATCGGACGAATCGGACTCGACATATATCGCGGTAATCCGGAAGTTCTGTACGCAATCATTGAGAACGAGAACATCCGATCGAACAGCGTGGTGCCCAGTGCTGCAGGTCCCGCGAGGAGCTCCCCAACAATCGGCGACGAGATCTATCGCACACGGAACGGCGGCGTGTCGTGGACGAAGACGAACCCGGATTCGGTGAACGTCGGGCCCAAGGGTCCGTACTACTTCAATCAGATCCGCGTCGATCCAAACAACGACAGCACGATCTTCATAACCGGATATCCCGGTGGTCTCTCACGGAATGGCGGCAGGACGTGGGATGTCTCGTTTCCGAGATTCTTCGGCGACTTTCGCACATTCTGGTTCGATCCCGAAAACTCCGACAGGATGATTCTGGGGAGTGACGGTGGCATCGCCATTTCGTACGATGGCGGCAAAACAAGCGATGCGCTCTCCAACCTGCCACTCGGCTCGGTCTACACTGTCAGCGCGGACAACCAGGATCCGTACAACGTGTATGCGGGGTTGCAGGACCACGAGCACTGGACGGGGCCGTCCAACAGTGCATCCGGCCAAGTCACGGAACAGGACTGGTTTGCGCTGGGCGGTGGTGACGGGATCGTCGCACTGCCGGACACCACGAACAATCGCTGGGTGTACACGACGAGAGAATACGGTGTGCCGGAGCGCGTGGACATGAAACTGGGCTACCGGAAGAGCATCACACCACGACCCGATTCGGGCCAGGCGCCGTATCGCTTCATCTGGGAAACACCGGTGCAGATCTCACCGCACAACAGCAGCGTCATCTATCTGGGAAGCCAGTTCCTGCTCCGATCGACGGATCGCGGTGACAGCTGGACGAAGATCAGCCCAGATCTGAGCACGAATCCAGCGGACAAAATCCTGCCGGAGTCGTAAGGCGGTGTTCCTGGAGGCATACCATGGTTCGCGATTTCCACGATGTCGGAATCGCCCGTGACCGCGGGCGTCATCTGGGTTGGCACGAGCGACGGCAAGGTGCAGCTAACCCAAAATGCCGGAAGCAGCTGGACTGACATGACTGCACGCCTGGCTGCGGTCGGAGCGCGCGAGGACGCGTACGTCAGTCGAGTGTTCGCATCGTCGCACGTTG
>JBDTAW010000060.1:0-3995 GCA_039924445.1 Gemmatimonadaceae bacterium
ACCGGGGATGAAGTGGAGGTACGTCTCGAGACCGATCCGGTCGCCGCGCTGCGAACAGATGCTTTGGTACTCCCGGGAGTCGGTGCCTTCAGCAATGCCGCCGCCCGTCTCTCGACCGGAGCACAAAGAATGCGCGATGAGATTCTGGGCGGGTTGCCGACGCTCGGGATCTGCCTCGGCATGCAACTGCTTTTTGATTCGAGTGAAGAAGGGGAGGGAAGCGGGCTCGGTGTAATTCCCGGACGCGTCAGGAGACTGCGGGCAGCTCGAGTTCCACAGATTGGCTGGAACGAAATCGAATCTCTCGATGAATCTCTCCCGGAAGTTGCATATTTCGCCAACAGTTATGTATGCGAGCCCGATTCGGACGACTGTGTCGTGGCGTACAGCACACACGAGCGCGACCGGTTCGCATCTGTCGTGTCCGTGTGTAATACAATCGGTGTGCAGTTCCATCCAGAAAAGAGTTCCGCCGCTGGCGTCAGCTTCGTACGAGACTTTGTCCATGGAGTGTGTCGGTGATCGCAATCCCTGCGATAGACATCCGCGAGGGTGCGTGTGTACAGCTCGTTGGTGGTTCGTACGACGCAGAACAGATTCGCTTGAACGACCCTCTGACAGCTGCACACAAATGGGAATATTCCGGCTTCCGCCGGGTTCACATTGTCGATCTCGACGCCGCAACCGGGCGTGGATCCAACGTCGGATCGATTCGCGAGGTAATTCGCGCGTCGTCCATGGAAGCACAGGTGGGCGGCGGTGTTCGAAGTGAGGAGAGAATCGAAGAGCTTTTCGCGGACGGGGCCAGGCGTATAGTGCTCGGAACTCGTGCGATCGAGAGTCTCGACTGGCTTACCGATATGGCCGAGGCATTTCCGGGCACACTGATTGTCGCCGCCGACGTGCGTGACCGGCACGTTGTAACTCACGGTTGGTCGACCGTTTCGGATCGCTACATACTGGATCTGATCGCGGACCTCAATGCGCTCGCGCTCGCTGGAGTAATGGTCACCGCGGTCCATCGAGAAGGCCTGATGCAGGGAACTGATCTTCCGCTGATGGAAGAAGTCGTCGAGGAGAGCGCGCATCCCGTGTGTGCAAGTGGAGGTATCGGCTCGCTTGGTGATCTACGCGCTCTCGAAGATCGAGGTATCGCTTCTGTGGTAATCGGAATGGCACTCTACGCTGGCGCGCTTGATCCGGCGGCGGTTGCTGAGGAATTCGCGGAATGACCGCAAGGATGATTCAATGAGTGAAAAGACGAGGGTCGAACGCGTAACGAGCGAGACTCGAATACAGCTGGAAATCCAGCGCGGAACAGGGAAGGGAACGGTCGCCACCGGCGTGCCATTCCTGGATCACATGATGATCACTTTCGCGCGATACTCGGGTCTGGATATAAAACTGGACGCGAAGGGTGATCTGAGACATCACACGATCGAAGATGTCGCTATTGCGATGGGTCGTGCAGTGTCCGATATCATGCCGCAGTCAGGGGCGCGTTACGGTGAGCGCACCATCCCCATGGACGAAGCGCTTGTGCAGGCATGTGTTGACATGGGGGGACGGCCTTTCTATCGCGGACCATTGCCGAGCACGCTTTATGATCACTGGATGCGATCGTTTGCGGATAATGCTAGGGCAACGATTCACATCAGAACCCTTCGTGGCTCCGACCGCCATCACATCATAGAGGCAGCGTTCAAAGCGCTCGCGCTCGCGATACGCGATGCGATGCGGGATTCCGGAGATGCCGCAGTATTCAGCACCAAGGGCGCCGTGTCGCTGGAGGTCGAATGACTCTCACGAATAGATTGGTCGTGTGTCTTGACGTGAAGAACGGCAGAGTGGTGAAGGGGACACGTTTTTTGAACCTTCGCGACGTTGGTGACCCGACCGAGCTTGCAACCCGTTACGAAGCCGACGGCGCCGATGAGATAGTCTTTCTTGACATCTCTGCGAGCGCCGAGGGACGCAGCACGCTGCTGGATGTCGTACAGCGAACCGCTGAGCAGTTATTCATTCCGCTCACAGTCGGCGGTGGAATTCGCACAGTCACCGATGTGACAAACGTACTCCGCGCCGGAGCGGACAAGGTTGCTATCAACTCCGCCGCTGTTAACAACCCGCACTTGCTCAGAGAGACGTCCGATGTCTTCGGTGCTCAGTGCGTTGTATCGAGTATCGATGCCAAGCGAACAGGTGCGACGTGGCGCGTCTTCACGCACGGCGGCCGGACCGCTACCAGTTTGAATGCGATCGACTGGGCGCGAACATCGGCCAGCCTCGGCGCGGGTGAGATCCTGCTCACCAGCATGGACAGGGATGGATCTCGCAATGGGTACGACATCGAGCTCACGCGCGCGGTGGCTGATGTCGTAGACGTTCCGGTCGTCGCCTCCGGCGGTGCCGGTTCGCCAGGCGATGTCGTGGCGGCTCTGGAGGCCGGCCACGCCGACGCCGTCCTTGTCGCAGGAATACTCCATGACGGTACGACGAGCGTCGGCGAAATCAAATCGCGGATGCGGGCCGCGTCGTTGCGTGTCAGGTACGCGGCATGAGCGAATCCTATCTGAATGCCGTTGCCGAGGTTGCAACACTCGCAGGCAATTTTGCGATGACTCATTATCGCGAACCACTTGAGGTAGTTCTCAAGCAGGACGGTTCACCGGTAACCGTTGCGGATCGCGGCGCCGAGCAACTGGCACGCGAATGGATCGAAGAGCGATTTCCAGATGACGGAATTCTAGGCGAAGAGTTTGGTGATATTCGACCTGACGCTAAGCGGCGCTGGATAATTGATCCTATTGACGGCACCAAAAGTTTCATCAGGCGAGTGCCGTTGTGGGGCACGCTTGTCGCAGTGGCAGAGGGAGACTCCGTGCTCGCAGGTTGCGCGTGTTTCCCTGCGATCGATGAAATAGTGGTAGCAGCGATGGGCGAGGGTTGTTTCTGGAATGGTGCTCCGTGCAACGTATCGTCGCAGGATGCGATTACCGGATCCACAATCGTTATCACCGATGATCGCTTCACCAACAGGGCCGACCGGGCCGACACATGGCAGATTCTCGCCGGGCAGGCGGATGTGGTGCGAACATGGGGCGATTGCTACGGTTATCTGCTCGTCGCGACTGGTCGCGCAGATGTAATGCTGGATGACATCGTCGCTCCATGGGACGCCGCCGCACTGTATCCGATCGTCATGGAGGCAGGCGGTGTATTCACCGATTGGCGCGGGAATCCGACTCCTTTTGGCGGCGATGTGATTGCGACCAATGCTGCATTGGCTCGTTCGGTGCGGCAGATCCTCATACCGTCATCCTCATGACAGTTGAAGATTTTGATTTCGACAAGGGTTCCGGCCTGATTACGGTTGTGACGCAAAACGCTGAAACCGGCAGGGTACTCATGGTTGCACATGCGGATCGTGAAGCGATGGAGCTGACGCTGACGACGGGCGAGATGCATTACCGTTCGCGCACGCGTGGACTTTGGCACAAGGGCGAAACCAGTGGGAACGTGCAGCGTGTTGTATCACTAACCGCAGATTGCGACGGAGATGCCGTCCTGGCCAGGGTTATTCCGGCTGGCCCGGCGTGTCACAATGGCACCGCTTCCTGTTTCATCAACGAGGCGAACGGTGATGCCTTGACAGAACTCGCTGCCGTGATCGGTGCGCGCGCCCACGATACCAGCGCGAGTGACAGTTATACTCGGCGGTTGCTCGACGATCGCAACCTCAGATTCAAGAAGATCGGTGAGGAATCAGCGGAATTGCTTGTAGCGCTCGCCGATAATGACCACGAGCGAATCCGTGAAGAGGCCGCTGATCTGTTATACCATACCCTTGTTGCCGTCTGCGCACAGGGCGTGACGCTTGATGATCTGCGTCACGTCCTGGCTACCCGAGCGCACTAGAAGCTGAGTAGCAGCGCCCTGTCGACCTTGGTTGTATCGCCGAGATACGCCCAGTGAAAATTCTTCATGTACTTGCG
>JBDTAW010000061.1:0-2726 GCA_039924445.1 Gemmatimonadaceae bacterium
GCGTCGTCGCGCCAACCACGCGAAGTTCGCCGCGCGCAAGCATCGGCTTGAGCATGTTGCCCGCGTCCATCGATCCTTCAGCTTTTCCGGCACCAACCAACGTGTGCAGCTCGTCGATGAAGACAACGAACAGCCCCTCGCTCTCGACGATCTCCTTGAGTACCGCCTTAAGACGCTCCTCGAATTCGCCGCGAAACTTGGCACCGGCAATGAGCGCGCCGAGATCGAGCGAGATCAGGCGTTTGTTCTTCAGGGTCTCCGGCACGTCTCCGTTGATGATGCGCGTCGCCAGCCCTTCGGCAATCGCGGTCTTGCCTACACCTGGCTCTCCGATGAGTACCGGGTTGTTCTTGGTTCGCCGCGACAGTACCTGCACGACCCGGCGGATCTCTTCATCTCTACCAATAACCGGATCAAGCTTTCCCTTTCTCGCAGCTTCTGTAAGATCACGAGTGTATTTCTGAAGCGCCTGATACTGATTTTCTGGTGTCTGGTCGGTAACGCGATGCGATCCGCGCACCGCCTGGAGTGCATCACGCAATGCCGCGTAGTTCGCGCCGGCGGTCTGGAGCAACGCGCGACTTTCCGAGCCCTTGACGTCGGAAAGTGCAAGCAGCAGATGCTCCGTCGATACATACTCGTCACCAAGCTCCTTCGCGATCGCCTCTGCACGATCCAGAACCTGATTCAGTTCTCGCGACAGCGAAGGCTGCGCATCGCTCTGCTTGGGATAGCGCGCCGCCTCGCCGAGGGCGCTCTGCCGCAGCGCGGCCACGCTGACGCCAACCTTCTGGAGCGTTGGTACGACGATGCTCTCTTCCTGGTCCAGCAGGGCGAGCAGCAGGTGAAGATCGTATACGAGCGGGTTGCCGGCCTGCCGAGCACGCGTAACGGCGTCGTTCAGCGCCTCGCTCGATTTGACGGTGAGTTTGTCTTGGTTGATCATGCTTCAATTATGTGCAATCGGAGTGCCTCGCAAATCTGCCAGAACGGCATACGCCGACGTCCCGCCGGTGCAGGGCGCGAATTAATCCGCGCGAACTGGCTACCCCTGCCAGTTCCTCGTCGGCCTGAAGCAGACGTCGATCATCCATGGGGTGAGATCGGAGGTGACCGAGCGGATCGTATCGCGCGCGACGATGGTGCGTGCATCAAGCGCGGCTGTCTGAACTGCCATTTTGAGCGTGACGAGCATCGTCTGCGGTGGCGCTCCCGATGCGTGCATCGCCATGCACGCATCCCGCACAGCTAGCCGGACCTCCTCACGGGTAGCGTCGTGCTCGAAGTGGCGCCGCAACGTTAGAATCAGACCGCGGACATCCTGGTCGTCGCCGATCATGCTACACGGTTACACTGGAACCTCGTTTGCGCCAGAGTAAAGATTCGACAGGCCCAAGCCAGCCATTGAGGCCAATCGAGCTACCGCTCGCCCAACCGGTCCCTCTAACCTTATCTTTCCGATAAATGGAGACAGCTCGAGACGCAGCTGCGCGCCCCCAGTGGCGGGTCACGTGCGGTGACACCGAGATCGGCCGAGCGCATTTTCTCGACGCGGCCATGGCGTTGGCTCGGATCCACGCCGGCACGCGGCTCGAGTGGACGGGTGACATCGTCACCCTGGGCAGCGTTGCGAAGTCGCCGGACGGTCGAGTGTACCGCGTTGAACCTTCGGGCCCCCGCGATGCGACGTAGCCGGGTGGGCGACCTCGTTGAGACAGTCGTCGGGATTTTTTCGCCACTCGCCGGCGTCGCGAAGGATTTGCAAGGTGCGCTTCAGCTGGACCGGTCGCTGTGGTGCGGGAAAGAGCACGGCAGACTGGAAATCCTGATGCGCGGCGGAGGCCTGACAGACGCTCCATTGCCCGAGCGAATCGCGTTAGCCCGCAAGCTGACCGAAGCCGCTCGACCGCTGCTGGCGGAACGTCGAAAGCGCGAAATCCGCCGCCTTGCCGACCGCGCCATAGCGGTCGTATTCGAAGACGAACAGATAATCGGCGACGGCGTCGCCACTTCGCGCTTCACCTACCTGGCGTCACACGACCACGACGATCGCAACCTGGATGGCGGCCACCGGCAGACTCTGAGTCAACTCCGCGGTGAAGAAGACTCGTCCTGGCTGTAGCGCGATGTCGGGTGAGTACGAGCAGGCCGTGGATTTCCGCAAAAAAAGATAGGGGCAAACCGGATAAACAATCGGAAAGCCCCTATCTGCCATGAATCATCTTTTTTGTAACCGCCCGACCATCAGTCTCCAAACGGTAGAGATAGATGCCCGGAGCTACGTCCTGCCCTGTTCTGGAGTTTTTGGCGTCCCAATACGCTGTGTACTGGCCGCACCCTAATTCCAGGTTTTCCAATGGCGCCCCACCAGCGACGCTCCCAGACCCGCCTTGCAGTACGGGTACCGCCACAAGCTGCGACAAAATGTTGTATACACGCAAGGAGACCCGGTACACGCGACTCTGATCCGAACAGACCGGATAATCTCCGACCGTGAAGGGGATCCTCGTCTCCGAAGTGAAGGGGTTGGGGCTATTCTGCCCTAACACCGCTCCGGAACCTTGATCCCGTCCAGTGCCCGGAAATGTTGATTGGGCTGACGCGGATCTCGGTGCGAGCGCGCTGAATGCGAGCACCCCGATGAGTGCCGCCCAACGCAACTTCATTTTTCAACTCCAGGCTGACTAGAAAAGGTTTCTTGAACTGACTCCTGAACGGGTGTTCGA
>JBDTAW010000062.1:0-2565 GCA_039924445.1 Gemmatimonadaceae bacterium
GCGCCCGTTACAGACTACGCAACAGCGCGCGCGTCCGACACAAAACGGTATGCATCGTTCTTTCATTCCATGCTGCAGTGTGGTGTGTCAACGCCGCCGTCCGCCTTCGAGACCTGGTTTGTATCCACCGCCCATGGCGAGGCGGAGATTGCACTGACTCTTGCGGCCGCAGCAGACTCGTTCAGTAACATCGGCTGAGGAGTCCTGCCTGACGGAGAGCGCCTGATCACAGAGTCTGGCTGTACTGATCTTGACACTCCGCAACACTCTGGAACCAATTGGATACAGTCTTCTGAGGGCGATTTGCGCCGGACGATGCTATAATCATGGAGCCAATCGTCCCATCCCATGTTTGTAACCGCCCGGCCGCGACTTAAAGGACTTCGGACGATCCTCGTGGGAGTGACACTCGCGATGATCGTGGGCGGAGCCGCACTTGCTCTTCGTGACGCCTTCCGTGCGGCACGCGAGCAACGTGTCGCTGCACAACGGACACTCGATGCCTACGCGCACTTCGCGAGCTATCTATTCTCGACTCGCGTGTATCTCATGGCGCGCGAACGAACCGTTCTGCAGGCTTTCGTCAAGCTTGGCCCCGATGATCCGTGGTCCGGGCCGCTTCCGCCGGTTACTGTGATACCCGCAATCCCGGACACGGGCGAGGCCTGTGCGCATTCGAAGTCGTTCCCGATCTATCGGTTCAGACTCGACCTCCCGTCCGGCGCACTCAGCGTCGTTGGAGGCACACCGTCTGCCGAAGCCATGCATCTGATACGCGACTCCATTCCGAAACTGGCGGTCTCGCCACCGGTCGCGATGTGGCACTTCGGATATCTCTTCCTTCAATCGAAAGTCCCGGAGGCTATTGCGTACTCTCCAGTACGAGACTCGACGGGACGTGTTCTGGCTGTGTACGGGTATCGTTCCTGTTACGGGACGTACGATGTGTGGGACTTCATGGTGGTGCATCGCGTCGCGCGGATAGTCCCGCCATTCCTCACAGAAGGTATGCCGGTCGACTCCATCATGACATTGAGCGTGACCGATGCGCACGGCAGGCCGCTATATGTCGCACCCGCTCGCCGCGGCACGGTTGTCGCCACCGGTACAGACACGATCGCGCCAATAAGCGACATGATCGTCAAGATCGGACTGCGTCCGCGTGTCGCTGAGCGGCTTGTGGTCGGCGGCATGCCTCCGTCGCGGATACCAAATTCGTTTTTTGTGCTGGTTGGCAGCATCATCCTGGCACTTGCGACGCTCGCGATGTTGCGACGCGAATTCAAACTGGTCGAATCACGTGAGATGTTCCTCGCGAATGTCTCGCACGAATTGCGCACCCCGTTGCAACATATCCTTCTGTTTGTCCAGATTCTTCGACTCAAGCGAGCGCGCACCGAAGAGGAACGGGACAAGGCAATTGAAGTAATCGAAACCGAGACGCATCGCCTCATCCGGCTTGCAGACAACGTCCTGGGCGTGGTACGAACAAACCGACCGCGGATCGTCGTCACCGCTGTGGACGCAGCTGCGATCGCGTCTCGCGCTGCCGCGTTATGCGGCCCGCTTGCGCAGGCACGTTCCATGACGATTGAAGTGGACGCTGTTCCAGCTTTGGCCGCGGCCGATCCGGAGTCGTTGCAGCAGGTACTCGTAAACCTCGTGGACAATGCGGTCAAGTACGGGCCCAATGGCCAGACTATCTGGATAGGGGTACGAACGGATGGGACCGAAGTTCAGATATGGGTCGAGGATTCAGGACCGGGGATACCTCGCAAGGATCGGGATCGTGTGTGGCGCCCATTCGTGAGACTCGATACTCCTGGCGATGCGACCGCTGGCACGGGAATTGGACTCACCATTGTGCGTGAACTCGTGGATCAAATGAAGGGCCGCGCCGAGATATATGACACCGCCGCGGGAGGCGCGAGAATATCAATATTTCTTCCTCGTTGGAATGGAGACCCCGAATGAGCGACAATACACATGAGGATGCCGCCAGATCGGCGCGTAGCGTCCTTATAGTTGAAGACAGCGAAACGCTGGCACTCGGGCTGAGTACCAGTTTCGAATTCGAAGGCTACCGTGTTCACTGGGTCGCCGACGGAGAGGCCGCACTCGAATGGCTCGGATCGAACTGCCCTGACCTCATCATCCTCGACCTCATGCTGCCGAAGGTGAATGGTTTTGAGGTCCTGCGTCGCTACCGCGCAGATGGTGGAGATTCCGCGGTGCTCATCCTGTCGGCGCGCGATGCGGAAGTTGACAAGGTACAGGGCTTTCGCAGCGGAGCGGACGACTATGTGGTCAAACCAGTCGGAATCCTCGAGCTGCTCGCGCGCGCGGAAGCCATGTTGCGACGCACCGAGCCACAGCGGCAATCCCATCGGGACCTGCAATCAGACAACCCATCCCGCGCTGCAAACGCAGAAAAGCTCATGCGGTTTGGCTCTGTCGTAGTCGATCCTCGCACTCGCACAGTCAAGCGAGAAGGCATACCGGTCGAACTCACACCACGTGAGTACGAACTGCTCGTCTTCCTCATCAAGGCCGACGGTGCAATCA
>JBDTAW010000063.1:0-7958 GCA_039924445.1 Gemmatimonadaceae bacterium
ATCACCCGCGGCTGGGCCGATCCGCAGAATTATCGGTCGCTTACACACGGTGGAAATTACGACTCCGAAATTCCCGGTGAGAAGCTCGTTCCGGGCAAGTTCTACAACATGACATTCGACATCGAGCCCGACGACGAGATCATTCCGGCTGGTAAGCGAATCGGTGTCATGATCATGTCGAGCGATCGCGAGTTCACGCTATGGCCGAAGCCAGGAACGGAGCTGACCGTTGATCTGAGCGGCAGCTCGTTCACACTGCCGATTGTTGGCGGTGCCGGCGCACTCAAGAGCGCAGGCGCGATCAAGTAGTTCGGCGACCTGACAGGAAACAAAAACGGCCATCCGATCGGATGGCCGCCACGAAGGAACGCTGAACAGCTCTTCTCGTCCGTGCGCTACTTCGGGAATATCGCCGGGAATACGACATCCGTCGTGAAGATGCACCGATCGTTGTGCCCGCATTCGGGAACAATTATGGCGTTGTGCTTTGCGCCGAGCACTTCGTTGACGTATTTGTAGAAAGCCTCACCGCGAGCGCGACGTGTCGGTCCCTGCGCCATGGCAGCTGGGGATGAATCGAATCCACCAAGCGGAAGCACATCAACCTGCCCCAACAGATACGTTGTTGGACGCTCGACGAGCTGCTTTTTCAACTGATCGTCACTCATCTGCGCTGTGTATCCCGCACGATCTTCCAGGCCAGCTGGCCAGTGATTGTAGCGCGGCACCTTGGTGGAATCGAACGGGCCGAACGTGAAATTGCTGTTGACCTTTTCACCATTGGGGCCAAGTGCTTCCTGGACCGCGGTTGATGGATCCGCGTTGCCAACAGGCAACGGCCTGACTGCGGCTGGCCAGGCGTAGCTGGAGGGATTCGCGACGACATAAGTGATCGTCACGCCCTTTACTGTCCCGTCAACCTTGTTAGCCATCTCGTAGCGTGTGGCGAATTGTCCACCGGCAGAATGGCCGGTGACAACAATTTGAGTGAGATTCGGAAATATCTTCTTGTCAGCCAGTCTGCGCACCAGATCGTCGACAAAATCGAATGCAGATATCGTCGGATTGCTCGGCGACATTCCTCCCGACCGCCAGGTGTCACCGCGCTCAGGCCATATCACTTCATTCGGCTGCGCCGTGTCGCGACCTGCAGTGAAGTGCGGCGCAATAACAACCGTGTTGTCGAGAGCTCCAGCGAGAAACGCCGCTGCTGTTGCCGTCTCGAAATAATGATCCGCGTTCCGACCTGCTCCGTGCACCATGATAAGTGCACGCGTCATCGCGGAGTTGGGTTTGTCGAGCGAGAACGTGGAGTAAACCATCGACCGGGCCGGCCCGCTTCCATATGTTATCCACTGTTCGCACGCCGTCGTAGCAGTAGTACAGGGACGAATAGCGGACTGAGCGTTACCCGCGAACGGGAACAGCGCGATGACAGCACTCGCTGTCAGAAAGTGTGAAGGGCGCATATACGGACAGCCTGGGCTGGAAGGTGACAGCGCGGGCACTCTCCGGCAGCGACCGCCGATTCTTTCCCGTGCTCCTGCAAGCGATAGAGTATAGATTGGAGTCCTATGAGCCGCAAGAAAGCCGAGTCCAGACTGAACCGCGAGCCGGTCATGGATGCGGCGACGGCTCCAATGCAGATTGACTCGCAGCATCGCTTTCGGCTCGGATCAACTTGAAACCGACGCTGGAGCACTGGAGCAGAATCGCCGACCTCGCGCGTTTCGCTCCGACTCCCCATAACACGCAGCCATTTCGCATCCTCGCTCGGGACGCGAATTCCGCCGACGTGATCCTGCTGCGCGACCGGTTGCTGCCGCGAGAGGATCATGGCAACCTTTACATGGCGAGCGCGTTTGGAGTGCTTGCGGTTGCCATGCGGTTTGCCGCGCGGCAACTGGGCCTCGAGCTTGACGTTTCACCCGATGTCACGATCGACCCGGCAACGCTGCACACATCTGGTGAGCGTGTTACGATCGGTACGGCAACGATTACCGGAAGCTGCGCTGCGGCCCCGAGTTCAGATTTGCTGACAGTCCGCCGAACATCCAGGATCCCTTACAACGATCTCGTCGTTGACTCATCCGCCATCCATGCATTCGACAAGGTTGTCGGAGACAGAGGTCACAGGTTTCTTCAGTATGACGACGCGGCCGTCGTGGACAGAATCCTTCGTTTGAACGCGAATGCAATTGTTGATAATCTCCACTTCGACGAGGAGCGCGAGGAAATCAGTTCCTGGTATCGAACTGGAACGACACCGACGTTTGGCGACGGCTTATGGGAGAAGCCAATGAACCAGCCGGCGTGGGAGATTCGAACGGCATTCAACTTCCCGCACCTGTTCCATCTACCGCTGTTCAGGCAGTTCGCAGTTCATCGCTACCTCCGCACTCAGCGTGGCACGCGTCACATCGGCCTGCTTTGCGGGCCGTTCCGTCGTCCCGGTGAGCTCTTTTCTGCGGGCGAGACGTTGATGAACCTGTGGCTCGAAATGGCGCGCGTCGGGGTATACATGCAGCCAATGGGTTCCATGCTCACGAATCCGCATTACGCGTCGAAGATCGCGCGCACATTTGGTGCCGATGATTGCTGGCTCGTGTTTCGCTTCGGATATGGCGGCCCGCCGCCACAGGCTCCTCGACTCCAATCCATACTCGTCAATGAATAAGATTGTTGATCCTGTTCTTGGACGCATACTGAGCGAAGCTGGACGTGCAGCCCTGTCGTCGTGGGGTACGTACCGGATGCTGTTCCTGCCGATGTTCGATGCACCCAAACGCGACTGGATAAGCCGCAAGAGAGCGAGTGCAGCGTTCTACAATGCTCGACGCAAGGTGCCCGCGTACGCAGAATTCCTCCGGGAGATGGACGCCGACCGTCCCGGTGCCTGGGAAGAAGTTCCGTCCATGGACAAAACGAATTACGTCAAGCGGTGGTCGATCGAAGCACGCTGTCAAGGCGGTCGGCTGCCGACGCGCGGAGCAGTTCTGGATGAATCGTCTGGTTCGAGCGGTACCGCGAGCAATTGGGTTCGCGGTGCGACCGAGCGCGATGCCGGTCGCCGTCTGATCCAGTACAGCACACGCAGCACGTTTGGCGACGAGAGTTTCATCCTCATCAATGCGTTCGCGCTCGGACCCTGGGCAACCGGGATGAATGTGTCGATGTCGCTCGTGGATCGTTGCGTTCTCAAGTCCACGGGCCCTGACGTCGGAAAGATCGTCGCGACCCTCGAGCTGCTTGGGCCGAAGTACAAGTACGTCGTCGCTGGCTATCCCCCGTTTCTCAAGACGCTGGTCGATACGGCGACTATCGACTGGTCCGAATTCCATGTGTCAGCTGTAGTCGGTGGCGAGGGAATGTCGGAGTCTCTCCGAAGCGCACTGAACAAGTGCTTCCGTAGTACGGTATCCAGCTTCGGTGCCTCAGATCTTGAAATCAACATCGCCTTCGAGAGCCCGTTCGCTGTCGCCCTGCGTCAGGCCGCTGAGCAAAATGCGTCGCTCGCGAGCGATCTTTATGGCCACGAAGCTCTTCCGATGATATTTCAGTTCGACCCACTGAACTATCTGATCGAAAGCGATTCCGAGCGCAACCTGCTCTTCACTATCAATCGATTGCAGAACGTGTCGCCGCGCATTCGGTACAATCTCCACGATCGTGGAATTGTGCGCCGTGCATCAGATGTCATATCAATACTTCGAGATCATCGACTTTCACTTGACCCGCCTTCGCCGCGGATTGATCTGCCGCTACTGTTTCACTGGGGGAGACAGGACAGCGCCGTCGGTTTCTACGGCTGCAAGATTACGCCTGAGGACCTGCAGCACGTTTTGATGCGTTGCCCGGAACTCGGCGGTAAGGTCGTCAACTTCGCGCTCCACCCATACGAGGATACCGCAGCCAACAAGCGTCTTGAGCTTTGGATCGAGCTGGCTGAAGGCGCAATCATTCCAGCAAGCGTGGACAACAGCGCCGCGTCGTGGGATTCGCAGGTATGGCCTGAGCTGGCACGTGTGAATCAGGATTTTCGGGAATCCATAAGAATGGTTCCGAAAGCGTTTCACCCGACAGTCAAGTTATTCCCGTTCGGCACGAGCCCCATGTCGGGTCAGGACGTGCGCATCAAGAAGCAGTACATAGTCTGAGCGGCTCGGTTTGATGCACGCGCGTCAGTTCGCAGCACCATGAGACTCTGGTCGGTTCATCCCAAATATCTCGACACGCGTGGTCTCGTTGCGCTTTGGCGTGAGGGTCTTCTTGCTCAGGCAGTCCTTGCCGGGAGGACCCGCGGTTATACACAGCATCCGCAGTTGCAACGATTCATTGAGTCTCCTGCGCCGGATAGGTACATTGCCGCCTATCTACGAGCAGTGCATGACGAGTCCGTTCGGCGCGGATTCCGGTTTGATGAATCAAAGATAGATCGCGACCAAGGCGTCGTTCCGCTAATGGTGACGCGAGGGCAGCTGGACTACGAATGGACTCACCTTCGTCGAAAGCTGGCAATCCGTTCACCTGCTGCTCTCAACAACCTCGCGAACGTTACGCTTGTGCGCGCACATCCGCTGTTCCGCGTGGTAAAGGGCGACCTCGCCCAATGGGAACGGGTGCTGGAGTGATCCGAAAGTTGTGAGTCTCCGGCGCGGAGTTTGCCAACCACAGGGGCATGACAAACACGCCCATAGGTTCCATCAAGGGTTTCGCAGGCTGGCTCATCGTGACGTTCATTGCCGCCGGGGCGGGCGCGATTGCATCGGTCGATTCACCATCGTTCTACCAGCAGCTCGCGCGGCCCGCGTGGGCGCCGCCATCGTGGCTTTTCGGCCCAGTCTGGACGGCGCTCTACCTACTCATGGCGATCGCGGCGTGGATGGTCTGGAGACAAGCCGGTGGATTCGCTGAAGCGCGCATTCCCCTGTCGCTTTTCATCGCTCAGCTCACGTTGAACGGCCTCTGGACCTGGTTATTTTTTGCGTGGAAACAGGGAGCGCTGGCTGTAGCCGACATCGCGATTCTGTGGATACTTGTAGTCGCGACGATAATTGGATTCTGGAGAATTCGGCCGAGCGCGGGAGTATTGATGCTCCCGTACATCGCCTGGGTCAGCTTCGCCGGCGCGCTCTCGCTCGCAGTCTGGAGGCTGAACCCGGGGCTGTTATAGAAGCCGAGTGAGGCAGTATCTTCTGCACCATGCCAGAGCAAGTGCAGAGCAGACACATATCCCCGAACGGCTTCCCAGCGCATGTCACGCCGCGACTCTTGCGATGGCTGATCGCTGCTGGTGTTGATCAGTTCACGCTCACGGTCATGGGCATCCACGGTGAGATTGCCGTGGATGCGGATGCATTTGAAGATGCTATCGAACCTTTCGTACTCGGGCTTGAACGTCGCAGGGTATTGATCGACGCAGACGGTCAGGGTTCGACGCGTGAGGTTCGCCTCTTTACTCTTAACGAAGCGAGCGTCGACGCGCTGCTACCGTACCTCGCCGGCGGCCTGTTCCACAATGTCGCCAGCCCCGACGGATGGCTTGAGGATTTCGCTTGTTACCGTTCCGGCGAACTCGTACTCGGCGTCGTAACACATCTTCAGGAAGGCACCATGCGACTGACAGCCGCAGAGCACGCCGAAGTCGCGCAGATGGGTATCAGTTCGTCGGAGTCGGATGAATGGGTCGGATACTGAAGACTCCCGATGTTGTAGCACCTGTGCCTTGTTACGCAATCGAGTGATTTCCCGAGCAGCGACGCAGGGCATATCTGGCGGGGAGCTTGGGAGTCACGGGCCGTCAGCGATACGCCGTTGTTATCGACTGAACACGACTTCCGTGTCTCGCCAGTAGATAGTTGATGAAATCCCCGACGATCGGGCTCGGTCTCCGGGAGCCGCGAGTAATTACGCGTCCACTTAGAATCGCGGACTGCGCATCCCACTCCACGTTGAGCGCGCCGCGCGCGGAATCTGCGCTGTGCAACTTCATCCAGCCTGGCTGACGCCCTGGCTGCTTCTCGCTCGTCACTTGGAGCCCGTATTTGTCGATTCGCTTGTCATTCGCGATTGCTTCGCGAAGACTGCGCCCCTTGGAACAGAGTACAAGAACCAGAATCTGCATTTGCATTCTCCTGTGATGAACCGTTAGCCGTCATCCGTCGACCAGATAGATTCCCGCTTTCGCGGGAATGACACCATCAGATGAGTTCGAGCGGCAGTTCCAGCATCAGGCGCGATATGTTGGGATCACTCGTGTAGTACATCCGGATTCTGTCCAGCATCACCGGCTCCTTGATCTGAATCGCAAGCAATGAATCGAGCGCCTCTCGAGTGAGCGTCTTGTAAAGATTCAGCGTGACGTGCGGAGAGAACGCGAACCTTGGACGTGCAAAGTGCAGTCCGCTGGCGCTTATCCGATCATGCAGGTCCCGGATCGGACCGCGGGGCGGCACGGGTAGCACCACTATCTCGGTCGCCGGAAAGCGCTCGGCGCGTCCCAGCACCAGCTCGATCGGCGCCGTGGCGCTCGTAATCGGCTCCAGTCGCTCTCGCATCTCTGCCACAGACGTGTCGGCGGCCATCGGGCCAAGACCGGAGGATCCCGCCAGGGTGATGTGAGGCCGGTGAGATCGCGCCAGCTTGGGGTCAAACCGCTCCGCGATGGCCTGGATCTCGTCAGCGACGGGACCAGAGAGTTCGCCGAGTATGAAGATGCCAGCCGGAGTAGCCACGCGAGGAAGATACTATCTTATGCCAATGCTCAATATCGACCTCACGGGCAAGCGTGCCCTCGTTGCAGGCGTGGCGGACGATGGTGGATTCGGCTTCGCGATCGCCAAGTGTCTGGCTGAGGCCGGCGCGACAGTTTGCGTTGGGACTTGGCCACCGGCGCTCAACATCTTCATGAACCTGCTGGAGCGCGGCAAGATGGCCGACTCGCTGAAGATGAGCGACGGTTCGTCTTTCAGCTTCGAGCGGATCTACCCGCTCGACGCAGCCTACGATACCCTGGCCGACGCGCCTGAAGAGGTTCGTACAAACAAGCGCTACAAGGACACAGGCGATTTTTCCATTGAAGGGATGGCGGCTCGGCTCGTGGCCGATTTCGGCGACACGCCAATCGACATCGTCGTCCACTCGCTCGCAAACGGTCCGGAAGTGAAAAAGCAACTGATCGATACGAGCCGCAGCGGCTATCTCACCGCGATCGGCGTGAGCGCGTACTCGATGATTGGCCTTGCATCCAAACTGGCGCCCATCATGCGCGATAATGGCGCGTTTGTGTCGCTGACTTACATGGCCTCCGAGCGCGCGATCCCGGGATACGGTGGCGGGATGTCATCGGCCAAGGCCGCTCTGGAGAGCGATACGCGGGTTCTGGCCTTTGAGATCGGCCGCCGATACGGCCACCGGGTCAACACCATTTCGGCCGGTCCTTACGCGTCGCGGGCGGCGAGTGCGATCGGGATTATTGAAAAGATGGTGGCGTACTGCGAGCAGAATTCGCCGCTTGCCCAGAGGCTGGAAGCCGAGGAGGTTGGCGTTACGGCGGCATTTTTGTGTTCGCCACTGGCCAGCGGGATAACCGGTAGCACGGTTTACGTGGACAAGGGATATCACGCCCTGGGGATGGCGGTGACGGCAATTGAGTAGGCCGACTGACGGTGGGCGAATCGTTGGGTAGGGGACCGTCGACAATGGATTCCCATGTTCGCGGGAATGGCGGATGGCGTCTTTGCAGGCGATCGAGCTGGTTGCTGGTTCCGTTGCTCGCGATCGCGTGCATGCCGACGCCGAATCTGGCTCCGGTGCCGTTGCACGGCGCCGGAGCAGCGGACACAAGCCATTCGCATTCGCCGGTCAAGCCATATTCGGAGGTCATTCCGAAAACCGCGAAGACCCGAGTTGGCCTGTTTACGACCCATACAGTCGGCGACACTCTTTACTTCGAGATA
>JBDTAW010000064.1:0-11244 GCA_039924445.1 Gemmatimonadaceae bacterium
CAAGTAGCCGAAATGCGGATGATCGCGTCCGTCGGTTTCAGAATCGTGGGATCCGGGCGATCTTCGAAGCGAATGTCGCGCGGGGCGTATAGCATGGTTGCTTTCATTGTTCGTCTCCATCTCGGAATGTGGTGGCATACGGAATTCTCACCATTACGCGAGCAACGCGCCACTTGGCCGTGCGCCCGGGAAATCTTCTAATACCATGGCCATTTCGTCCAACCGTGCTCGATAACCGTCGGGAGTCCATTTTACACACATGACATTTCTCTACTACACGCACTCAGGCCTCCGCTTCCTGATCCTGCTTGTCGCTCTCGCTGCGCTGATCGCGCTAGCATACAGCGTGTCGACCGGCCGCGCGCCTCTCGTCGCACGCAGACTCACG
Source organism: Gemmatimonadaceae bacterium (assembly GCA_039924445.1). Taxonomy (GTDB): domain Bacteria; phylum Gemmatimonadota; class Gemmatimonadetes; order Gemmatimonadales; family Gemmatimonadaceae; genus Fen-1247. The sequence goes on from JBDTAW010000064.1 coordinate 389, forward strand.
ACAGCATTCGTCGGTCTTCTCGATCTTCAGATCGTACTCGGCATATCGCTGATGATGGGCGGTATTTATCCCGATGCGGTAACCGGACACCTCATCCTGATGATATTCGCCGCTGTTGTCACGCACGGAGCCTTCCTGATTGGACAGCAGCTCGAAAGCGTCAGAAGCGAACTCGCTGTGCGATTCGGCGGCATCGTCGTGGCGCTTGCGCTGATCGTGGTGGGAATCATGGCGATCGGGCGAAGTGTGCTCGGCTCGCTCCCTCCATCAGCAGCGTACAGCTACGAGCATGTGATACCGGCCGATCAGACGCAATTTGCGTTTCGCAGCAAGTTCGACGCGCGAACCGAGCAGGAATAGAGCTGCGCATTTGAATAGCTTTCAAGTATGCGCGCGCCTCTGTTCTCGGTTCTAGACCTCGCCCCGGTACCCGTCGGCCTGACTCCCGCCGACGCGTTGAAACACACGCTCGAGCTGGCGCAGCTATCCGAACGGCTGGGATTTCACCGGTTCTGGCTCGCCGAGCATCACAACATGACGGGAATCGCAAGCGCGGCGACGGCTGTTGTGATTGGTTATGTCGCCGGAGGAACCAGCACGATTCGTGTTGGAGCTGGCGGCGTCATGCTGCCAAATCACGCGCCAATGATCATCGCTGAACAGTTCGGTACCCTGGAGTCCCTGTATCCCGGTCGCATCGATCTCGGGCTCGGTCGTGCGCCCGGCGCGGATCAGGCTACAATGCGTGCGCTACGACGCGATCCGATGAGCGCGAACCGGTTTCCGCAGGATGTGCTTGAACTTCAGACTTTCCTGGCGCCCACACAGCCAGGGCAACGGATTCGCGCGGTGCCCGGCGCTGGCACCAACGTGCCACTCTGGATTCTAGGCTCCAGTCTTTTCGGCGCACAACTCGCGGCGGAATTCGGGTTGCCGTACGCGTTTGCATCGCATTTCATGCCGGATGCGTTGATGGATGCGCTCGAGATCTATCGTTCAACGTTCAAGCCATCAGCGCAGCTGGACCGGCCGTATGCTATGGCGGGCGTCAACGTCTTTGCCGCGGACAGGGACGCCGAGGCGCGAAAGCTGTTCACTTCGGCGCAGCAGCAATTCACGAATCTTCTTCGCGGAACTCCCGGTCAGCTGGCGCCGCCAATCGAAGATATAGAGACTTACTGGAGTCCGATTGAAAAGGCACAAGTGTCGTCCAGACTGGCAGTGTCGTTTGTCGGCTCGTCCGCGACGGTTGCGCGCGGCCTCGCACAATTCATTGAAGCGACCGGCGTGCAGGAAATTATCGCTGCATCAATGATCTACGACCACACAGCGCGCATGCGGTCGTATGAGATCCTGGCCAAGGTTATCACTGGCCTTCGCGCCGACTGAGCCGCGACACTGGGCAACTAGCGTCCGCGCTGGCCGGATTTCGCCGAAGTTGCCTGTGGCTTGGGCCGCGGCGGCGTCGCACTCACGGTCTTTGCCTTTACCGGCGCCGAGGCGTCAGGTGTGACGGCCTTGGGCCGTGTCGAGTGGCGCGAGAAATCCGGAATGCTCCGGGACGATTTCTTATTCATCCAGTCTCCAGTCTGTAAGCGACTACGGTGGATCGTAGCACCCTGAATAATATCCGATCCCCATTCATAATTCACCACGCGGACCCGGGAACGCATTCCCGCCGCGCTCAGGACAACTGGCGCCAACCGAACCTTCCCGGTTGCCCCAGCGGCTTGCAGGCCTAAGTTTACCGCTGCTCCTCAACGAGGCAGACCTGAATGAATACCAATCCCGATACGGTGGTCAAGAGAAAACATGGATTGCGACGCGCGATCCCGCTTCTGCTGATCATTCCATACGTGGGAACGCTCTGGGTCTCCAGCTACACATCGATTGAGCCTTCGCTACACGGGATACCGTTCTTTTACTGGTATCAGTTCCTCTGGATAGTAATCAGCGCCGTTATAACAATCCTTGTCTACGCGTCCGAACGTCCAATGAGATCGAAAGACCCGGACGGAACTCCGTGATCGTAGCCTCTGGCTTGACTCGCCAAACCCGGATGGCTTCGTGAACGTCGTGGCGCTCGGCGTCATGATCGCGCTATTTGCGCTGGTCACCGGGATCGGATTCTTTTCAGCGCGCTGGCGACGCGGCGACATGAATCTCCTGCATGAGTGGGGTCTCGCAGGAGGTCGCTTCGGAACTGTCGTCACCTGGTTTCTGCTGGGCGGCGATTTGTACACGGCATACACGTTTGTCGCGGTTCCCGCACTGGTATTCAGCGCGGGTGCGATCGGATTCTTCGCGGTCCCATACACGATCCTTGTGTATCCACTCGTGTTTCTGATCATGCCGAGGCTGTGGTCGGTATCCAAAGTGCACGGCTACGTCACGCCGGCAGATTTCGTGAGAGGGCGTTATGACAGTAGCACGCTTGCACTCGCTGTGGCGGCGTCGGGGATTCTCGCCACGATGCCGTATATCGCGCTGCAGCTGGTTGGCATTCAGGTGGTGCTGGCGGCAGTTGGAATCGGAGGAACGGGACTGGCGGGTGATCTGCCGCTCATCATCGCCTTCGTAATCCTCGCGGCGTACACGTATTCCAGCGGTTTACGCGCTCCTGCCATGATCGCTCTGGTGAAGGATGCACTGATCTTCATCGTCGTTATTGCGGCTATCCTCGTCATACCGGCGAAACTTGGTGGTTATGGACACATCTTCGCGGCGGTGCCGAAACAGAAACTCCTGCTTGCTCCGGCGCAGTATGGATCGTACGCAACACTCGCGCTCGGATCTGCACTCGCGCTGTTCCTGTACCCGCACTCCATCACTGGAGTTTTGAGCAGCGACAGTCGCAGCGTCATCAAGCGCAACGCCGCATTTCTACCGGCCTACAGCATCCTGCTAGGGCTCATCGCGCTGCTTGGATTCATGGCATTAGCTGCGGGGATCAAACCTGATCGCGTCTACGGTGCGCAGTATGCAGTGCCGGCCCTGTTCAATATGATGTTCCCGCCCTGGTTCGCCGGCATCGCCTTTTCAGCGATCGCGATCGGTGCGCTCGTGCCGGCTGCGATCATGTCCATCGCCACGGCGAATCTGTTCACGCGAAATATCTACCGAGAATACTTTCGGCCGAATGCAACGCAACATGAGGAAGCACGCATGGCGAAAGCCGCGTCGCTGGTCGTGAAATTCGGCGCACTTGCGTTCATTCTCCTGCTGCAGAATGCACGTCAGGAGGCGATTGATTTCCAGCTTCTCGGTGGAGTCTGGATCCTGCAGACATTCCCGACGATCGTGTTCGGATTGTACACACGATGGTTTCATCGCTGGGCATTGTTGACTGGATGGGCGGTCGGAATGGTGACCGGAACAGCGATGGCGGCATCACAGCATTTCACCGCGATTTTCCCGCTGCAAATAGGCGGATTCCATCTCGCTGCATATTCAGCGTTCTACGCGTTCATCGCCAACCTGATCGTGACGTGCGCTCTCAGCGCCGTATTCAACGCGATGGGTGTAGACCGCGGAATGGATCATACAGCTGCTGCGGATTACGCGGCCGATAGCTGACCGCTGCAGATTCTGCGCGGCTGAGGGGGCGGAAACGCAACGGTGACACCAGACATCGCCCAGTGTCACCGCATTTCACTGCAACTGCTGATTGCTGCAGCGTTATTTCATCAAGTCCGCTGACGCGACGCCCTGATGTTCGGCCAGTTTTTGCATGACCTGCTTGTGAAGCCAGATATTCATTGTCGCGGTGTCGTTGGTGTCGCCGGTGTAACCCAGTTCGCCGGCGAGAGCGCGGCGTTGCGCGAGACTGTTGTCCATTCCGAGCATCGCCATCAGATCGACGATTGACGACTTCCAGTTGACTGGATGCGAATAGGCCTTGGCCATCTCGGTCAGGATTGACTCAACGTCGGTTTGCGACATCGGTGCCGCAGGAGGGGTGGCCGCAGGCGAGTTTGCAGCAGGTGCGGGAGTTTCGCTCGGGGCCGAACTGGCTGGTGCCGCCGTGTCATGGCCGAAAACCTTGGACATGATGGTTCCAAGTATGCTCATCGAAAAAACCTCGTGAAAAATGGCTGCACGTTCAAACGGAATCTCCGTATAGCACGCTTGACACACGCCTACACAATATCCATGCCATGCAAGCCTGTTTTCGTCGGTCCGATCCGCACCGACATTGAACATCGGTGCGGGCAAAGTCACACAAGGATCATCCAGTCCAAGGTGCGAGTTTACTTCGCTCTTGCGTGTTTGACGGCCCAGTCGAGACTATAATCCGCGACCTGCTCCCATCCGGGTTGGCCGATCGTCCAGTGCGCGCGGCTCGGGAACTCCCTGTAGTCTGTCACCGCTTTTGACTTCTTGAACAGTTCGAAGTTCGCTTTGGTTACCGAGGCAGGAACTGTATGGTCGTTGCCGCCGGAAATCAGCAGTAGCGGCGCTCGATCATCGTTGTGAAAATTGACGGTGGTCTCGGCGTGAGGATTGAAGTTCGCCAGACTTGCCTGGAACAACACGTGATTCGGTCCAGGTACCGCATACCGCTCGTAAATCGGTGCTGAGTCTTCTTCACTCAGATAATTCGTGAATGCGTAATGGAATTGCTCAAGGGTCAACGCGACCGCGCGGTGCTGCTCGAATGGATTCTTGAGTCCCGGCAGCGCCGCCTTGATCGCGGCAAACGGCAGCACGAGTATTCCCTTGACCGGTGCAGGATCGATTGCAACTGCGGACGCGCCGAGTCCCCGATCGTTGAGGATCTCCGTGATCAACCCACCGAACGAGTGGCCCATGATTATTGGAGGGCGCTCGAGTTCCCGAATGATTCGGTCGTAGTGGTCGACGATTTCCGTCACTCCGAGTCCAGTAATCGCAGAGGGATCGCGCCTCAGGTCATCGATATCTCCTTCCATTCCGGGCCAGCTGCGTGCAATTACCCGAAATCCCTTGTCGGTGTAATGCTTGACCCAGTTCTCCCAGCTGAGCGCCGTCAGCCAGAGCCCATGGATCAGGACGATGGTGTCTGAGGCTTTTGAATCGTGTGCTTCCATCCTGGAGCCTCGCTGCCGTGGTAAAGATTTGATATGGAACCTGCCAAGGACTGCAATGATGCAGTTCAAGTCGACTCCCCGGAAGACGGTCAGCGCAAAAGGAGCCGATCTGTTCATCGGTCCGTTGACATAGCCCCCCGGGGTATATAGAATACGGGGTAGAGGTATCGAACAATCACGGTATAATCTTGTTTTAAGGGAGGATTGGCAGTGGAATCACTGACTCTTGAAGTGTCCGGAATGAGCTGCGGACACTGTGTTGGGCGGGTTGAGAACGCGCTGAAGAGCATCGTGGGAGTGACGGTCGGGAAAGTCAGCATTGGATCTGCTGCAGTCTCATTCGACCCGCACCAGACGTCGCCGGCCGCAATCGCGGGGGCTGTCACCGAGGCCGGCTATCCCGCCAAGGCTGCCATCCGCGCCGCATGACGCGCCGGCGCTGATGACTACTACAGACTGGATTGTCGTCGCAGCAGGGGCGGCGCTCATAGGATGGGTGTACTGGTACTTTTTCGTCGCCCCTCGCGTCGCCGTTAGCATGCCCGCGCCCGACATGGTCGGCATGCCAGAAATCACGATCACCGTGAAGGGCGGATACGAGCCGGCTCAGATACGGGTGAAAAGCGGGCAGCCTGTTCGGCTTACGTTTGATCGCCAGGAAACATCCAGCTGCTCAGAGGAGATCGTCTTCCCGGATTTCGGTGTGAAGAAATTTCTTCCGGCGTTCGAGAAGACAACCATCGAGCTGACTCCGCCGCGACCGGGAAAATACGGATTCATGTGCGGCATGAGCATGCTGCACGGTTCACTCATTGCGGAGTAGCGGAGCATCAGGATGACAGCAACTCGCGAGCGCTCAATCGTCGCAGCGTCACCGCCGAAGGCGGAACACATACGCATACCTGTGAGCGGAATGACATGCGCGGCGTGCCAGGCTAATGTCCAGAGCGCGCTTCAGAAGCAGCCTGGTGTCGTCGATGCGTCAGTCAACTTGATGATGCAGAACGCATCTGTCACGTTCGACCCGACCGTCGTCCAACCCGACAATCTGGTGCAGGCGATCCGCGCCACTGGCTACGGCGCCGAGCTCGCGTCGCCGGATCAATCCGCATTCGAAGAGCAGGAAGCGCGCGATCGCGCTCAGACCGAGGAGTTCCATGACCTTCGACTGAAGGCCATCGTGGCCGGCGTGATAGCCGTGCTCGCGATGATCTTTTCGATGCCATTGATGGCGGCCGATGCTCACGCCATGGGCGGTCCGGTGGCCGATCCATTCATGCGCTGGGTGATGACATCGCTCACACCTGTGCTCGAACGTATCACGCCGTGGGCGTACCAGATCGATCCCCGACAACTGTCGTACACATTGCTCGTTCTCACCGCCGCCGTTATGGCATGGTCTGGTCGACATTTCTACGTCCGAGCCTGGGCAAGCTTCCGTCACCATTCGGCAGACATGAATACCTTGATCGCCGTCGGTACCGGAGCGGCGTTCATCTATTCGGTAATCGCGACGGTCGCACCTGGGTTCTTCATCTCTCATGGTGTATCGCCGGATGTGTACTACGAAGCAGTGGTGTTCATCATCGCGCTCATTCTCATGGGCAACACGTTCGAAGCTCGAGCGAAGAGTCGCACTTCCGACGCGCTTCGGTCACTCGTCAATCTCCAGCCGAAAATGGCACGTGTTGTCCGTGACGGAACGGAAGTAGACGTCCCGGTCGACACGGTACGCCGCGGCGATACCTTGGTAGTCCGGCCCGGTGAACGCGTTGCGGTCGACGGTGAAATAGTTTCGGGTGAAAGTTCCGTTGATGAATCAATGCTCACGGGAGAATCACTCCCCGTCAGCAAGAAAGTCGGCGATCGCGTGATCGGCGGTACCATCAACCGAACAGGAAGTTTTCGGTACGAGGCCACCACACTTGGCAGCGACAGCGTACTTGCACAGATCGTCAAGCTGATGCGCGATGCGCAGGGTTCGCGCGCACCGATCCAGAAGCTGGCGGACACGGTGAGTGGCATCTTCGTTCCCGTTGTTATCTCGCTCGCAGTGATCACGTTCGTCGTCTGGTTTGTATCGGTCGATATCGCGGGCGGTGACGCACCGCTGGTTCGCGCCTTCGCGGCGGCCGTTGCGGTGCTCATCATCGCGTGTCCATGCGCGATGGGTCTCGCGGTTCCGACCGCAGTGATGGTCGCTACTGGCAAGGGCGCTGAGTTGGGCGTGCTCATGAAAGGCGGCGAGACGTTGCAGCGGGCTGGGGATGTAACGACTGTCGTGCTCGACAAGACCGGAACCGTGACCGAAGGTCGGCCGGTTGTGACCGACTTTGCTACGATCCCGCATGCGGCTCGCAGTGATGACGATGTGTTGCGCGTCTTTGCATCGCTCGAAGCGTCTTCTGAACATCCACTTGCGGACTCGATAGTCCGCTACGCAAAGGATCGCAACCTCGCTCTGTCCACAGCCGCGTCCTTCACCGCTGTGGCTGGACGAGGTGCGATCGGCGTAGTGGATGGCATGACACTGCTCGCCGGCAATTCGGCCTTGATGGGAGAACATGCGATCGACATTACGATGCTGGAGTCTCAAGGTGAAGCACTTGCCGCGCGTGGACGCACACCCATGTATTTCTCGATTGATGGATCTGTCGCGGCACTTGTCGCTGTCGCGGATCCCATCAGGCAATCGTCGCGCGCGGCGGTAGCACGCCTCCGTCAAATGGGACTTGAAGTTGTAATGCTGACCGGGGACAACGAGCAAACGGCGCGTGCTATCGCAAGTGAAGCCGGTATCGATCGAGTTGTAGCCGGAGTCCTACCCGACGGAAAGGTCGCCGAGGTCAAGCGACTTCAGAGTGAAGGCAAGGTTGTCGCGATGGTCGGAGACGGGATCAACGACGCGCCCGCTCTCGCACAGGCCGACGTTGGCATGGCGATTGGCACCGGTACAGATGTGGCCGCCGAGGCCGCTGACGTCGTGCTGATGCGCGGTGACCTCGACGCAGCAGCTCAGGCGATCGAGTTGTCGCGGCGGACAATGCGCACGATGAAGCAGAATCTCGTCTGGGCGTTCGGGTATAACGTGATCGGTATCCCGATCGCTGCTGGCGTGCTCTACCCATCGCTTGGGATCCTGCTGAGCCCGATACTGGCGAGCGCCGCCATGGCGTTCAGCTCGGTGAGCGTGGTCGGCAACAGCCTGCGGTTACGCGGCGCGCGAATAGCCTGATATCGAGTACGATGCAGGATTGGAACGTTATGAATGAAAAGTCGAATCACACAAACGGAGGCAGCTGCAGAATGGCATCAGCTACTGGCACCGCGAGCGAACCACGGAAGGCAGTTGGCGTCGACAGCGACTCGAAGGAGCGCAATCTCAAGCGATTGCGCCGGATCGAGGGACAGATCCGTGGGATCCAGAAGATGGTTGAGGAAGAACGCTATTGCGCCGATATAATGACGCAGATATCCTCCGCGCATGAAGCGTTGCGCGCCGTCGGAAGAGAACTCATGCGAAACCATCTCAAGTACTGTGCTACATCAGCGATCAGAACAGGCGAGGACGAGGCCAGCGCAATGTACGACGAGCTGGTAGACATGATGTATAAACACAGCAGATAGTGACGGCCCCGTCGGTGGTTGAAGCGCAACATTCGCACGGCGATCACAGCCATGCCGGACACAGTCATGCCGGACACGGTCATGCCGGACACAGTCATTCGCACGGACCGGCCAATTACAATACTGCATTCGCGATCGGGATATCGCTCAATCTTGCATTTGTAATCATGGAGGTCGTTTACGGCCTGCAATCCAATTCTCTTGCGCTGGTAGCTGACGCGGGTCACAACTTTGGCGACGTACTCGGGCTCGCGCTCGCCTGGGTTGCCGCTCTACTCGCAATGCGACTGCCGACGCGCAAGCACACCTATGGCATGCGCCGCAGTTCCATCCTCGCGGCATTGGCAAACGCCATTTTCCTGCTCATCACCGTCGGAGCAATCGCGTGGGAGGCAATTCTTCGTTTTCAGAATCCCGACATCGTTAACAGCAGAACCGTAATCTGGGTAGCCGCGCTCGGCATCGCGATCAATCTTGGCACGGCACTGATGTTCGTCGCGGGCCGGAAGGGTGACCTCAACATTCGCGGGGCCTTCCTCCACATGGCGGCTGACGCGGCGGTCTCACTCGGCGTGGTAATTGCCGGAGTCATAATTGGTGTCACCGGATGGCTGTGGGTCGATCCTGTGGTAAGTCTTCTTATCGTTGTCGTGATAACGATCGGAACGTGGGCCCTGCTGAGAGAGTCGCTGCACCTCGCACTCGATGCCGTGCCCGAAAGTGTCGATCTTGCGGAAGTTGAAGCGTATCTTCGCTCGCTTCCCGATGTAACCGACGTTCACGATCTGCACATCTGGGGGATGAGCACAACAGATGTCGCCCTTACGGCACATCTGGTGAAGCCGAACGCCGGCGACGACGACTCGATGCTCATCGGAACCTGTCAGGAATTGGGCAAACGGTTCGGAATCGGGCACGCAACTATCCAGATAGAACGCGGCCACGGGCCCCACGAGTGCATGCAAGCATCCGCCGAGGTGGTCTGACGCGCACCCCGCGGCGCGGGAGTACGCCGTCATTCCCGCTTTCGCGGGATGACTCTGCGATTCTGCGTTCCGCAGATCAGCCTCGCTCTGGAAACGCCCGCCTGATCAGCTGATCGATCGGCCCACCAGGCGGTAGCGTGCCGAAGCACGCCCCATGGAGTCCGCTGATCCGCGATTCGCAAAACGACGCAGCAATCGCAGAGTTGTCGCTTCGCAAAAGTAGTGACGCCTGAAGCGCTATCGCCATTCGTTCCACGATCCGCCTTGCGTATGGCTCGATGTCATTACCACCATCGAGTTCAACTCCCAACTGGTCGATCTCGCTGTCAAGTACCGCATGCGCACCGCGCGCCGAATTCATCTCGTCAAACAACGCCTCGCGTGTTTCCGGTTCGCGCGCCAGCGCGCGGAGCACATCGAGGCACTGGATGTTTCCGCTGCCTTCCCAGATCGAATTGAGTGGAGCCTGGCGATACAGTCGCGGCAATATTGATTCTTCGACGTAACCATTGCCGCCGAGGCATTCCTGTGCCTCATTGACGACGGGCGGACATCGTTTGCACACGTAATACTTGCCGATTGCTGTGGCGACGCGGGCGAATGCACGCTCGCGTGCATCACGAGAGCTCGCGTCAACAGCTCTTGCAACACGGAGTGACAGTGCAACCGCTGCCTCCGATTCCAGCGACAGGTCAGCGAGAACACTGCGCATCAAGGGTTGCTCGATCAATCGCTTGCCGAATGCTGTACGATACTGTGCGTGGTGAACGGCTCGTACGAGCGCCTGACGCATGATCGCGCTCGATCCTATCAGGCAATCCTGCCGCGTAAGCGCTACCATCTCGAGAATGGTCGCGATTCCGCGCCCTTCCTCACCGATCAGCCAGGCGACGGCGCCCTGCAGTTCGACCTCGGCGCTCGCATTGCTCCAATCGCCCAGCTTGTCCTTGAGTCGCTGGATCCGTATCGCGTTGAGATCACCATTTGGCGCGAAGCGCGGCATCAGAAAGCAACCCGGCCCGGCTTCCGTTTGCGCGAGCACCAGAAACGCATCACACATCGGTGCGGACATGAACCACTTGTGCCCGACGAGTTCGTACAGTTGCCCGGGGCCGCTAACACCAAGGCAGTTGGCGCGCGTTGTGTTGCGGCGCACGTCGGAACCGCCCTGCTT
>JBDTAW010000065.1:0-11111 GCA_039924445.1 Gemmatimonadaceae bacterium
CCCGATAGCCGATTCTCAAGCGGGAACTTTTAGGAACGGACCCGCGTTTATCCGTAGAGGGATAGGGAAACGGGTTCTCGAACCCCCCTACGGACCTTCCACGATTAGAGGCTTACACCATGATGTCACGACTCGAAGGACTGAACGCCGGGGCGGTTGGGAATCCCCGTGTGGCACGCTACTCCACGATTGACGCGGACCCCTGCCTCAGCGCCGAGTGGGCGGCACTCGACGCCCGCGAGACGTACCGGGCGGCGGTGGCGACGTGGGATGACGCCTTCGCAGACTACTACGCCGAGGCGCTTGTCTCCGGCGCGTTGAGCCGGAAGGCGGATGCACTCTACGTCGCGAAGGCGGCGGCGTGGGCGGCGGTCGAAGCCGCCAGCGACACGATGCACCGGACCCGCGAAGAGGCGGCGGACGCGCGATGCTGACTGAATGTGGGCCGGGAACTTATGGACCCCGGCTCGCGTTTATCCCTCAGAGGATACAGAACGGCACCACTCACCCCGGACGGACGGAGCACCATGACCTCAGCCTATCACAAGTTCCCATGCGAGATTTGCGGTCGCGACATTAGCGACGCCGGTTTCGCCCGCGACGGGTTGCTCGGCTGGCAAATCGACTACGAGCCCACGGACGCGGACCTCCGCGACCGGGCGGCGGACTGGAAGATGGACGACGACCGGATGGCGCGCGACTGACCGAACCTTGCGCCCGGCTCACGGGCGCATTACTATCCCTGACGGGATACCACAACGGAGCACACCATGTCTTACGACTTTGCAGCACTCGGCGTCTACGCGATGCTCGCCCTCGTGGCGGTAGCGGCTCTTGCCATCGCGTCAGATGCAGCGGTCAGCCTCGCACGGGCGGTTCGCCGCCCGGCGACGGCACCGGCCCCACGCACTATCACCGTCGCCGATTTCAGCGACATCCCGAAGGACGACTTCGTGAACACGTACTGGATTCCGGGCAAGCTCGGACCGCTGGACCCGAAGTGATGCCCGCGTGCACACCGCCCGCGTGGTGGCAGGCTGGATGGGGAATGCTCGGCGGGGTGTTGTTCCTCGTCGGGCGTTTCGCGTTCGACGTGACGAAGCGGTGGCTCACGCCGAAGCTCCGGGTGGAGACGTGAGCGCGCTCGCCTACGGCAACAAGGCCAGCATCGCCGAGCTTGCCGAGCGCGCGCTCGGTGGCAACTACTACCTTACGCCCGAAGAAGCGTGTCGGCTCGGCCACTACGTCGCCGAGCTTGAAGTCGCTATCGAACACTACACCGACGGTCGGTTCCCATTCGCTCGCGCCGCGCAGGACGCCGACACGAAAGCCAGCCGCAAGCACCCGCCACTCCAACGGAACACGAAGCTCCGTCGGGGTTGACCTTCACCTTCTTATTGAGTAAATTATCCCCATGAGGATAGCAGAGCGTCGATACAGTAGCCGCCTTCGGGTGGTGTCCACCGTGCTCGCGACCGCGATACTCGTCGTCGCCGGGCTCTTCTTCGCCGTGCTCGCCGTGGCGTCAATCTTTTTCCATGTGAACCCATAATGCCGAAGGACATCACCGCGCCAGCCTTCGTGCGGAGCGACGAGTTTCCGTGGCTCGCCAACTGGACTATCGACCGACCGTTGCTCCACGACGTGACCGACGACGGGATGTTTCGCGCCCCGCGCTCCGGCGTCGAGTACGAGGGCCGGACGTGGAGCGTTGCCACGAACGGGCGCGTCGTGTTCTTCGTGGACGACGGCCACGGCATCCCCGACACCGACGGGCTCGTGTCGTCCAAGCTCCACTCCGTGCTGGAAAGCGCCCACGCGGCGCGAACATTCAGCGTGAAGGACGTGTCGGTGCCCGACTTGAAGCGGGCCGTCGGGTTGGCGTGGACGCCCGACTCCGAGTGCGAGTGCAAGGCGATGGGGCTCGTCGCGTGCGAGTCGTGCGGCGGCGTCGGTTGGCTCCCCAATCCTGACCACTTCGACGACGACGCGGAGTGCGACGCGTGCGCGGGATACGGAAGCGCGCCGTGCTACAACTGCTCACCGCCGGGAGACATTCGCACACTCGTGCGGATGTGCGCCGGTGGAGTGTTCAACAAGGACTTGCTCAGGGTCGCGCTTCGCTACATCCCTGACGGACCGGCAACGTGGACGCAAGGACCGACCGACGGCGTGGCGATGTTGCGCGGCGCTGGCTACATGGTCGCCATCATGCCCGTTCGCCCCCAAGCGGCGAGCGAGTATCCGGTCACACCATTCCCTCAACCGTGGACGCCATGAAGATTCGACCGATAGGCACCGTGCGGAACGAGAGCACGTACAAAGTCAGCGACGGGAAGGCGGAGTACACCGTCGTCCATTCGACGACGCCAGCCATTTGCGAAGAGACAATTTATTGCGTCTCGTGCGGAGTCCTTCGGTGCGACCACGCCGACGCGGTGCGGCTCGCGCTCGCGGCGGTGCAATGATGCTCGCCATTCTCGGCTTTCTCGTGGTCGCGGCGATGTTCGTCGCACCCGTGCTCTTCGTCTTGGGGCTCGTCGGGGTTGGCGTCGCCGTGACCGGCTCGCGCCCGAAGCGGTGGCGCGAGCCCCGGACCATGCGCCCCCGCCACCGACGAGCCGTGGTGGACAGCATGGCCCCGCCGTGGCACATTCCGGGGGAAGCTCCAAGCCCCGACATCATTTCCCGGAACTGAGGTGGCTATGCGCCCCACGTCCCTGCTCGTGCTCTCGGCGATTCTCGTCGGCGGCGCGTACTGCTCGAAGGCTCCCTCGCCGACGCCCGATACCACCGACGGTGAAGTTCGCCCCGTAGCGTCGCTCGAACGCGCCACCGCTCCTGCCGCTTCTCAATCGACGCTCGACACGACGGGTCAGCGGTGCGTGCTCCACTCGCCGGTCAGCGGAGCGCCCACGCTCGACTCGTGCGCCGTCGTCACGGTCGCTGTCGTGCCACCGGCACCACCGCCCGCCCCGCCACCGGCACCGCCGCCAGCGCCCGCGCCAGCCCCACCGCCGCCACCTCCGGCACCGGCTCCCGCACCACCGCCGCCCCCGCCACCACCGCCGCCCACCGGCGACACGGTAGTGACGACGGTCAAAGTGACGCCGAACCCGGTCACGCTCGTCGCTGGCAAAACATTCAAGCTGACCGGCGGTGCGTACAACAAGTCGGGCGCACTCGTGCCGAAGGCCGGTGCGTGGTACACGGACAACGGCGGCGTCGTGACCGTCGATGCGACGGGGCTTATGACCGGCGTCTCTGCCGGAACGACGAACGTCGAGTTCCACTACGGCTCGAAAACGGCGTGGTCCACCGTGACCGTGACCGGCACCCCGCCGCCCCCGCCGCCCGTCACCACGTCGAGCACGGCCAGCGCCGACAGCTTCGTGCGCTCCGTCGGCGTCGGCACGCACTTCCCGTACTACGACCTCGCGCCGTACTCGCAAGGCGCGAACGCCACGCGCACGGCGAACATGATAAAGGCGGCGGGCATTGCCTTCGTCCGCGACGGTGCGGGCTTCGACGCCACCGACGTGAATCGGAACAACATCCTCACGGCACCGTACAAGCTGCTCGCGCCGGTGAAGCTCCTACTCGTCACACAACCCGCGCAAAATGGGAGCGGCTATGTCGCACCGTATAATCAGACGTTCTCCATCGACACCGCCGTGTCTCGACTCGGAGCCGGTGCCATCCTCGCCTTCGAGGGACCGAACGAAGTCGATAACAACAACGGCGCGTGGGGCGGCATCCCCGCCTACGGCAAGAACGCTGGCACTTTCCAATGTGCGGTCTACGCGCGCGCTCATGCTCTCGGCGTTGCAGTCACTTCGCCAACGGTAACGTCAGCCTTCGGCGCGTCGAATATGCCGGACTTGACCGCGTGCTCCGATGCGGTCGCGCTCCACCCGTACCCCGGCGGCGTGCTCCCCATGTCGGCGCTCGCGGGGACCATTTCTTACATGACATCGTTTGTCCACAACAAGCCACAGTGGATAACGGAGACGGGCTACCACACGAACTTGAACGGCACCGTCAGCCATTACCAGCCGGGCGTGTCGGAACTCGCGCAAGCGAAGTACGTGACGCGCACGTATCTGGACGCGTTCGCCGCTGGCATCGTGCACACGAGCGTCTACGAGTTCATCGACGAGCGGAACAACGCGGCGGACGATGAGCAAAACTTCGGGCTCGTCAAGAACGACTGGACGCCGAAGGCGAGCTACACCGCACTCCAGCAAATGCTCGCCGCGCTCGCGGACCCCGGACCGGCGTTCACACCGAAGGCGTTCTCCTACACGCTCAACGGTGCGACCTCCACCATTCGCGCGCTCGCGCTCGCGAAGCGGTCGGGCGTCGTGGACCTCGTGCTCTGGAACGAGGTGAAGAGCTTCAACGAGACGGGCAAGACGGACATCGTGACGCCAGCGGTGCCGGTGCAAGTCATCCTCGCGACAATGCCGCAGGGAGTCACCACCTTTACGGTAGGCTCGACTGCGGCAAAGGCGACAATCCCGGCGGCGAAGTCGTTCTCTGTTTCGGTTGTGGACTCGCCCGTGATTGTAGAGGTCAGCCCCTAGTACGTCGGCCCGCCGAAGAGTGCAGCTTGCGGCCCTTGCTTCCCCTTTGGCTTCACACCGGGGAGGCTTGGGCCTTTCGGCATCACGCGTGTTCCGGTGCCCGACGCCTTGTTCTTGCCGCCAGCCTTACCAGCACCCGACGCCTTCGCGAACGGGTTCGGCTTCGCTTGCCCGGTGGCCGGTGCGGTCGCCGCGCCCTTCTTCTTCGCGGCACCGAACAGGCCGAACGGACTCGCCTTCGGAGCCTTGCCCGCCGCTCCCTTCTTCTTCGCCGCGTTGAACGCCGCGAACGGATTCTTCTTCGCCATGATGCCGGACCTCAAGTAAGAGTTTTTACTTGTGCTTCACTCGGCCCGCGTGGCCGATGACGTTGTGTGCGCGTTCGATAGCGGGCGGGCGGTTGACGCGCTCATACGCACCGCGCGCCTTTGCGATGTAGGATGCGTTGCGAGCGACCGTCGGCCCGGCTGTCTTTTTCGGCTTCACGCTCGAAGTCCCTCGCGCTTTCAACGCCGCCATGCGCGCCGCGAAGTCCGCCGACACGCCAGCGGGCTCGAAGGACATCCCGCCTGACGCAATGCGCCTACGCGCCAGCCGTTCGAGCCGCATCCCCGCCGCCGCCAGCTTTGCCGTGTCGCCCGGATAGCTACCGGAGATGTTGCCGTGCGACGACTCCACTTGCGCGCGAATGCGAGCCGCGACATTGAGGGCGGCGTGCGCCTTCTCGACACGCGCTGCCCTAATGCCGCCGGTAGATTCGGGCGTGTAGTGCGGCACCGTTCCGGCGTGACCGATGGCGTTGTGCGCCGCGCCGCCACCACCGGAAGTCCACTTGCCGTCCTTGTCCCGCGCCTCGTTCGGGTCGTATCCCACGGCTACCTCTTCTTGTGATGGACGCGGCCAGACGTGCCGATTTTGGAGTGGCGAAGCATCCTCACATGAAGCGGACCGTTGAGCGGCGTCGAGCCGCTCGACAGCACCCGGCCCTTGTGGTCGGTAATGGTGTGGCCGATGCTACCGAACTGCTTTGCGGCGGCTCGCTTCTCGGCGGCAGAGGGTTCATCGCCAGCCGTCGCCGCGCTGCGTGTAGACCCGGCGTTGATGATGTTCATACCGAACGGCTTGTGAACGCCCGCGTGGCCGATTTTGTTGTGGGCCGCGATTTGGGCCGGGCTTCCCGGTGACAGTATCCCACGGTGAGCACCCGGCTTCATTTGGTCGAACGGCACCATCGCATCCGCGCCGCCAGAATGCCGTAGGCTACCGTACTTTCCACCACCGCCGCCCTTGCTCGCGAACTCGCCGTTCTTAGACCGGGGATGCTTGCTCTCGTCGAAGCTCATGTGCTATGCCCCCCGATGATGCTTGGGATGGTGGACGCGGCCACTGGAGCCGATTTTGTTGTGTGCCTTGCGCGAGCCAAAGAGGTGTAGCGAGCCGGTGGCGTTCTTGTAGACCCCATCCGCAGTTATCACCGTGGGACCACCGAGACTATCGCCGCCCGCCGCCTTGTACTCCTTGTGCAGCGCGTTCACCCGGTCAGCGGACGCGTTGAACTGCGCCGCGCTCACCTTTCGCGCCCCCGCTTGCAGCAACCGCGCGTGCGCTTGCTGCGCTTGGTGGTAACGATTGTAGGCGTGTGGAATCGTCGAGTGGGACACGCCGAACCTTCGGCCCGCCGCCATCATCGCCTCGTGAGAAGCACTCCCACCGCCGCCGCCCTTGCTCGCGAACTTCCCGCCCCGCCCGCGCGGATGCTTACTCTCGTCGAAGGACATAGCCGAACCTCAAGTCAGAATGTGTAGGACGCGAGCATCTGGAACGTAGTCGAGTGAGATGCCGCGCTGTACTGCCCCCGCCCTACCAGCGCCACGGGTCCGATGAGGTGCATTCGTTCGCCGAGCGCCACCACGACGCCGGTTCCTACGGTGCCGCCATTCGCCACACTCACGCCGACGCCACCTTCGGCGAACGTCGCGAAGCGCGGGACCGGCGCTTTCGTCAGTGCCACTTCGAGCGCCGTCGTCAGCGTGCCGATTCTCGTGTCACGGTCGGCAATGCGGATGGAGTCGAGTCGCGCGCTGGAGTCTGCCGCCAGTAGCGCCACAACGCCCGCCCGAATTGCGATGCTGTCGAGCGTAAGCTGTCGCTCCACCTCTGCCATATCGGAATCGGAGGCCACACCGCCCGTGTCGCGGGATGCGAGCACATCCCGCAGTCGGCGGAGCGCGTCGCGTGTACTCGCCAGTGCCACCTCTGCGCGATGTCCACTTGTGTCAGCAACCGCGCGTAGAGAATCGCGAGTATGAGCTTGTGCCACCGCAACTGAATCCGCGTGGACAATAGCCAGAGAGTCCGCCGTGCTTTTCGCATGGAGCGAGTCGAGTTGATGTTGCCGGACCTTCGCGAGCGCCGCGTCTACCTCGTGCTCGTGGATGCCGTAGGACGCCGCCGCGACGGCGAGCACAAAGGCAATCGCGACGACGTACCACGGGATACGCACCTACGCCTTTGCGTTGAGCTTGCCCGCCGCTTGCTCCTTCGTGGCGAAGCCTTGCATGGCCGCTTGCTTGTTCTTGTCGAGACGGTAGATGCCCGACTGCGCCAGCGCCGTGAGAATCGCGCCGAAGATGTCAGCGGTGTAGCCGTGGAGGTCGGTGCCGAGCGGCCCAACGCTCAACGCGAGATGCGTATTGAGGAACCCGACCGCCGCGCCGATGGCGAGCGAGACGAGTAGCTTGACCGTCGAGCTAGAGTTGTCGTAGAACGGGAGAATCTGCTTGAGCCCGTCCGCAAGGAACTTGGCGAGCCAGCCGGAGACGAGCGGCACGACGGTGGAGATGAGCACGAGCCACCACGGCGCATCCGCCGGGACCACGACTTGAAAGAAGTGCAGCATCGGTTTCTACCTCTTGTGAAATGAGAGAAGCCACGCGCCTAATCTATGTATCGGCGTGAAGTCCGCCATGCGCGGGACGAGCCCGGACGCCTCGGCGACGTGCTGTACGTCGTCGTCCAGCAAGAGCACGAGCCCCACCGCCATGACCCACCACGGCCACCGAAGCCCGAATGACAGTAGGCATAACATCGCCCCGTAGTAGCCGTGGTGCCATTCTTCGACGCGGTGGAGCTTGAGTAGCGCGGCGAAGAGAATGACGGTGAGCGCGAGCGCGGCCCACATCATTCGTGTTTCACCACGCCGGAATGTCCGATGCGCGCGTGGGGCGCGAGTGGCCGAACCGTCGCCCGCCGGACGGTGACGGGTCGCTTCGCGGCGCTGGCCGTGCTCTCTCGGACCGGATGCCACTGTCCGTCGTTCGCGAGATATTCGAGCTTGCTCGCGGGAATTGGCTTCGTCGAGTAGAAGTCGTTCGAGTATGCCTCCGCCCGAATGTCAGATGTCATCTTCGTTCGTAGGACAACGGGTCGCCCCGTTACGGGCATGAAGCTCCCGACTATCGACGTGTCCCCCATGAAGTAGATGCGCCTCTGCTTCGAGCCGTCCGGCCACACATTTTGGTCGTATGATGGACTGCGCCCCGGCAAGCCCGCCTTGAGCACGCCCGACTCCGCGATGTCGCGAAGGTTCTCCACGTTCGTCGAGTGGTAGATGTAGAGGTGCGAGCCAGCGGGGTTCGCGATGCTTCCGCCAAACGTCGCGGCGTCGAGCGGGTCGCTACTCCCCCCGTTCGTCCAGCGCCCCCACGCGTCGCGCGGCTCGTTCGGGTCGAACGTCATCTGTGCTTCACCACGCCTGAGTGCCCGATGCGGTTGTGCGCCTTCGACACCACCCCACCGCTCGACGCGGGACCGGCGTGCGCGCGGCCCACGAGGCCGCGCCCGACCTTCGCAACGCTCGACTTCGTGACCGGACGCCATGTGCCATCGTGCGCGAGATATTCTACCCTATCCGCCGGGATGGATTTGTTCGAGACGATGAATCCCGAGAGCATTTCGTTGTGCAGCGATGGCTCGGTGGCTTTGACGCGCAAGAACACTTGCCGCCCACCGGTAGGGGAGTAGTGCCCGAAATAATTCGCCCCCGTACTCGGCCCGCCGTTGAAGTAGATGCGCTTGCCCTCGGTCCCGTCTGCCCACACGCCTTGTCGGGGGAGTCGCGCCATAAGCCTCCCGAGCTTGGCAATCCCCCGGAGCGCCTTGAGGTTCGTCGCGTGGTATGCGTAGCCGCCGGGCACTGAGATGTCGCCCGGTGTCTCCGCGTCATGCGGACCGCCGCCGCCCTTGTCTGTCCACTCGCCATCCTTGTTGCGCGGATGCTTGGATTCGTCGAACGTCATTTGGCTCTCCGCTTGAAGCCGAGATAGCAGAAGTAGCCGAGCACGGCGACGCCGATAACGAGTATCGGCCAGCCGCCGCCGTCGCCGTGCGCGACGCCGTACCCGCCGCCGAGTGCGAACACGACACCGATGACGACGAGTAGGTAGGTCACGGCTTGAACGTCTGGCGACCGATGTTCACGCCAGTCGTCCCCGGACCCGTCACCGGCGGCAACTGCGGGGAGAACGGCGGCGTACCGCTCGTCACTTCACCACCGACGCCCGGAAGCGATACGCCCGGACCCTTGCCCGTCTTGATGGCGGGCGTTCCTGCCTTCTTCGCGGCGGACTGCGCGACCGCCTTTCCACGCTTGGCGCTCTTCTTCTTGGTAGCCATTGGACACATCCTCAAGTGAAGTGTGATAGGTAGTATCGCCACCGTCGTGCCAGAGCCACACCGCACCGGCGGGGAGTGCTAGGTCCGGCGCGAGAATCACGCCGCCCCCACGAGCGGCCACACCGCCTTGTACCCGTCCGGCGCTGACTGAAAGAGCGAGATAGATACCGGCGACGGTGACTTCCTCAACTTGCCCCACTGAAAGTGGTCCCAATCCACCGCGTGTCCCGGCCCCACGCCGTGCGTCCAGTCGCCAGCCCACGCCATGCCGTACTTCTTGAACGCCGCCACCACCGCATCCTGCCACGCCGTCGGCGTCGAGCGCCCCCACAAATCCCATCCATGTTGTCGCGAGACGACATCGACCGCAAGTCCGTAGCCGTGCCACGAGGTCCACGCGTGCGCCGCGTTCGTCACGCCGTGCTCGAAGTCCCACGCTTGCAATTCCTCCGAGCGAAGCGTCTCGAACACTCTCGCGTCCCACCCTGCCGCATTCAGTTCGGCAATCGCCAGCGTCACCACCTTCCCGACGAGTGGTGCGAGTAGGCTCACGTCGTTCCGCACCGGGGGCGGATTATAGCGGAGGGTCATCCGAGCCCCGCGTCGTCGTCGTCCGGTCCCGTGGGAGTCTCAGTTGGTCCCGTGGGACTAACTGGCACCGGCACGGGTGCCACCGCTGGCGCTGGAGCGTTTGCGACGTTGAGTGTCGTGTTGTCGCCCGTGTTCACTTGCTGCGGTGCGGCGTTCGCCTTCCCCGCGTTCATGCGCTCGACGTAGCCGTAGTCCGTCTTGCGTTCGGTCGTGCGACCGTAGGCAGTCACGCCAGAGAGCGCGGCCAAGAAGCTGAACACGATGCCGAGTTCTGTCGAGTGGAAGTCCACCGTCACGAGGTGCGCGATGAACGTCTGCTCAAGAATGTCGGCGAGCCAGCCCACCGCGAACGCCACGACGACCACGAGTTGCATATAGCCCGTGAGCGCGATTTTCCAGTTGACCGGGTTGATGGAATTAACCCATTCGGAGAGCCGCCACGAGTGCCCCGTCATCGTTCCTTGTCTCGCTCGCGCGGGTTATAGTCGAGCGGCATCATCCCACGAACGCCGCCAGCGATTTTCGTGATGCCGTCCAGTACCGCAAGGTTGTGCTCCTTGTTGTCCTCCGCAATCCGTTCGAGCGCGCGCTTCAAGTCGTCCATCCCCGTTCGGAGATAGGTGCGGTCCTGCTGGCCGACGGCAATCGCCGTCTCGTTCGCGCGCATTCGCACATCCCACTTCTCGTCCGTCTCACGAAGCACGGCCACGCGCTTCTCCGTATCCCGCTCCGCGTTCGTCATGTCAGCCACGAGTAGCGCAAGCTGTTTGTCGATGCGCTTCTCCATTTCGAGTCGGTTCCGTTCCGCGTCTGCGGCCACCCGTTCGCTTGGATTTTTCCACGCATGAATGAGAACGGCGGTGATGGAAAACACGCCGGTCAACATCCCGACCCACCCGCCGAGCGTCACCGGCAGAAGCCCGCCGTCGGGCAACGGCACCGGCACCGGCGCACCCGTCGCTTGATGAAAGAGCGCGAAGAAGCCGACCGTCGTCATGGTCGCCCACGCGATACTCGACTTTACCACCGCGACAAGTCCCATCCGATGCGGCATCACTCAAAACGACCCGGTGCCGCGTGCCGTGCGTTGCCATGAGTTCGTTGCGATGCACCGATACTCATACGTGCCGTCCCACGCCATCTGTCCGACCTTGCCCGCCGCCGTCGAAGATGCGGGCGGCAGTCCCACGCGCTGCTCGAATCGTTCGTTACTCCAATAGCCACCCGTGCGTGATACGCCAGCGATAGGCGACGCCGACG
>JBDTAW010000066.1:0-6608 GCA_039924445.1 Gemmatimonadaceae bacterium
CGCGATCCGGTAGTCTCCCGAAGCAGCCGGCGTACAATCGCCCGTACTGGGGACTTCATGCGGTCCAGATGGTGAGGGACAGTGCAGCGACCGCCACCGTAATAGCACGGCCCGGAAATCGACTGACGCAAGCCGCGACGAACGCCATTGCCGCGATTATCGAGAGGACGACTGCGGCCGGCGAGGCCGAGATCGAGATGGCGGCGAACGGAACCGCAGCGGCGGTATGGGCGATTGAAGCAAACGCTACCAACAGTGGATGCGCCGCAGCCGCAACAAAATGAGCGGCGGCGGGCCACGGCGACAATATCAGCGCAAGAAACAGCATTGGTTGAAGCATGGCTATGACGGGATCTGCAACAAGATTGGTTAAGGGGCCGATCAGACTGAGGCGCCCAAACCAGCGTGCCACGAGCGGTGCCGTAACCAGTGTCGCGACGCCGGAGACAAGGAGCGATTGCGTCAAACTGCGTCGCCAACCTCGAAGCTTCCCAAGCCGACCGCGTTTGGCCAGTGCGCCTGCGGCTATGACTGCCGCCATGCCCGCCATGCTCAATTGATATCCCACGGCCAATACCGTTTCCGGCTTCATCAGTGGAACGATACCCCCGAGGGCGAGAATACTCCACCGCGATGTATGGCGCTGGCTGGCGTGCGCTGCAGTTGCTATGCAAACCATCACTGCCGCTCGCAATGCCGGCGCGGGAAAGCCGAGCATGAAGACATAGCCAGTGATGATACCAGCCGTCATGAAAGACGCGAGGCGCCCGGGAACCCGCAGGAGGTTCAACACAAGCGCCAGTGATGCGGCGACTATCGATACATGGAGCCCCGAAATCGCCAACATGTGCACTATTCCAGCGTCGGCGTATGCTCGCTTTACGTCACGCGGGATCTCGCTCTGATCCGCGACGAGTAGCGCACGTGCAGTTGGCGCGTCGGCCTCGAAGGCCCGGTCAATCGCCCGCGTAGCGCGCAATCGCATTCGCTCGCCGATCGCCGTTGGATCGGGTCGCGTGGACGCCTGAAACCCACGATCCGGCCTGGGGCCGGCGACCGCGAGTGCACAGGCGGCCGCGAAATACAGTACTGTAGCTGATGGAACGATATCAGTTGCGGCGAGCCACGCCAGTACGCCCCACACTGCCAGGCAGATCTGCCACGAGATCGTAAAGCCTGCGAAGAAACCGCCGGCAACCGATACGAGTATCCACATTATGGATGGCATGCGCGCATCCACAGTACGCTACGAACAGTGCGCGCATCAGCTGCTTTGCGCGCGACCCACAGCCAATTATTGCATCGGGAGTGGTTCGCGTGATCGCACGACGGCCCCAGTAAATGTGGAACCGGTTGTCCCCGTAAGCTCCACGTCCACATAGTTGCCGATCATATCCGGCGTTCCCGGCATGATGACAGTCTTGAAGTCACGCGTCCGCGCCTGGAGCAAACCACCGCGGCGCGCCTCCTTCTCGATCAGAACTTCGCAACGGCTGCCAAGATGCCGCATGTTCCGGGCGCGAGAACCTTCCCGCACGACGGCAATAAGTTCCGCGAGACGGTCGCTCGCAACTTCGTCCGGGACTAGCAGCTCGGCCGGCAATCGGGTAGCCGGTGTGCCATCGCGCATTGAAAACTTGAAGGTGTATGCGTCATCAAAGCCGACTTCGCGCACGGCGCTCAACGTTTCCGCGAAGTCAGCATCTGTCTCACCCGGGAATCCCACGATGATGTCCGTCGTGAGAGCAAGATGCGGTACAGCGGCACGCAACCTTGCCGCGCACTCGAAGTAGCCCTCGCGCGTGTAGCGTCGAAGCATCCGCTTGAGCGTCTGCGATGATCCGGACTGCATCGGCAGATGCACATGTTCGCAAACGGTCGGCGTCGTCGCGATCGCTTCGATTACCCTGTCGCTGAAATCGTTGGGGTGCGGGCTCGTAAACCGGACCCGACGAATCCCCGCAACTCCACCGACGGCACGAAGCAGGTCCGCGAAATCGTACGTGCCATCCGTGTAGGAATTGACTGTCTGGCCAAGCAGGACGACCTCCGACATTCCATCTGCGACAACTGCTTCCGTCTCTCGAACCACATCCCCAAGAGCGCGGCTCCGTTCCGGACCACGCGTATACGGCACGATACAGTATGTGCACCGATAATCGCAGCCGCGTTGAACGGGAATCCACGCCTTCACCTTGTCAAAACGTCGCGGCTTGAAATCCTCGTAATGCTCTTCCATGTCGAAAGTGGTCGCGGTCGTTCTGATGCCGTGTCGTGCATTGTCGATCAATGTCGGGAGTGCACGATACCCGTCCGGGCCGATCACGATGCTGACATGCGGAGTACGCTCGAGCAACACCGGACCCAGTCGCTGGGCCATGCAGCCGGTGACTCCCATCACTGCCGTTGGAGACATGTGGCGCTTGAGTTCACCAAGTCGCCCAATTACACGCTGCTCGGCGTGATCGCGAATGGCACACGTATTCACGAGGATCACATCGGCACCATCTGGGCTGTCGACAGCGTCGTAGCCGGACGCAGTGAGCTTCCCGAGCATCAACTCGGTATCGCTGACATTCATCTGACAGCCGTAAGTTTCGATGTAGACGGTTGGACGCGTCATGCTATTGCCTCAGGTCGATGGAATTTGTGTTGGTAGCTGCACGTAGAATGTGCTCCCCTCGCCCGCAGGGCTTCGCACCCAGATACGGCCACCGTGAGCTTCCACCACCAACTTGCAGAAGGCCAGTCCAAGTCCCGAGCTGCGGACACGCGGGACGTGGGCTGTCTTGACGCGTCCGAATTTCTGAAAGATCAGATCGTGGAATTCTTCCGGAATCCCTGGCCCGTTATCCTGGATTCCGAAAAGCAAGCCGTCCTCCTCACCGCGAACGGAAATCCTGAGTTCTATCGCCGTGCCGGAATGCGTGAGAGCGTTCTGAAGAATATTCGAAAACACCCGCTTGAGGAGTGCCTTGTCCGCTTCGAATGTCGGCGCGTCCTCAGCGATACTCGTCACAATTTTCGCATGTTCCTGTGTGAACCGCACATCCCATTCGTGGAGCACCTCGGCGATGAACGCACCCGGCGCGATCTCTACCGGATTCAGTACCATCGCTGTCTCCTCGACCTTCGCGACTTCGAGCAGGTCGCCGATGAGTCCGAGCAGTTCTTCGGCTTTCGCTTCTGCGTCCCCTAGTGCGCGACGCAGGTCCAGTGAGATGGCACCGAAGTCACCATCGCCAACCATCTCGAGCGTCGCAAGCACAGACGTAAGCGGCGTCTTGAGATCGTGCACGATCATCTTCATCAGATCGTCGCGTACCTTTTCCAACTCGCGAAGCTTTCGGTAGCTCTCCTCCAACGCGTCTGTCGCAGCCTTCAGCTTGAGAAGACTGCGGACCCGCGCGCCGAGCACCATCCGGTTGTGCGGCTTGGTGAGGAAGTCATCGCCCCCGGCCTCAATACCCTTGACTCGATCCGTGGTGTCGTTGAGCGCAGTTACGAAGATCACGGGAATGCCTGACGTGCGCGGATCGCGCTTGATGCGGCGACAGACTTCAAATCCCGTGGACCGATGATCCACGCCGAGATCGCCGGGCGGCATTGCAACATCGAGTATGCACAGATCCGGCCGATGTTCAATAGCCGCAGCTATCGCCGAGGGCCCGTCAACCGCCACTATGGTTCTGAACCCGAGAGTCTCGAGCTGATCGAACAGAAGCTCCACATTCGCCGGAACGTCATCGGCGACAAGGATCAACGGGGGCTTCGATTCTTCGTCCATGGGACGGCTACGGATGCACCTGCAGCCCGAAGCTCAGGTTGTACGCCCGCTCCGTGACACCTGTTACACCTGTACGGCTGGTATGTAGCGCTGCAATATCGAAAGTCACTCGGTCGTACGCGATTGGTACACCGATTCCACCGCCAAACGACGTCTCCTGCACAGTCTGCGTTCCGACCCTAAACGGCAGATCGCGGCGACGAGCTCCGACTCGCAACAGCAAGGGGAAACCACCAATTCGCGGACCGCTTGATTCCACACCAGCGCTTACATCATTCGCATCAACACCGGTCGCTCCGGAATAACTCAGCGAAGTCATTCGGCTCCAGTTGTCGTGCTGAGCGCGAATCGCGACAGTCGTCCCCGGAATCCCGCTGTATGCAATCGAACCCGCATAACTGTCGGGGGTGTGCGAGGTCGTCAACAGCGAATCGTTGGCGAACATCTTCGCTGTGCCGCCCTTCCTGCCGTGGATCGCAAGGCTCAGTCCGGGCAACACGTCAACAGCAACACCGGCAGAGAACGCGCTGCCGGAAAAGCCGACCTCGCTGATCTGCGTGATGTTCCGAAACTGCGTCGAATCAGGAAACAGCTCGTTCGAAGTCAACTGCATCGAGCCCGGGAAAGTGTGCACTCCGACACCGACGTGAATGCGCGATCCAGGCGAATACGCAAGCGCGAATCGCACATCGGTAAGGCCACCGTCGCTCTTGAGCCGTTCATTGAACGGTACGGTATCCGTTCCGAAGACCTGTACCCGGGCCAGATTCGACTCCCACGTCCTGTCCAGAAGCGTCGCCGCAGAAAACCCGATCACCAAATGATCGTTGATTGGAAGGATGCCGCCGATGTTGGGCAGTCGAGCGGTTGTCGTGGCAGAAGTCATTCCACCTGAGGTGACGCGGCGGAGCTCTGCATCGTACTGCGCATAAATCTGCGCGGCCGGCCGAATGCCAAGTGCCGCAGGATTGATCGGCGACCGTGGATCGATGTCGCCCAGCGCACCAGCCGTACCGAGCGCGCGTGTGCTGAGCTCGCCAGTGGGATAGCCGAACCCCTGCAAGCTGACTGAACCCTGAGCCCGCGCAGCAACAGCGGAGCCGAACGTAGTCAACAGCGCTGCGCAAATTAAAAATACCTTCCTCATGGAACGCCAACCCGGGAACGAGGTGTGTAGCTGATCCGAAGTTTCGGCCTCAATTCCGGAGCTGCGGATGAGGAATAGAACAGCGCCTGCTGGCCAGAATAATCTTCCGCCGAACTCTGCAGCACAATCGCGCGCGGAAGCTGCGCCGCAGTCTGTATCGACCAGTACCTGAATACCGGACCTATTTGAACTTCGCGAACTCCGGAATCACCAGGTGCTGTCTTCAGCGGAGCCAGACCGACCACTGTAATTGGCGCAGTGATCTGCGCGGCGCGAACAGGATCCGTGATACTCGCACCGGCGAGCACAAGAATCGGCTGGACGTACATCGAGTCCATCGGGTCCGGCGAGGGGCTCGGCTGTTGCGTGAGAATCAGGGTCGCAGCGATGACGAGCGATGAGTCCGAGATGGACGGGGGGACATTGAAGCGCAAATACGCACGCGTGCCAGGAAGCCCGCCAATCGTGAGGACACTCGGAGGCGGTGGTGGGGTTCCTTTCACAACTATCGTAAAGTCGGACAAACTACTCGCGATCGAAGCGTTGCTTGTGGGCGTAGTCGAGTACGGAGCCATGACCACTGGCGCGACCGAAGTGTCGGGTGAGGTTCGAGTTGAGAGCCGCGCACCAAATCCGGATTCACTTGCAAAAACACGGAATTGCACTGACGCGTTGGGCGCACTCGCCCGCACTCCCAGCCGCAACCGGGCATGAGCCTGCGCTTTCGCCAGCATGAACGCACTTGGAAGCGGGATCTTCAGCGAGTCGACAACCTGACCAGCGGGGAACTGAATACTCGTTATCAGCCGCGACGGAGTGAATAGCCGCGCAACGACGCTGGCCGTAGTGTCATCCACGGCTGTCGAGTCGTCAACGTCGTATATCGATAATGTCACGGGAGCGCCGACATTGATCGCGGCGCTATCAATCTGCAACGTCAGCACCGCGTTATCGAGGTACGCGATCGGGACTGCGGCTGTGGTACTGTTTACGCGACTCGTAGATGGTAGCGTGTCAAAGCGAACGATCACTCGGGTGTCGAGAGTGTCGCCCC
This sequence comes from Gemmatimonadaceae bacterium, assembly GCA_039924445.1. GTDB lineage: Bacteria > Gemmatimonadota > Gemmatimonadetes > Gemmatimonadales > Gemmatimonadaceae > Fen-1247. Next base: position 5,989 of record JBDTAW010000066.1, read on the forward strand.
GGTTTGCAAGAAGCATCTGCGGTTGCGTACCCAGTCCGAGGCCGCCGAGCACCGTAGTGTCGAGCGACACAGCGTCGAGCGTAACGGTCTTGATCTGGACCGACTGGCCGGTACAGGTAAGCGGGCATCCCGCCGATCCATCCAGCTTCTCCGTACAGCCAATCACAACCAGTCCCGTCATTGCCGCAGCGGCGACTGAAGCGCCAAGGCGGCGCAAACTCCATCTCTTCAATATCACTCCGTAAATCCGTTCGATTCGTTGAGTCGAAACTGGTGGGGCAGAAGTTCTGCCAATGACCACTCTGCTGTCGTTCCATCCTGCCCGTAACTCCTGATTCGCAACGACGGTGCAAACTCCGCTAGTGCCTGCCGGCAAATTCCGCACGGAGGCACAGGTTGAACCGCGTCACTCACAAGCACCAGATCACTGAAGTTTCTCGCGCCAGCGGAGACTGCGGCACACAGCGCCGACCGTTCCGCGCAAATACATACACCGAAGGACGCATTCTCAACGTTCGCGCCCACGTACACGTCTCCGCCGTCGGTCCGGAGTGCTGCCCCGACGTGAAAATCCGAGTACGGCGCGTACGCGTTGGCACGTGCAGCATCCGCGGAGAGCT
>JBDTAW010000067.1:0-8397 GCA_039924445.1 Gemmatimonadaceae bacterium
ACTCCTGCTCAATCAGATCCTTGAGTGCCGAACCCAGCATTGGCGCGCTCTGTATGGCCGGAATCGCCGCAAGCACATCGGGTGAGAAATTCCCCTGGCGCGCCGAAGGGATCAACGCCTGAAGTGATTCTCGGCTGCGCTTGATGTCCTGATACGCCGTCTGGTTCTTGAAATACTCGGTGCTGAGGCCTTCCTGCGGTGGCGCGATTCCAATTGATGTCGCATCCGACGACCCAGTGTATTCCTTGGGCTTGGTGATCGCGTTGGATCGGAATGACTGCAAAGCGTTTTCGGCGTCGCGCATCCCCGATTCGGCCGAGCCGCGCTGCGTAGCCAGAATATTCGCCTGGTTATCAAGACTGGACCGTCTGAGCTCGCCAGCGGTCGTCAGGAACTGTTTCATCCAGACGTTGAGAAGCTGGGCGGTCTCCCACTTCTCAGCACCGGTGAGCGTCAGTGTCAGGAAGTTGCTGTTTTCCTGCATCGACACGTTCAGGCGGCCGATCAAGTCGACGCTGACAGACCGCGGCTGGACCACTGTGAAGCGAACCTGCTCATTACCCTGGAGTGACGCGCGGGTTGGAGCCCACGCTAAGCCAACCGAGCGGCCGACCGAGTCGCCGAGCGTGCCGTGCTCGAAAATTCCCTTTTTCGCCTCGCCGAGCGAGTAGATGCCCTTTGTGGAATCCGACCAGAGGGTATAGTCGCCCGGCACGGTGCGTTGTCCCGGCTCGATTCCAGCGAGGGCAAGTGAGTCCTTCCAGGTCTTGCCCTTGACCCAAAGGTGCTCTTCCGCGACAACTTTGTCGACGACGGCAAAGCTGCGAACGAGCTGGACCCAGGAACCGTTAGGAAGCAGCTCGGGCGGACGATACGCACCGCCACCGTTGCCGGTCCCGACGTCCGCTATCCACAGGGCGCCGCGCGCCTCGTACACGGGATCAATGAAACGGGTCGCGGTGATGCCAGCGGCTGTGCCGAGAGCGACCAGTACGACTATAAGCCAACGGAAACGTTTGATCGCAGCCCAGTAACGGCGGAGCTTTGCGCCACCATCGCGTGACTCCTCGTCGTCCATCGGCTGAGGTGTCAGATCGACCGGAGCAATATCGGTAGTACCCGGAATGGCGGGAGCCGCATCCCGGAACGAAGTCGCGGGCACAATTGAGTTTTTCATCTGCAGTGCCGAAAGATAGGTGTAGTTACGTAGTCGGAACAGCGTTGCGGCGATCCAACAGAAGCCGAACCTGGATTCAGTATCGGCAGACCAGCTTCGTCGATTAGTGACGATTTTCCCTTGTGCGACTCGCCCTGAGGCCCATATTTGCTAGTGAAAAGACGTTGTAGCGCGGATGCAACACCACCGCCCCCATTTATTGCTTCTTCCCAAGTACATGCGTTTTCCAGGGTCGGGTTTGATGTCTGATGGCCTGAGCGGTCAGCGAGGCGTGGATACCGACGCCATCGCCCCCGGCGCGCGCGCCGAGTTGCGACTGCTCGTGGTTGAATGTGACGACTCCCTCCGGGAGGGCTGTGTCGCCGTCCTCCGTGGCGAAGGGTATGCCGTCACTGGCAGCTCGCGTGGCGACGAGGCCCTCCGACTGCTCCAAAAGCGTAAGTACGACGTCATTCTGGTCAATCTCTTCATGAGTGGCGTTTCGGGGATGAAGATCCTTGAGGCAGCCCGCGAGGCGCATGCTGATTCACTGGTTATTCTGATGACCGGAAATCCGAGCGTCGAGACAAATATCAGGGCGCTCCAGGCAGGTGCCTGGGAGTACCTCGCGATGCCATTCACCGCGGAGCAACTCCAGCTTGTGGTAGGGCGTGCTGCACACCGCGTGCTAGAAGGCCGCGGTGGACCAGTCGTGCCTGCGGGCGTGCTGGCGGATGTGGTCGACGACGGCATGGCGTCGCTCATCGGCATCTCCCCTGCGTTCTGCCGAGCCGTCGAACTGGCTCGAAAGGTCGCCAAGACGAATGCGTCGGTAATGATCAGCGGAGAGAGCGGGACTGGTAAGGAAGGCATCGCCCAGCTCATCCACAAGCAGAGCCGACGGGCGGGCAAGCGCTTCGTTGCGATAAACTGCGCAGCCCTCCCTGCTCAGCTGCTCGAGTCGGAAATGTTCGGGCACAAGAAGGGCTCGTTCACAGGCGCCGATCGCGACAAGGCGGGCTTGCTCGAGGTGGCCCACAATGGTTCCCTGTTCCTGGACGAGTTGACCGAAATGCCGCTGGCGCTCCAGGCCAAGCTGCTGCGCGTGATTCAGGACGGCGTCGTCAGGCGCGTTGGAAGCGAGCAGGAGGATGCGACGGTTGATGTACGCTTCATCTCGGCGACCAATCGCGATCCGAACGAAGCCGTGCGGACACACCTGCTCCGGGACGACCTGTTTTATCGCCTTCGGGTGGTACCATTGCATCTTCCGCCCTTGAGAGACAGGCTGGACGACATTCCGCTTCTGGCAAGCCATTTTCTGTGTCAGTACTGGAGCCGGCATCGCATATCAGACGGCGACTGCCCGTCGCTGTCGCCATCCGCGCTGGATTATCTCACGTCGCTGTCGTGGCCCGGCAACGTACGTGAGCTGCAGAACCTCATGGAGCATCTTGCGGTGCTCGCGGATGCGGGCTCGGTGATCCAGGCAGACGGACTGCCCGGGCGGGGAGATGCGGCTATTTCAGCCTCCACGACATCCCGCGGCTGGCCCACCCAGCTGATGTCCAAGCCGTACCATCCCGCCAAGGAAGCCGTCGTCGCGCACTTCGAGAAGGAGTATCTGTCGATTCTCGTCGCGCGGGCAGACGGCAACATGTCCAAGGCGGCCCGCCTCGCCGCCATTGATCGGACAACGCTCTATCGCTTGCTTGAAAAGCACGATATAGCGACGAACTCGGAGGCGAAACAGAATGGCGATGGTCCGCCTTTCGCCCCGCCCGGGGAGATCCCGCGGCTCCCTGCTCAAGCTGACTAGCTGACGAGCGGGTCGCTTCGGTACGCTCCTTGCGATTCGAAGCCACATTTACTGAACATGTTTGCTGCGATAAGAGAGGCCTCAGGCGAAGTCTGGGATCACCGCGACCTGCTGGAACAGCTGACACTGCGCGACATCAAGCTCCGCTACAAGCAGGCGGCCATGGGCTTCATGTGGGCAGTGTTCATGCCGTGCCTGATCGTGTTGTCCGGACTGATCATACGCTACGCAATGGCGAGGCTTTCCGGTGCCACACTGGTGCGTACAGACGTTGCAAATATTGCGGTCAAGGGCGTTGGTTGGGCCTTCTTCGTTGGTGCGCTGGGGTTCGCCACCGCCAGCCTCGTTGGCAACGCAAGCCTCGTCACGAAGATCTATTTCCCTCGAGAAGTTCTGCCACTCTCGTCGGTTGCGGCACAGAGCTTTGACACGGCGATCGGCCTGGTCACACTGGTGGTGATACTCCCGTTTCTTGGCGTCACAGGGCAGATCACAATGCTCTGGGTGCCAGTCCTTCTCGTACTACTCGTGCTTTTCACTACCGCTGTCTCACTGTTCCTGAGTTGCGCGAATCTGTTTTACCGTGATGTGAAATACATCGTGCAGATTGTCCTCATGTTCGGGATATTTTTTACACCGGTATTTTTCGAACCATCGATGCTTGGCGCGCGCGGTGCGCATCTGGCGATGCTCAATCCCCTCACCGGAATACTCGAAGGACTGCGGTTGAGTATTGTCGACGGCCACAACCTGCTGCAGCCACTGACTACAGTCGTGCATGGCGTGGTGACACCTGTGTGGGAGCCGTGGGAACTTCTGTATTCAACCGTGTGGGCAGTTGGTGGCATGATCGGCGCGACCAGCATGTTTCGTCGGCTGCAGCCACTGTTCGCAGAATACATTTAGTACACCGATGACAGACACCTCGGTCGAGATCGATGCGCTCTGGAAGAAATTCCGCAAAGGGGAGCGCCAGGATAGCCTGCGCGATCTGATACCGGCAACAATCAAGCGCATCGCACACGGTGCGCGACCAACCGGAGATCTCGAGGACGACGATTTCTGGGCTCTAAAGGACATTTCCTTTTCGGTACAGCGCGGGGCCGCGCTCGGCATCATCGGTCACAACGGCGCCGGCAAATCGACATTGCTCAAGATACTGACGCGGCTGCTGCGTCCGACACGCGGCACCTATGTCACCCGCGGTCGGATAGGTGCGCTCATCGAAGTGACCGCGGGATTCCATCAGGATCTTACGGGCCGGGAGAACATTTTCCTGAATGGTGCGATCATCGGGATGCGCAAGGCAGAGATCGCGCGAAGGTTCGATGCGATCGTCGAGTTTTCAGGCATCGGCGACTTCATCGACACGCCAGTCAAACGGTACAGCTCCGGAATGAATGCCCGGCTCGGCTTTTCCATCGCTGCGCATCTGGACCCCGAGATCCTGATTGTTGACGAAGTCCTCTCAGTGGGCGATTACACATTCCAGGGCAAGTGCGTCACGTGGATGCAGGACACACTGAGGAACGGGACCACCGTGATATTCGTTTCGCACAACATGGACGCCGTGTTGTCACTATGTGATACGGCGGTCCTCCTGAATCACGGCGAAATGCGAGCGCTTGGCAAGACGTCGGAGGTAATCGCGGAATATTACCGGAGCGGCGGCGGTCATTTTCCGGGACTAAGGAGCGACATTCGTGCGCGAACTGTTGCCTTCGCGTCAACGCACGATGGCGTGCCAATGGTGCAACCGGGTGAGCGGATCACCTACACGCATACGTTCGTCGCTGATCGAGATTGCAGGCTGTCTCCCGGAATCCAGATTCGGCGTGACAGGCGGGTCGTCATGCAGAGTAGTTACGGAAGGATGCGGGGCGAACCGATCTCGCTTGCAGCGGGCGAGACGATGACGGTGCAGTGGTCCGCGTCGATGAACTTTCCCGGCGGCGCCTACCAGGTGAGCCACTATCTCGAGGACGCCGAGGGCGGATTCCACGACTTCACCGACGGTGCAAGGATAATCATTGTCGCAGCGGATCCGCGCGTTGTGGGCGAGTACCATGTTGGACTGGAACTAGAGCAGGATGCGCCGGTTCCGTGTCTGAGTCCGCTGTAGCACGCGGCGCGCGGCGATTGGCGGGGGCCGCGTACAGGCGCGTGGCATCCGTATTTCAGAACTCCAGGCGGAGCGCGTGGCTACCGTTGGATTCCAACATTTTTGGACCACCGCGTCATTGGTCCGGTACCGCCGCGTACTGCGCATCGCACGGCATGGAATGGCGCGAAGTCGTCCCCGCCGGTCCCGTTACGCGACAGCCACCCCGCTGTGTCAACTATCCCGCACAGCGGATGATTGCGCGAGTGGCGCAAACGCTTCCTGCCGCTGGTGTAGCCTCGCTTGAAAACGCGCGAGTCGTCACCCCGCATGGCTGGATAATCGCCAGTGATGACACGTTTCTACCGGACCACTGCTGGTATGGCTCGGAGCGCGATGAGTGTCCGATCTACAGATATCAGGACCTCAGTCCGGTAACTCACCTGCAAGGGACGACCCTCACGCTTGCGAGTGACTGGCCGGCGAACTATGCGCACATGCTTTTCGATGGCCTGTCCCGAACGTCACTTTTTGAAGGGGCCGGTTACAGTTGGGGCGATGTCGCGCACGTGCTCGTTCCGGATCTCGGATCTGAAGGACGGCGAACAGCTGCACAGCTATGCGGATTGCCGATGGACCGGATTGTCGCTGCCGAAAGTTTTTCTGTAGTGCAATGCGATCGGCTCATCGCTCCCACATTTCCGGGGGTCCGTCGCAACACTCCGCCGTGGGTCGCAAGCTTCTGGCGGTCGCACGTATCGAACCACCCGAAAGGCAAACGTCGATTGTTCATAAGCAGGCGCGGATTCTCGCGGAACATCACCAATGAGGACGCGATCGAGTCGGTCCTCGCTTCGTGCGGATTCGAGACGATCGTGTCCAGCGACCGGTCCGTCCGGCACCACTACTCGGACGCCGAGATTATCGTCGGAGCACACGGAGCAGCACTCGGCGACGTTGTGTTTTGCGCGCCAGGAGCCGTGCTGATTGAACTGACACCGCCGGATCACGTCTATCCATATTTCTACACGGCGGCTGACTCAGCTCGCATGGTGTATTACTCCATTCTGGGAAGCTACGACGGTCGCAAGTGTGACAATCCAATGACGGCCGATTTCAGCGTCGATCCGGAGTTGCTGCGCGCGACTATCGGAGCGGTGGAATTGGAGCTGCAGAAAGCGTGAAAGAAGTGTTGGTCAACAGCAATCGCGAAGCATCCCGTCAGCCAGGTCGAAAGCCTCTTCGATACTCTCTGCAAACATCGTAAGCACTGACTCGCTCGTCCATGCGTCGTGGAACCGGCGAATCTTGCCGTAATTGTTATCCAGGACGACGTGCGGAATTCCCATCAGCAGTGCAAGGATGTGAGCGTGCAGACGATCTGTGACTACAACTCTGCCACGAGCCAGAAGAACACTGCCGCGCGTAACCCGCTCAGTTGCCATCGCGTTGTAGCTACTGCGCACGACCTTCTGAATCGGTACGCGAAGAGTTCGCGCCAAGACCGGATGGTTTGTCTGAAACTCGGCGAACGCATTACCAAACCGCCACGCGCGGACGTTTGCCACGTCAGGCCAGTCCACCGGCGCGACATCCGCATCTGGCCCGGTATCAGCTGAGAACTGCGATTCCTGATCCACGCGCGCCAGATATACTATGTCCTGGTCCGCTTGGACTGGTCGATCGAGCTTTCCAATGCAGAACGCCAGATCCGGGCAAAGCATGTTGCGCGTTGTGAATCTTTCTTGCAGTACGTCAAGGCTCGGCTGATCTCTCACAAGAACAGTAAGGTTTCCGTGTCGGTTGAATGCATCCGCTGCCGTGTCCAGGGCACTCGGCTCGATAAAGTGGATCGACTGCGGAAGAACGACGATCTGATTGTTCGGAAAGGCTCCGATCACAGTTTCGCGAAACTGCTGATGCGCTGTCCAGAGATCTCCAAAATTTCCCCCGCCATGCAGGAGGATGACGCCGCTCTCTCCGATGGATCGGCGAAGGCCCGCTTCGCTGTACGTCGCGACATCACACATATAACGCACGTGATCTCGTGGTACGCCCAAGGCAGCGAGACAATTTGTTTCGCCGAGCCAGATAGCGGAGTCGCCGATATTTGAATATCGCGGAAAATCGAGGAGCGCAATCGGGCGGTCGCGTGGAACGACAGAACCGAGAACGTCGATGGACGTTCGTCTGAGTGTATCGATAAGTTTGTCGTCGGCTGATTTCCGCCGAACTTCCATTCCCGCCTCTGAGTCGATCTGTTCTACACCAAATGAGCTGGGCGGCAGCTCTGCCGCAGTAGTCACGATGCGATCCTCGCTGTGAAAAAGAAACGGCCCCGTGCCATGCTTGCGCGTCGCAATGATCGCACCCAGACAGGCGGCGGTGCGAATACACGATGCAGACGATATTTAACCGCGGTGGCAACGAATTCGGTCCACACCCATCGTGGCTTGCCGAAAAACAGTCTGCCGCGCGGCTGTCCGTCCATCCGTGCCTTGGTTGCGCCGATGCCTTCGTAGAACCGGCGGAGATACTCCACATTCTGCCGCTCGACGGGAATGTAATGTTGCACCTCGGCGCCCGACACCCAGCGTCCCTTCACACCCATTTGCAGAAGCGTTCGAATCACCACTTCTTCCTCGCCTCCGAGCATTTCAGTTCCGGTACGGCCAAGCGCCGGGTTGAAGGGAACCTCACGAAGTGCGTCCGTGCGGAAAGCCATATTGGCACCAAACGGAATGAGATCGTCATCCAGTTCGCGATCCCCGCAATCGAAATCGCGAATCGCGTAGGCGGGTTCGACCTCGTGCAGCGATTCCGATAACCATCGTGGCGGGGTTTCATGAAACCACGGTTTGATCGGACCTCCAAAGACGCGAGCATCGCGATAGCAAGCAAACGCGTCGGCGTATGTGGATAACCAAGCGTGATTCACAAGCACATCATCGTCGGTCCACAAGATGTACGTGCCGTGCGCAGCGGCGACAGCGGCATTGCGCGCGTTGCTCAGTCCCGGCGTTTTCTCCCAGAGCGCCCGCAGCGGTAAACGATCTTCATACGCAGCGACGACCGAATCTGTCGAGTCGGTGCAGTTGTTATTGACGACCAGAAGCTCCCATGTGACATCCGGCGGAACGGTGAGCGCAGTCATGCGTTCAAGTGTTTGACGCAACAATTCAGCACGATTCCATGTGCAGATAGCCACTGTCAGCAACATGTACGCCATCGTACACATACCCGTTGTCTACGTGGTCTCGGGTCAAACGCCGGCAGCGGCCCTAGATTTGCTTCTCCCCCGTTCATGCTCTGCGAGATCGA
>JBDTAW010000068.1:0-2079 GCA_039924445.1 Gemmatimonadaceae bacterium
GCTCACTAATTACGGCTACAGGGGCGAGGCTACGTTTCGCGAGGAAATATCCGCCCACGCCGGCCGCGAACAACATTACCGGAATGGCGATCATGCAGGCGAGCCGGGCCTCCTGTAAGGTCTCATCCTCGGCGTGGCGGGATTCGACCATCGCAACCCGGTAGAGTCCGCTCCGAAGTTGCACTAACAGAAGCGACACCCGGTATCCGCCTTCCGCATCTGGCAACGTGAATTCCCGCGTTTTTGGGGCGACAGACTGCATCACCGCCTGACGCAGCCGCTCCGTGTCGAGGGCCGGTTCCGACTCCGCGCTCCTGTGCCGCTTCCGAGCAGGCGATGTCGATGTGCGGAGGAGGCCGCCACTGCCATCTGCAATGCGGCGTCCTTCGTGGTCGAAGATCAGGACGCCAAGATCTCGCACCCGAAATTCCGATGCAGCCGACTCAATCGCCGCAGAGTCCGAAGGTGCATCCGTTCGTTCGGCCGCGAGATCGGTGACAAAACCCGCGGCTGCGCTGGCCAGATAGTCTTCCGCTCGTGCTGCGGTGCTTCGCTCGAGAAAGACGTATGCCGTGAGCGCGAAGCCGGTGAGCAAAACGGCGAGCACGGCTGTGTGCCACAGCGCGAGCCGTGCACGAACCGATCGGAATATCATCGTTGAGTCATCAGCATGCTTCTACGCAGTATCCATGCGCGACCCCGCCGTTACACCGCTCGGAACCGCCGCTTTGACTGCGGAAGTGGTGGGCGTAAGCGACGCGTCGGCCGGTGCTGTTCCTAACACATATCCGGCGCCACGACGGGTATGTATAAGCGGGTTCTCTCCCGCGGTATCCACCTTCCGCCTCAACCGGTTTATATAAACCTCGATTGCGTTCGAGAACGGATCATGGTTGTCGTCCCAGACGTGCGCACAGATAGCTTCCCGGTCCACTACACACTCAGCGTTCCGAGCCAGAAACTCCAACAAAGAGTACTCCTTCGTCGTCAGCGGCACCGGGCGACCATTCCGATGTACCGTCTGTGCCCTGGTATCGACGGTAAGATCGCCCACCACAATCCTGGTCGGGTATAGTTCATGTCCGCGGCGCAGCAGCGCCCTCAAGCGTGCGAGCAGCTCTTCGAATGCGAACGGCTTGGGCAGGTAGTCATCGCCACCCGCGTCCAGTCCAGCAATCCTGTCCGCGACAGTGTCGCGGGCCGTCAGCATGAGCACCGGCGTCCGATTTCCACGCTCGCGCAGTTCCCTGCATACCACGAACCCGTCTTTCCGCGGCATCATCACGTCCAGGATGATGAGATCATACTCGTTCACAGCGGCCTGATACAGCGCCGCTGCGCCGTCCTCCACGACATCAACGGAGTATGCGTGTTCGCGCAATCCCTTCGCGAGCGTCCGACCGAGTTGGTTGTCATCTTCTGCCAGGAGTAGCCGCATCGTCACACCCCCTGCCATGTCAATGTACCGAGCGAACCTAACAGGCAGATGACAGGGGTGGAGTGGGAGTCAGATACCGTCTTGAAATGCAAGGCCGCGCATCGGGATTTGCATATCGAAGTAGGTTCCTGACTTGATGACGCCGTAAATCAGATGGACGAGTTTGCGCATGCTTGCACCGACGATCGCCTTCGGTGCCATGCCGCGACTCTCCAGCCGTTGTTCCCATCGAGGAGAAAGAGAAACTCTCGCGCGGCGGGTGGAAACGGCGATTTATGCGTGCATTGACGTATGCAGAGATTCGCGCGTGGAGAGTGAATTGGAAAGGGGTTGATCCGAGTTAGGTGTTTGGTCACTGGTGCTACGGTGAGGAATTCTCTACGTTCGGGGGCGGAGTAATGTCAGTCGCACCCTGTCTGGCGGCCGGAGGCCGATCCCCATGCGTCCACAGCCACTCATCTGTGCCCGTGATGTCGAGGCGAGCAGTCGCTGGTATCAGCGCTTGCTAGGTTGTCAGAGGGCAACGGCGGCCCAAATCACTGGGAGATCTGGTTGCGCGATCCAGATGGTTACAAGGTCGTGCTTGCGAGCCCGGATGGCACCGCCGGCGGGGATTGGCGGCATTGACTAGCGCATTTCCA
>JBDTAW010000069.1:0-26173 GCA_039924445.1 Gemmatimonadaceae bacterium
ATCAACGATATCTGTACGACAATGTCATACATGACCTGTGGAAGAGTGTTGAGTATCGATGCTATCTGTGCCCTGCTCTCGATCTGGAAAGTTCCGACCGTATCACCGCGTGAGATCATCGCGAAAGTCGGCGCATCGTCCGGCGGAAGGTTGTACAGCTCCATCCGGGCGCCAGTACGCGCTTCAATCGAATCAAACGCGTGACGCACGAGTGCCAGTGCGCCAAGTCCCAGAAAGTCGAATTTCGGTGCACCGATAAAATCCAGATCATCCTTGTCGAACTGAATGATCGTGCGACCCATGGATGTATGTTCGATCGGCATGTAGTCGCCCAGCGGCGCGGAAGAAAGCACGAAGCCGCCAACATGCGTCGAGCGCATGCGCGGCAACCCATCGAATGCCGTCATTGCGGTGAGTATCGCGCGACCTCGCGGACATGTCAGATCGACACCAAAACGCTCAGCGAGTTCTCCCTGGACTTTCGCTACACCCTCCTCCGGATCGAACCTGTGAAGTCGCCTGGACAGCTCGAAGCCAAGCTCGGCGGGATAACCAAGTGCGCGCATCGCATCGAGGATCGCGTTTGGCGCACGGTATGTCTGGACCGTGCACGTGATCGCTGAATGATCGCGTTGATAACTGCCATACACATAATTGAGAACTTCTTCACGTCTGTCGTGCTCGATATCGACATCAATATCCGGCGCCTCGGTATATTCGCCACTCGGCCCCGGGATTCGCGCTTCAGAAAGGAATCGTTCGAACAGAAGACCGTGCAGAACGGGATCTACTGCGGTTACGCCGAGGCAGTATGCGACCGCGGAGTTGGCAGCACTGCCGCGGCCCTGACACAGGATATTCTTCCGCCGTGCAAAGCGAACAGCGTCCCACATCACGAGAAAGAAGCCGGCGAAGCCCAGTCTGTTGATTACCGCCAGCTCGTGCTCGAGCTGACCGCGCTGTTTGCTGCTCAGTGTTGCACCCCAGCGCACGTGCGCGCCTTCGTATACCTGAACACGGAGGTATTCTTCCGCACTGGCGCCAGGTCCGACCGGGAACGCTGGCAATGGTGGCCGGAGCCAGCGTACGGAAAAGTCGCATTCCCATGCTATGCGTTCGCTCTCCTCGATTCCATCTTCCAATCCTTTCCACATCTCCAGCATTTCTTCTGGTGAACGGAGGCGCCATTCACCGTTGGGATGCAACAGGCCACGCTCCGTCGCACGATCGAGATCGAGACCGGCACGCAGGGCTGTGAGCATGTCGTGAATCAATCTGCTGTTGTCGTCCAGATAACGCGGGTCATTGCACACGACCCATGGTGTTTCAGAACTTCGTGCCAGATCCACCAGCGCACCAGCCAGCGCACTCTCGTCGCCGCACCCGCGATGACGCTGTACTTCCACCGCGATTCTTCCGCCAAACGCTTCGCGCCATTCATGAAGTGTTCGCTCGGCGTCATCACGCCTGCCTTCGCGCAGGAGCTGGGCGATGGTGCCGGATGCCGGGCCGGTGAGCAGATGCAATCCTTCCGCACGTTCCGCTACATGCGACCATGGCACACCGGGCATTCCGCGCTTGCGCTGTCTGTTGCTGGGCGACCAGCTTCTGAGCGACCCGACCCGCGCGCGCGTGATGAGCGACGCGAGATTGCGGCAACCCTGAACATCTCGCGCCAGCAGCGCCATTGGTCTTCCATCGACTCGCAGCTCTGTTCCGGCGATCAATCGAACCCCGCGCTTGTCGGCCTCGACCTTGGCTCGCACCATGCCGCCCAGATCCGCTGTGTCGGTGATGCCTATCGAGTCGTAGCCAAGGCCTGCGGCGCGTTCGACGAGAGCCTCGGGCGACACGGCGCCGTCGCCAAAGGAGAATGCTGTGTGGGCGCGGAGCTCGACGTATGGCATCAATCCCACCAACCGTGCAGATACCACACACCATTGCGCGCATCGCGGTACAGCCAGACAAGGCCACCATTATCCAGAACGCAACGAAAATATTCGCGCGCGTAGGCCTCGTCCCATCGACCACCTGACACGCGATCAGGGCCGGCTGCTTCGATTATATCGTACATCGCGCTTGCATCACGATACATGCGCGGTATATCATCACCGCGCCGTCGGAAGGTCGCGACGGATATGCGTTTTGGTTCGGGGAGCAGTTGCAGTGTCAGAGCGGCCTCGCCGGTTTTTGATAGCGACGCGGCATATGTGTGGGCCCGTTCCATGACACGCGTTGCCGATAGCGAAGTCCACGCGGTGCGTCGATCCAGCAGCGGGTGCGCGCTGTTTTCCGGTTCCACGGCTATGGCTCCCTGATCGTCCATGAGCTGTCCGAGCGCTTCTTCTGCAGCTGACTCGCTGCCGAACCCGCGATCAAAGACATCGCCCTGCCGACCACCCGTGCCGGATGTGATGTCAACGCGCAGCGTGATGCCTGTGACGGCATCGGGGAATACGATGCGCTCGATTTCCAGGCGAACGAGGCGCATCCACGCATTCTGCCCAGCGGTTGCGCGCGCTGCACGAACCGGATGATCCAGCACCGTGCGATTGGCGAGCGCGAAACTTATCGTCACCGCGAGCGCCCCTTCCCCGCGTGATTTCAGCGCCTCGCACACATTTCCGAACAGCGCATTGATCACGAAGACCAGGCGCTCTGCTCTGCGGATCGAGTAATCGGTCCATTCGAGCGACGCTTCTGGCAATGCACACGGCATCGATCCGAATACGCGACGAGCATCATCGGCGCGCGCGAGTCGCCAGAGTTTTACTCCTTCGACGCCGAGTCGTATTTCGACAGATTCCTGGGATAGGCGAGCAAGATCCCGGCAGAATTCCACTCCGGTTCCGTCGAGCAGGTTCGCGAGCGCTCGGTCGGGGGCGAGGACAGAAATGGGAAACGAAGCCAGGAAATCGCGATCATAGCCAGCGCGTACATAAGTGACCGATTGTTGAGAGTGACGCGCTGCGACTTCAGCGGCAATTGCGGTTGATGCGACGCCGCATTTCACGCTGCTGGAGATTGCATTGTGTGCAGTAAATGCATTCCGTACGCGCTCGGTAGTTTCGCGTACCGGCAGGCCGCGCAGGTCGGCCCATACCAGATCGCCAGCGGAGAGGACGCGCGGCACGATTGTGAGGAGCGGCGCATGCAGCGTGACCGGTGGCTCGGCGAGCCATGCGGGATTATGGAGGCAGAGAAAAGACATTGCCGGAAGCGCTATATGATCATGGCTGGTGTGGATCCCGTAAGGCGCGGATAAATCCGCGCCTTACGGGATCCAGACCTGCGGCGGGATGACGATGGGATCCCGACCTGCGGCGGGATGACGACATCATCTGGTTCCGCGCCGGTCTGGCAGATCGGCTGGGAGCGCCATGCGGGGTTCATCTCTGCGTACTGGGAGGAGGACGTGCGCGCGGCGGTTCCAGCCTAGTGATGAGATGCGCACTTCTATCGTTGCCGCATCTATTGCTGCTGCATCGCCATGCGGATCTCGGCGCCACACATAACTGTGCGGACGAATTGACGATGATGCGCGGAGGGCTGATGTCGTTGCGCTCGATGTGAGTGCAACGCAGACACTGCCGCTCTCATGGGCGGCGCGAGAGAGTCGCACATTCTCGGTTCCCTCGGGATCGGCGCCGGCCAGTACGACGACCGCGAATCCACCCGACCTGAGCAGCGACTCTGCCGCACGCAGCGCCTGGAGCCGACTGGTTGGGCGAATCAGGATCGGGCCTGCATCCCAGAACGCTCCCGCCATTGTACCGCCGCCGTCGATCCATACTGACCGCTCGCCACCTGATACGGCCGACCGGCACACCGAGCGCAGAACAGCCGTGGCACCGCCGCCTGGGGTCCAGACGGAGAGCCTGCCGCGCGGGAATCCTCCACTCGGGAAGATGTTATCCAGCTCGCCGATCCCGGTTGCCACAACTTCCGTCCGATGGCGCTGGAGCGGAACAGCGTCCGGAAATTTGAGATCGAGCAGTTCGCGTAGCTCGCGTAGATCGCGTAAGGCAGAAGATGCGGCCATGTCCTTTACTACAGATGTTTACCCGGACTCTACCGGAGGGTTGGAATATACCGAATAAATACCGAAAGCAAGGATGAAACATGGAAGGCTAATTCCTGAGGAATGCCCCTTTCGCGGACCGTAAAAATTGCACGCCATCTTTACGCGCCCAACACGGGACTAAGTTGAGGGCGACACTTTTCCGATTACCAGTACCACAACTGGAACCACCTGGAACCACCTGGAACCAACCGGATGATTCTCACTGTGACACTCGCGGCGTTACTCGCCGCGCCACTTCAAGCGACTCCCGCGCCAGCGACGACTTATAACGGCCGCGAGCATCAGATTCGCGTCGCACCGCCACGTCTGGATGGTGACATCACCATCGACGGGAAACTGGAAGAACCACAGTGGAAGCAGGCGGCTCGACTCACGGGCTTCTCGCAGTTTGCACCGTCGGATGGTGTGCCTGCTGCGGACTCCACCGAAGTCCTTGTCTGGTACTCATCGACCGCGATGTACCTCGGCGTTCGCGCATACGAATCACACGAGACCGTACATCCGAATCTCGCTGATCGCGATCACATAGACGCGGAAGATCGAATCGAGTTTCTACTGAGCACCTTCAACGATGGCAGACAGGCGTTCGTCTTCCAGGTGAATCCGCTCGGCAGCCAGGCCGACGGGACGCTGGTGGAAAGTGGCGCTTCCAACAATACCGCTGGCCTCGGTACGACGAGCAATGCATCCACGGGGCGCGCGCTGCCCGACCTCAGCGCGAATTTCATCTGGCAATCTCAGGGACAGGTAACACCGTACGGATACGAAGTGGAAGTGCGCATTCCATTCAAGAGTATTCGTTATCAGGCGACTGCAACGCAGGACTGGGGCTTCAACGTCACCCGACATGTGAAGCATTCTGGATACGACGATTCATGGGCGCCAGCAAGTCGTGCTGCTGCATCATTTCTCGGGCAATCCGGCACACTTGTTGGACTCACAGATCTGCACCGTGGCACCGTACTCGAGTTCAATCCCGAGATCACGCAGACAGCCAGCGGCGCGCAACGAACGGCTGGTTACGGCTACACGCTCGATCACACGAATGTCGGCGCGAATCTGCGCTGGGGTGTCACCAACAATCTCACGCTCAACGCGACCGCCAAACCGGATTTCTCGCAGGTCGAAGCGGACGTCAATCAACTGTCATACGATCCACGGAGTGCGCTGTACTATCCCGAGCGGCGCCCGTTCTTTCTGGATGGCATCGAGCAATTCAACGTACCGAACAGGCTGGTATACACCAGGCAAATCGTACAGCCAACAGCTGCTGGCAAGCTCACGGGAACACTTGCAGGTACGAATGTCGCCTTCCTGACCGCCTTCGACGATCCGAGCACATCCGTGAGCGGAAGCAACCACCCCGCGTTTGCGATCGCGCGCGCGCAACGTGATCTGGGCAGCGACTCGCGCGTCGGCCTGCTGTACACGGATCGCGAGGACGAGTCAAACTACAACCGTGTAATGGGTGCGGATACCCGGCTCGTATTCAACAAGCTATACACCGTCAGCGCTCAGCTCGCAGCGAGCGAGACTCAACTACCGGGCAGAAAATTTGGCGGATCATTATGGAATCTCGCAGTCGACCGCAACGGCCGGACATTCGGCCTGAACTACTCGATCAGAGCGATCGATCCGAAGTTCGCAACCCAGAGCGGATTCATCAGCCAGGCTGACATCGCGAATATAAATCTGTCACATCGCCTCTCATTCCTTGGAAAGCAGGGGGCACTGGTGGAGAACTTCACTGGTGTACTCGGGATTATCGGCGAATGGAAGTATCGTCGACTACTCGGGGGCGATGACTTTCAGAACAGGAAGTTGCACTTCGACTTTTCCGCCACGTTGCGCGGAGGCTGGCAACTCGGTGCGGGCGTGTACAGCGAGGTATTCGGGTACGACCCATCGATCTACACGAACTATCGCATTGTAGTACCAGGTATCGTTGCCGGACTCGACACTGTCCAGTTCGTGGGTCGCAAGCGGATTCCGAATCAGGATTTCATTCTGAGCGCTGAAACACCGCAGGGCGCGCACCTGTCCGGAAGCCTCTCGGTCATCTTTGGGCAGGACGAGAACTTCTATGAATGGGAACAGGCCGAGATTCTGTTCGTGAACGCGTCAGTATCGTGGCGGCCGACGACGCAACTGCGGGTGGACGGCACTTACGCGCTGCAGAAATACAATCGGCGCCCGACAGGATCGCTGGTTGCCGAACGGCAGATCCCGTATGTGAAAGTGGAATATCAGGTCACGCCATCTGTCTTCGTGCGTCTGGTGACCGAGTACGACGCGCAGAAGCAGGATGCATTGAGCGACGCTCGTAATAACAACGCACCGATTCTGTTCTACAATGCGTCGAGCGGTACCTATTCGCCGGCGCTGGCGGCAACCGCAAACAGGATGCGGCTACAGGGATTGTTCTCGTATCAGCCGATACCGGGCACCGTGTTCTTTGTTGGTTACGGAGCGTTGCTGGACGAGCCGAATGGCTTGCGGTTCAACGACTACAACCGGCTGAACGACGGATTCTTTGTGAAGTTGAGCTGGTTGTTCAGGGCGCGATGATCGGTGTGGGCGACCCATACGTGCACGTACACACAGTCAACGTCATAATGGACAGGATCTACGGATGAGCGACGACAGAACAATGCTGCGGTACACTATCGCGACTCTTGCCTACCGACTGGAAAAGGTAGTCCGCGAAATACCACCCGGTTTCGAGAACTTCGACGCCGGCTCGGGGGTTCGGTCACCACTCGCACTGCTAGGCCATATCGGTGACCTGTTGGAGTGGGGTGAGCGCATGGCAGATGGTGAGTACCGATGGTTGGCGGTGAGCGGGTTGGGCTGGAGTGAACAGTGCGAGCGGATATTCGCGGCTCTGGCGCGCATGGACGCGCGATTGGAATCGGGGCCGCCTGGCAAGCCCGTAGAAATGATATTCTCGGGCCCTATCGCCGACGCGCTTACGCACTGTGGCCAGCTGTCCATGTTGCGCCGCATGGCGGGAAGCCCGGTGCGCGCCGAGTCGTACGCCCGAGCCAGTATTACAATCGGCCGAGTCGGGATGGATCAGTCGTCGGAACGCGTTGAATTTGACGGTGATGCGAGTGCTCCCAAACCGCCATCTGCGCCGAGATAGCCAACGAACGGCTGGCTACTTCTCCTGTGGCCCTGGAGGAGTCGGCCTGGTACGGGTATCGAGCCGGATAAGAAGTGTGGCACCGCGTGACGCGTTGCGTGCAACAACAACCCGCGCCGAATCACCGGCAGCACGCCGAATACGTACGACCATCGAGTCGAGTCTGGTCGCACTGATATCCGCACCAGCAGTAATCCTCACCGCGAGTGTATGATATCGCGTCAGCATCGTGGCGACAGAATCGACTGCAGCGATAGAGCGTGGATCCATACGACGCTCCCTTTGAACGAACTGTCCGTTCAGTAGTAGAGATGGAGACTGAAGCGCCTGGCGAAGCTGTCGCGTGATTATCTGGACGGTCTGTGTGGTGAGAGAATCTGGAGCAAGGTACACCAGATTTATTTCCGGAGGTGCCGTGCTACCACTGATTACGACCTCATAGTCCAGGATTGCGACAGAGTCGGGCAGCGCGAGCATGTCTACCGCTGTACCAATCGACGCACTTGTCTCCGGCAGACTGCTCGTCAATCCACCCGTCGACGCTGATCCGCCGCGGGCCCGCGTTGTCTTTTGCGATCCGAGGAGCTTGGTGAAGTTGGCGACGTCACCGGTTGAAGCGGGGAGTTGTTCCAACACCAGCGTCACAGGCTCGTGCGCCAGCCGAGTGGCATTCTTCTCGAAGTTGGTTCGCTCGGCGTCAGTGAACCATGAGGTTGTAGCGACGTTGAGCGCAACTTGCGTGGCGCCATCACCGAGCGTAATATCGCTGCTCACGATAAAAGAGCGACCGGGGCGCGTGAACTGTTTCTCCGCGACATCGATGGCGTGACGGACATGAGCCTCGCGAGTAATCTGACGTAGCGAGGAGTTCAGCGGGACACCTACGAGAGCAACGAATGCGAGCACAAGCGCGACACGTGCCCATGGCGATGCCAGAATGCCAAGCGATCTTATCCCGGGGATTCGGCCGAGCCACGCCCACTCGGGGTTTCCCTCTTTTTCACGATGCCATGCCGTGGCAACTGAGAGTACTTGACTGTGATGCATTCCCACAATCAGGAACATCACCATGGCACTCATAACGATGCCGGCGAGATTTGCGCCGTACAGCAGGAGACTACCGCGAATGATCGTCCAGTTCCAACCGGAGCCGATCCCAAAGCCGGCTGCAGCGAGTGGCGGAACGAGTGCGACCGATATTGCGACTCCAGGAACCGTACCGGAAAGTCGTTTCCCGCGGGCGACAGTAACTACCGCACCAGCGAGTCCGGAAAAAACAGCAATCGCGAGGTCGAGCATGTTGGGTCGCGTACGCGCGGAGATCTGATCTGTAAGCGTGTGGAACGGCAGTGAAAACGTGAGCAACGCCGCGACTGCTATCACGCCCAGAGTGCTTGCAGCGATTACAATCGCCGTCCGAATGGCGAGCCGACTATCTCCCACTGCAAGAGCTAATGCAAGACCAACTATCGGCGCGAGAAGCGGTGCGATCAACATTGCGCCGATGACCACGGCCGCGCTGTCAAGCGAAAGGCCCAACTCGGCGATCGCGCCCGCAAGCAGCAGAACCAGCCAGTAGGGAATTCCGGTACTCGTCGCGCTACCGGCGGTCTCGTGAAAAATGTCTTCGCGGTCGCCTGGGTTCAGCCATAAGTGGGCTGGTTCGGCGTCCTTATCGGGAGCGCCGGAGTCTGAAGCCTTGGTCGCCTTGCTGCTCTGACTCCGTGCGCGGCGTGCTGTCATTTGGGTCCGGGCGTTGAATCCCCTTCACCTTGTGAGCTGGTGCTTGATTCCTGCGTGGCACTTCGGTCCGAGTTTTGTGCGTGCGCCTTGGCGATCGTCGCGATTGCGGCGGAGTCGTCAGAGGTCAAATGCAACATCACCGTGCGAGTCGGGAAAGCCATGCCGATACCAGCCGTTTCGAAGTCGCGATACAGAATGAAGTTGATCGCCTGCTGTATGTCCATGTACGTGTTGTAGTCTGGGCTTAATACGAAATACACCGCCTCGTAGGTAAGCGCGGAGTCACCGTATTCCTTGAAGTGAGCTCGGTCGAATCGAACCGGCGATTGTGCGGTGATCGCGGACTTGATCATCTCCGGGATGGCCTCCACCTGTTCGGCTGGCGTTCCGTACTCAGCGCCAATGGTAAACAAGATGCGTCGATTGACCATTCGCTTGTAGTTCTGAATCCGCGACTTCAGCAGATCCCCATTACCAAATATCAACTGCTCACCTGACAGGCTAGCCAGTCGCGTGCTCTTCAGTCCGATCTGTTGGACGGTTCCGAGCATTGTACCCACCTGAATGACATCGCCGACCACGAACGGCTTGTCGACCATGATGGAGATCGATGCGAAGAGGTCGCCAACGATGTTCTGGACTGCCAGAGCTATCGCGATACCACCGATTCCGAGACCGGCAACCAGGCCAGTCACGTTGACGCCAAGAGTGGCTATGATGGCGATGAGAATTACAATCCATAGCGCAACGAGTATCATGGTCCCGATCGTACGTATCACAGTTACGCTGCCGATATCCTCCTTGATCCGTCGCTTGATTACGCGGTGCACCCAGAACGTCGTGAGGCCGTGCCCCCACCAGGCGACCTGCAGCAGCGTGATCAGCGTAGCAATTACGTCCAGTACATGTTCCGAACGCGCCGACAATGTGAGATACGTCGCCGCAATGGTGATGCTGATGACGGCGAAAAACGTGTATCGTGTATGCTGAATGACATTCTGTGTGAACGCCCGTCCTGTCGTCGTGGGTTTCAGGACTTTGAGAAGAGTCACACGCACGAGCGCGAGCACAACTGCGCAACCGACCGCGATCCCCAACGCGATCAGCCACGACAGAGTGGAATTTCCGTAGATAATTGAATTGATAAGGTGCATTGCCATCCAAGGTACGGGTGGGTGAGAAAATTGCTGCTCCGGTGAGCGGCAAGCCCGCAACGATCGCGCCAGAATACGCTTTCTGTAGTTCGAGGTCGGAAACAGGGAATGGACGCTGATCGGACGTGATGCGTCGCGTTCGAGCGAATCATTTGAGGCGACTGCGGAACAACCCCGTTTGACAGACGCTGGCTATCATGGCACGTTAGGTTGGCATAGAGACCCCCTAAACACGATTCTCGCGCCGCCGCGCACAGGCCCCCAATGTCGCTTCTCCCCCGAATTGCAACCTGTGCGGCCGTAGTGGTGGCCGCCCTCCCCCTTGGCGCCCAGGGCGTCACGTCACCGCAGGGCTATCGGGAGCCACCAGAATCCATCCGGCGGATTCTGGACGCTCCACCAGCAGCGACTGGAAGCGTCAGTCCAGACGGCAAATGGATCGTCATCGCCGCTCGTGAGGCGCCTGTCACTACGATTGCAGACATGGCGGAGCCGACGCTGTATCTCGCCGGTCGCAGATTTCATCCGATTGCGAGTTACCGCGTAGATACCGTAGGCATACGGTCCATGCGGTTGCGACCGGTTTCCGGCCAGGCCGCAAAGGAAGTGCCCGTCCCAGCCGGTGGACGGATTGCGCAGTATGCCTGGAGTCCCGACGGTCGGATTATCGCATACACGACTGTCGACAAGTCACTCGGGATGGGTATAAGGCTGTTTTCCGTCTCGACAGGAACCGAAACCTCCATACCAGCGGCCGGCCTGCACGGCAAGCTCGGCGCTCCGTCATGGTCGCACGATGGCAGGTACGTAGCGTTGACAGAAGCCACGCGCAACGGAACCGCTGCGTGGATGGTAAACGTCGCCTCGCATTCCGCGAAGCGCATCACCCCGTATACGGTGAACACCGTGACCGGCGGGTGCGACTGGCTATCGAAGTCACCGGAACTCGTGTGCATCATGAACGTCGCCTCACGCGGCGTTCCGCCCCCCGAGGGGCAAACGCCGTCGGGCCCGATCATTCAGGAATCGGACGGACGTGCTGCACCTGTACGCACAATTGAATATCTACTCAAGAATCAGCACGACGAAGCGTTATTCGATTACTACTTTACCAACCAGATTACACTGGTAACCCCGGACGGAGCCAGCAGGAATATCGGCAAGACCGGGATTCACACACGTGTTGACGCATCGCCGGATGGCAAGTGGCTGCTCGTTCGCACCGTACATCGCCCATATTCGTACCAGGTTGCACTCAACGATTTCCCTGAGCGCATCGAGGTGTGGTCGCTCGACGGCAAGGCTGCGCGCACCATCACCGATCGTCCGCTCACGGACAACGTCTCAAGCGCACGCGACGCAGTCGAATCCGGAATACGCGTTGCATCATGGAGACCCGACGTACCCGCAACGATCTTCACGGTCGAAGCGCTGGATGGTGGCGATCCGCGCAAGCAGATGGCGAAGCACGATCGCATAAGCACGCTGGCAGCGCCTTTCACGGGTGCAATGCAGCCGTTCATGGATCTCGAAATGCGCTATCGCGGGATGACATGGATGTATCCCGACGTCGCACTCGTCAACGAAGGAACGTCGCGCACGGCGAGACTGCGCAGCTGGGTTGTAAATCCCGCGTCGCTGTCTTCGGCGCGAGTTCTGTTCGATCGCAGTTCAGAAGATCGCTACGGCGATCCCGGTCGATTTGTAATGGTGTACGACTACCCAAGCGACCGCATGGTACCGCTCCGTGCAGCAGATGGGCATACGATGTATCTGACAGGCGATGGTGGATCTCCCGAAGGCGATCGCCCATTTCTGGACGCGATCGACATGCAGGACGGCACCAAACATCGCATCTGGCAGAACTCCGGCGCCCATTACGAGATGGTCGCATCGCTCACTGATCCAGCGGCCCGGACATTCGTCACAAGCCAGGAGTCGCCGACCGACCCGCCAAACTATTACCGACGTGATGCCGGAAGCGACGCAGCCACCCGCCTCACCGAATTGACCGATCCAGCACCGGCATTCGCTGGTGTTACGGGCAAGCTGATAACCTACACCCGGGCGGACGGCGTTACGCTCTCCGCTACGATGTATCTCCCCGCGGGATACACGCCATCGCAGGGACGGCTTCCATTCTTCTTCTGGGCATATCCGCGCGAATTTCTTTCGGCCGCTGCCGCTTCCCAGGTCCGCGGTTCGCCGTACCAGTTCAAACGACCAACTTTGCCGCGCGACAGACAGTTGTTGCTGCTTGCCGCGGGATACGGGGTTCTCGATGGACCCTCGATGCCAATAGTTGCAAAGGATGGCAAGGAACCGAATGACACTTATGTCGAACAGCTCGTCGCAAGCGCCAAGGCTGCAATCGACGCGATTGACTCGCTGGGTGTCGGAGACCCCAACCGGGTCGCGGTCGGCGGACACTCGTACGGCGCATTCATGACTGCCAACCTCCTGGCGCATTCAACACTGTTTCGCGCTGGCGTCGCCGAGAGCGGCGCTTACAACAGAACGCTCACGCCGTTCGGTTTCCAGGCAGAGCCACGTACGTTCTGGCAGGCCGAAAATATCTATTCCGAAATGTCGCCGTTCTTCTACGCGGACAAGATCAAGACGCCAATCCTTCTGATACACGGCGTCAACGACGACAATGACGGAACCTTTCCGATTCAGTCAGAACGGATGTACGCTGCGATCAAGGGTAACGGCGGCATTGTCAGATACGTCCAGCTTCCCCTCGAACCACATGGTTACACTTCGCGCGAGAGCCTGCGGCATGTGATGTGGGAGACAGTGACTTGGCTGGACAAGTACGTCAAGAACCCGTCCCAGCCCAGCAGGAAAACCGCGGGTGCATCCGGCCAGAAATAAGCGTAGACAACTGACTGATCTGCATGTGGCGACGCGCATCAACACTCGTCGTCGCGTGCAGATCAGTCAGGCATTCGCGGCTGTTTCTCCCAGTATTCCATCCAGCGTCGCGAGTAGTTGATCGACATCATCCTGCGCAATCGTCAACGGTGGCCGGATTTTGAGGATGTTGTCGGCGGGCCCCTCGGTACCGATCAGTATCCGCTGTTCACGCATGCGATTCTTCACGTAGTCGGCGATACCCGATGCGGGCGCACGAGTTTCGCGATCAGTAACCAGGTCTACTCCGACGAACAGCCCCGTACCGCGCACATCACCGATGACATCATGCCGACGCTGCAAGTCGCGTAGCCCTTGCAGCAGATAGCCGCCGGTAACACGCGCGTTCTCCTGGAGGCCTTCTTCGTCAACGATACGAAGTACTTCCGTTCCAACGCGACACGAGAGCGTGCTCCCGCCGAACGTGGAGAAGTACTCGATGCCATTGTCGAACGATTGCGCGATCTCGGTGGTCGTCATTACGGCACCCAATGGATGGCCGTTGCCCAACGGCTTGCCCAGGACGATGATGTCGGGGGTTGCACGCTGCTGCTCGAACCCCCAGTAGAATTCGCCAAGCCTGCCCAGACCTGTTTGTACTTCATCGGCAATGCAGACGCCACCAGCTGCCCGGATACGCGCGTAGACCGCTGGTAGATAACCCGTAGGCGGGATGATCTGCCCGCCGACGCTCGGGAAAGTTTCAGCAATGAACCCGGCAATGCGTCCTCCGCGTGCACGAATCCGTTCGATCGCACCATCCACTGCGGATGCGTAACGCTCCGCCGCGTCGCCGCCACGGTGCTCTCCCCTGTACACATCCGCGACCGGCACAACCTGCACCCATTCAGGAGCGCCGCCGCCACGCGGTTTATTGAACTTGTAAGGCGACAGGTCAATCGCGCCCGTCGTATTGCCATGATACGCGTGAGCGACGACAATCATGTCCTTGCCGCCCGTGCGTGCACGAGCAAGGCGCAACGCGAGTTCATTACCTTCGCTTCCGGAATTGACGAAGAACACATGCGTCATCTGCGGTGGTGCCTTGGACAGCAACGCATCGGCGAATTCCATCAGTTCCGGCTGCAGGTAGCGCGTGTTTGTGTTTACTCGTCGCAATTGTTCGGCCGCGACTGCTTCGATGCGTGGGTGCGAGTGACCTACATGCGGGACATTGTTATATGAGTCGAGGTACGCCCTTCCCCATTCGTCGTACATGTGCGTGCGCCATGCGCGCACGAACAGACATGGCTCGGCGTAGCTGAGTCGGAGGTTGTGCGCGAAGCGGCTACTACGCTCGTTTTTTATTGCTGCCACGTCGAGCGGCTCATACGCGATGCGCGCATCTGGCAGATTCAGCAGCGCGGCTGGGTTGGGGCACACGGCGCTCCAGTAGTCCAGATCATCAGGATCGGCAACTCCGGGCCAATCGTGCCCAAGTAGATCCGGGTTGAGCGCGAGCTGCAGGTGGAGGTGTGGATCCCAACCGCCGTTCTCGGTTGGGTCGCCCAACTCGACGAACGCTTCGCCTTTGCGAATTTGCTGGCCCTTTCGCAGGCGCGACACGGATCCACGCGAAAGGTGTCCATAAAGTGTCGCGAACGAGACTCCCTCAGCCGGCATGTGGTGAAGAATTACCATGCCGCCATAGTCGAGGTGCTGCTCGCGGTACTCGACAACCTCAACGGTACCATCGAGCGGAGCATGCACCGACGCACCGGGAGGCATGAAGACATCAACCCCGATATGCACGGTGCGGCGATCGGAGCCGCGATACGGACCGAGCGCGAATGCCTGATCTGTGTAGATAAGTCTAGGTTCACCGTAGCGTCCGATCCAGGTCGCTCGTGCTTCGTATGCGTCATCCGATGCCGCACCAAGCGCAAGCGCCTCCGCGTCCAGCATGCAGGTCGGGTCACGCGGAACCGTGCAGCCGATTGGCGACAGTTCACCAACCGGAACATCGCCGAGTTCGACACCCATGACCGGTGCGAATTGACCTCGTGTGTGATCGATCCATTCAAGTGTACGAGAAGCTGAATCGCTCGGAGCGAGTCCACACGCAACACGAAGTCGAGCAGCAACATGCGCGACGGGGATCTGCTCCGCCCGTTCAAGCAATCGCCACGCTGGCGCTTCACTGATGACAACGTAGGGGTCCTCGGGCCGTTCCGACTGCATCAACGCCGAGTTGGTGACGCTGACAGCGAGCCGCATCAGGAGGAGTGGCCAGATGAGATCGATCTGTGCACCGCTGAGGGGAGTTACCGCGTTGAAGCCCGTTACGAGCGCGGCAACAGCGCGTTCCGGATCCGGCTGATCGAATGCGACATATGCCGCCGCGATGGCCAATTCCACCACGGCCGGACCCGAGGCGATATCGCCAAAGTCCAGCAGACCGCTTATGTGGGGTTGCTGTCCAGCGTCGTGCACGGCCAGAATGTTGTAGTCGTTCAGATCATTGTGAATTGCGGAGAGCGGCTCGCCGAGGAGTGCCGGCTTGAGCGTTGCGTACTGAGCGCTGATCCGTTGCACAATCGCGCGCCGTTCCGGGTCGACAATCTGCTCGGCGTGCGCGTCGATCCAGTCTGCCTTGAGAAGATCCCATTTAAGATCGCGCTGCATTGAAGCATGTGAGAAACCGGCGAGCGCGTGATCGAGCCTGGCGATCCGGTTTCCCAGTTCCGTGATGAGCGAATACCCGTGCGGGCGGAACAGCGCATAGCTGCTGCCGTTGAGAAATGATATCAACCAGATGAATCGCTCTCGGCCGTCTACGTCGACGGCCGCGCACCAGAGAGCCCCGGATGTAGTGGGAATCACCGACGGCACCGGAACTTCCGTGTTGGACACATCGCCGCGCGCATGGACGTACTCGTGCGCGGAAACCATCATGTCGACCAGCGAGGCGTCGCAATTCGCACGCATCACCTTGAGGACAAAGCGACGGCCGTCACGTGCAGTTACGTGGAAATTGAGATCAAACTCGCCCGGCAGGGGCTCGAGATCAGCGTCGATCGCCCAGTTGGCGGCGAGAACGTCTGCCCAGTGCACGTGGCTCAATGTTCTGAGAGATCAGGAAAGAATCGGGACATCATACGACGGCTGATGTGAGAGATCATGCCAGAAGCTCGCGCCAGCCCGGGGCCGCGACGTGTTCGAAGATCATGTTCGTTTCAGTGTGGGCAACCGCTGGATGCTGCGCAAGGTAACGCAGCACAAACTCGCGAAGTTCGGAGGCGCCAGCGGCGGCGACATGCAGCAGATAGTCGTCAGCGCCGGCCATGTGATAGAGCGCGAGTACGCCGGGCCAGGTTGGGGCAGTCTTTCGGAAGGCATCGACCTCCTTCCGGGCGTGTCTGACCAGTCGGACAGCGATGAGCGCCTGGATGGAAGCGCCAAGTGCCACGAGATCGATGTCTGCGTGATAGCCGCGGATGTATCCAAGGCTCTGGAGGCGTCTCAGCCTGAGGGAAACAGTCGACTCGGCGACCCCCAGCTCCGCAGCCAGGGCGGCGCCGGAAACTCGGGCGTTCGCCGAGACGGCTCGTAGAAGCGCCCGGTCGGTTTTGTCCAGTCCACCGTTCTTCGGTTCCATAGTGAAAAACCCTCGGATATTCGCATAATCTGCGATATTTCACGGGAATTTGCAAGATGCTATTACGGTACTTGCCGTTCATAGCAGATACTGCTTGCATTAGAGTATGAGCACAGTGAAATCCAGGTTCGATACCATGGCCGTGCACGCCGGCATGGAAGGTCTGACCGAGGCCGGTTCGCACGTGCCACCGATCGATCTGTCGACGACGAATCCGCTAGTGAGCGTGGAGTCCGGTGGAGACTCCTACGAACAGCTAGCGATGGGCGGCGATCTCCTACCTGGTCATTCGGCGGTTTACCAACGACTGTGGCAGCCCGGCGTGGCGAGATTCGAGACGGCGCTTGCGGCTCTTGAAGGTGCGCACAATTCTGTGGCGTTCTCGAGCGGGATGGCAGCTCTGAGCGCGGCGCTGATAGCGTCAGTCAACAATGGGCGCAAGCACATCGTGGGTGTGAGACCGTTATATGGTGGGACTGACCACGTCCTGACTATGGGATTGCTGGGCACGACGGTCACATGGTGCGGTGCGCATGAAGTGCGCGCGGCAATCCGGCCAGACACGGGATTCGTCATCATCGAGACACCGGCGAACCCCACACTCGAATTGATCGACATTGCAGCAGTCGTCGCGCAGTCGGGCGATGTGCCGGTACTGGTGGACAATACGTTCGCGACACCCGTATTGCAGCGGCCAATCGAACACGGCGCTACGCTCGTGCTGCACAGCGCGACCAAATATCTGGGCGGTCACGGCGATGTGATGGGGGGTGTGATCGCAGCGAATGAAGAATGGGTGGCACGACTGCGTCAGGTGCGCGCACTTACCGGAGGCCTGCTGCATCCCTTCGCTGCATATTTTCTGCATCGCGGGATACGCACTTTACCAGTGCGCGTGCGTGCTCAACAGGCGACGGCCACTGAGATTGTTCAGCGCATCCAGGGTCACAAGGCTGTCGCACGCGTGCTGTACCCAGGGCTGCCTGGTTCGGATCCTGAGGGCATCGTCGGTCGGCAGATGAAGGGAACGGGATCCATGCTGGCGATAGATCTAGCGGGTGGTTACGACGCCGCAGTACAGTTTACTCAGGCGTGCGAGTTGATTGTGAACGCTGTATCGCTTGGTGGCGTCGATTCACTGGTGCAACATCCTGCGTCGCTCACGCACCGACCAGTAGCGCCTGACAAGCGGCCGGCCGCAGGCGTCGTGCGAGTATCGATCGGACTGGAAGATGTTGACGATCTGACTGCCGATATTCTGCAGGCACTGGACTCGATTTAACGCGCGCGCGTAGTGCGGCGGCACCCGGACAAATCCGTCCGGATCGGCGCCGCAGAATCACCGCAGCACTGCTTCTGCAAGTATCGCCGAGGTCTCTTCTGCCAACTGTTGCACGCACGTTTCCATGTGCGAGCGTCGCGTGCGGAAACTGAGTACAACGACGCGACCAAGATAGCGCTCGCCAGCCATTGCACCACTCAGCATGAACTGCCCGCGCTTGGTGACTCTGTGCATGAGAGATTCCGTGGCCGCATTCTGCGCGTCGATCGTCTCGAGCCCCTTGCCTTCAATATGAAACGCAAATATTGATAGCTGCGGTGATGCGTCCATTACGATGCCGGGGACGCGTGCCACCTGATCAGCGGCCCAGACAGCCAGATCGCGCTTCTCCTTCAGCGCTGCACGGTAGCGTTCTGCACCGAAGATCTTGAGCGTGAGCCACACGCGCAGGCCCGGGAACCCTCGCGACAGTTCGGGGCCATACTGGGCCGGGTCGTAGAATTCGTTCTGGTTGTCCGGCAGATAGCCCGCGGTGGACGAATGCAACGCACGGAGCGCTTCGCCGTCGCGCACAAGCAGCAGGCCGGTACCATACGGAAGGAACAAAGCCTTGTGCGGATCGAGTGCAAGCGAGTCAGCGCGCGGAAGACCGCTGAGCAGGGGCCGCAACTCAGGCACCATGTGAAAGAATCCACCGTACGCACCGTCAACGTGATGCCAGAGTCCTTCGCGGGCAGCGATGTCGGCTACGACGTTGATTGGGTCGACGGCGCCGGTGTTGGTGGTACCGGCATTCGAAAAGACCATGAACGGCCTGAGGCCGGCCCTCCGATCGGCAGCAATCGCTCGCTCCAACTCGTCCACGCGAACGCGGAAGTTGTCATCGACGCTGATCGTGCGTACACGATCTTGTGCAATGCCCGCGAGCTTCGCGGACTTGACGATCGAGTGATGTGCTTGTGACGACACGTACAGTGTGCCGGAACGAATGTCGTCGCCGAGCAATTTCTCTCGCGCGCAGGCGATGGCGTTGAACATTGCCATGGAACCGCCGGTGGTGAACAGGCCGCGTGTCGTGACTGGAAAGCACATCCAGTCGCGCACCCAGTCGAGCACGTTCGCCTCAAGTTGCACGAGCGCTGGCGCACCCTGCCAGACTCCGGTGTAACGATTGGTGGCGTCTGAGATGAAGTCAGCGAGTGCCGCGGTGTAAACTCCGCCGCCGGGGATGTACGCGAGATATCCAGGGCCGGTGGTTGTAAATGAGCGAGGAATCCACTCATTGAACAGCTGATCAAGCAGCGGCTCCAGGGCGACACCGTTTTCGGGGGCGTCCTCGCGCATCGAGCGACATAGCGCTTCGATATCGGTATAGTCGCCGCGACTCGGCGTTTCTGAAACCTTAGCGAGATTCGCGACTACTCTTGCGACGACGGCCTCGCTCATCGCCGTCATCTGGGCCGGAGTCAGCTCAAGGTTTGCGGGATCGTTCGTCATAACGTGGTCCATTGCAGATCGTGGCTCACATCCAGAATTGCCACTGATGAGTGAATACGACGTACGCGGCGAGGCAGCCGTTTGTCACTGCGTGGGCAAGCACGAGATCGCCGAGTGATTTGGTGCGCCACATCCACCAGTTGTATATGATCCCTGCAAGGAGGCCGACTTCCCAGAATGGTCCGTGTTCACTCGCAAAGAGAACCGCTGTTACGATAAACGCGAACGTAGTGTACGTCCCGAGGGGGACGCGCTCGAAGTTCGAGTCCTTGAGCCAGCGCGGGAGCCAGCCGCGCCAGAAGATTTCTTCCAGAATCGGAACCAGAATGACTGCACGAGCGATACGTAGCCACATTACGAGTGGATCAGCGAGCTCGGTCGGTTTGATCGAAACTTTCAGATGTCCCGTGATACCGTTTTGAAATATCCACGAATCACGCCAGCCCGGTATCAGCGCGTCGGGTGCGACCCAGAGGATGAATACCGCGACACCGACTGCGACGGAGAGCATCCACTGTGGAAAACGGAAGGACGCCACCAGATCGCGTGACGTCAGCGCGATCGTTGCGGCGACCACTACGACCCATGCGATCGATTCCCACGGCTGCGGAATGGCGAGCAATGGCACAACTGCAAGACACGCAAGGAAGACAGCGAACGGTGCTATATACTGGACCGCGGGGAATCTGCGCATGTTCATTCAAATTGTTGCGGGATCGAACGGCCGATTTGTACATCTGACTATCTTCTTCATCGCGGTCGCCAGCCATGGACGGATTCGAGCGACCTGCGGAATTTACACTCTTACCTGGAGGATGTCTGATGAGCTCAATACCGCCAGTTGAGAGTGATGGTGCGTCGGGCAGAGAGTGCGGCCGGCTTATCGCGAACACGGTTTCCGCATCGCTGACCGTCGCTGGTATTCACGAGAGCCTTGCGTGGTACCGTGACGTTATGGGATTCGCTGTCGCGCGAAGCTTCGAGCGCGGTGGTGTGCTGGAGGACGAACCGCGGGACATGATTGGTGTCCGAATGTTTCGG
Organism: Gemmatimonadaceae bacterium; assembly: GCA_039924445.1. Lineage (GTDB taxonomy): Bacteria > Gemmatimonadota > Gemmatimonadetes > Gemmatimonadales > Gemmatimonadaceae > Fen-1247. The sequence continues at coordinate 20,461 of JBDTAW010000069.1, forward strand.
CTACGGGATCCCGATCGTTTCAAGCTGGTTGTGTCATCGGAGCCGAGTTCGGGGCCTACGCACCGAACTGCCGCAAGTGGTGGTCGGTGTGCTTGTACATGAGAATTGCCCACTGCTCAGGTGTTAGCGGGCCAAAGAACGGGTGCGGATGAACGGTGCAGCCAGCGGCTCCGCCCGCGACGAACCTGTCGATAAATCCGACAAGGCGCGCCCGCTCCACCGCCAGATCCCGTTCACCACTGATGATCATGGCGTCAACGGTCGGTGAGTTGCGGCGCATTGGCGCGTCGTCCCCGAGTGCCAACGGCTTGATAAAGCCGCCAATGAGGCGGCCGATGAGCTTTCGAGGAGGTCTCGTGTCTCCCAACGCCATCTGGAAGCTTGCACAACAGTGCGCCAGCGCCTGGGGTGCAGTCATTTTACCCCAAAGGCGCGTACTGGTCGGCTGAAGTCCCGCCAGCCGCGCCTTCACTTCTTCGGCTCGCTCCGGATCAAAGAGATTCCTCACGCGTAATTGCTCCTCAATGGTAGGGCGCTTTGGTCACACCAGTCCTTATCGGAGCGACAACCCGGGTGTGTCAAGCGGAGGCAATATATACACCGGTTTTTCACTGCGGACGCCGATTGAGCCCAATAAAAAAGCCGGCACACACTGCAAACACGTAGCAGACATGACGATGACGCGGCCAAAATTGTCATGACGCCGCAAACCACGCTTGCCGAGTTCATGGTCGCGATCGCTCCCGGTGGCACGATGCGCGTAGAAGTGCGAGCCGCGCGCGAATTGTCCAGTGAGTGCAGTAAACGATCCGGACGAGTCACACACGACTCATGATGAAAGTCGCGCGATCACGCTCGGTTGCAGGTCAGGATATCCAGCCGCTCCTCCTGGCTCTGCTCGCAAGCAGTACTAATCCCAAGGCGATTATGAGCACGAGGCTCTGGATAATCATCGCTGTTGACCCGGCCGTCGCCATCGAGCCGCTGAGGCCGAACAACCAAATATCCTGAAGGATCACGCCAACAAGCGACAGTGTCAGTAGTGGATGGGCCCAACGCTTGCCCAGTACGAGTCCGATGCACCCGAGCGCTCCGCCGCACACGGCGATACCCGTAGCGACAATGGACCAGGATGGGCGCGCTGCGTACAACGCCTGCTGCGCCACGCTCAGCTTCGCAACATCGTCAGGTGTCAGGCGGAGGTCTGCGACGAACGCGAAACAACCAAGCAAGTTCCAGATCAGGGCAACGATTCCAACTGGCTTGAACCACTTCGGTGCTGCAGTCATATCGGCTCCCGGGGAGTTGGGGTCAGCAGATCATCCGTGGTACACAACTGGTGTTTCGCGCTGGTGTTTCGCGCTGGTGTTTCAGACCGGAACGTATATACCGGTCAGCGTCGAATAATCGAAGACGATTATTGCTTGGCTGGCGCTGGCGGCGGTGCAATTCCGCTGAACATATCCACAACGTAGCGCCACTTTCCGTCAGCGCCCTTCCGCAGGACCTCAGCGTACTTATCCGTCTCAGAAGCTCCGTTCATCTTGAATGAGACTGTCCCCACCATATAGGCCAGGTCTCCGGTACCGTACACGGTTGTTGGTGTAAGCACGAAATCACTTGCGCCCGCAGCAAAGAAACCCTCGATCAGCTTACCCGCACCCGCCTTATCGAGGACTGGAGAGTCAGGTGGCATCAATTTGGTGTCGTCGGCATAAGCCGCGAGTACGGCGACAGTATCCTTGGCGTTCATCGCGGCCGCAAATACGGCGTCTACAGCTTTGACGCTGTCGAGTTCGGCCGCAGACAAGCCGGCCGGCGCGGAAGCAGTGGCGGGGGTATCAACCTTCGCAGTGCAGGCGACAGCGACCAGACCGAGGCCGAGGATGAACGATGCGTGCATTCAGACAACTCCGATTGGGGGGTGCGTAGAACTCTCATGGAACCACAGCGGCGCCACAAAACTTCGCCCGGATGCGCCGGGGCGAATATGCATCTTTCCAACCGCGGTCGCCATTCCGTTGCTAGCGGCAAGGATCGCAAACGGATGGTAAGTTGACGTTTGGCATTCACTCACCAACGGTCGAGAGATTCGGCCAGCTTCAGGCCAAGCACTTGATCGGTTCCGCGCTCAATTCCGCTGATTAGCCTCTCGGGTTCGATACGGTGAGCTTGAATCCATCCGGATCGGTCAACTGAAACGCCATTGATCCCCACGGCAGTGGCTTCGGGCCATCGTCGAGTTTGAGGCCTGCTGCTGTAGCGCGATCCGCGAGTCCCGCGATGTCCTGCGTTGTGTTGAGCCACACACGAAGACCGAGTCCCTTGCTGCGATCTTTCCCTTTTGCGAAATCATCCTGCCCGAGTCCGATGATTGCGGCGCCTGCCTTCATTCTGACAAACCGGAGCGTTCCCGCGTTATCCATCCTGTCAATGATCTCGAAGCCGAGTCCGACCGTATAGAAGTGAATGCTCTTCTGAATATCAGAGCACGTAAGCGCGATGTTGAATTCCTGTACGTCTATTGCCGTTCCAGACATGTCAGCCTCGTTAAGAATTGGATGTGTTTGTACAAGTACCGCGACCCTCTCAATGTCGTGCGAGTAGCGACCCGAAAATACCACAAAGTGGGAGGCATATCGACAAGGAAGCTCCCTGCGGAACTTATGTGGCTCAATGGTGGTAGACCAGATCCGAGTAACCTGCCTCAGCCATCAGACCCTCAGAGCGGAATATGCCTCGCCTGTCGCGCCTCCTAGCTCCCGCTGTCATCGCGCTCGCGTGCGCTTTCGCCGCGCAAGCCGCTGCCCAGGTTCCTGACTCCTCGAGGCCTTTGCCGGCTGTCGCTGTACAAAGCGCGCGATCTCCGACGTCAATTGGTGGGGCAAGTGCCATCACAATGACAACTGACTCGTTGCGCCTTTCAGTCACACCGAGCCTGGATGAAGCGCTGCGCGCAATTCCATTCATTCTCGTACGACATAACTCTCGCGGTGAAGCTGAGATCTCGGTGCGCGGATCGGATTCACGCCAGTCAGCGGTACTGCTTGATGGTGTCCCCCTCACCCTGGGCTGGGATCATCGCACCGATCCATCGCTGATTCCGCTCGGCGGCATCAATCAGATCATTTTTGTTCGCGGATTATCGTCGCTATTGCAGGGCCCAAACGTGCTCGGCGGCGTCCTGGAGCTTGACCTCATTCCTTCCATAACAGCGGATCAGGCGCCAAGCCTTATTGCGAGCGCAGGCGTGGACAACACTGGCGCCACGGGATACGGGCTGCACGGAAGCCTCCCAGAGGCCTTCGGGCGATCAGGATTGTCGCTTCGCGCTGGAGGAGCGTTCCAACAGCGCGATGGAGTGCGCCTTTCATCTGATGTAAATGACGCTGCTGCGCGAGATGGCCTGCGCACCAATTCGGATCTGCGTGAGTTCAACGCATATGGTGCAATGCGCGCCCAGCGCGATGACGGTGCCTGGTTGGGGTTGTCCGCAACCGGCTATCGTGCCGAGCGCGGAGTTCCGCCCGAATTGCACATAACTGAACCACGGTTGTGGCGCTACCCGGACCAATCACGCATGCTCGCCGTTGCATCTGGTGGAACAGGTCGACTAGCCACTCCATGGGGCACGGGTGACGCGAAGTTGATACTTGGCGCCAATCTGGCTCAAACAAAAATCGAAAGCTTTGAAACAGTCGACTACAGCGCTGTCGCCGGTACTGAAACCGGAGACGAAATGACACTTACAGCCCGTTTGCTTGCGAATCATTCACTGCGCCGCGGTGAGTTGCATACGGCGCTCACAATGGCATCTGTCAATTACAAGGAGCAGCTTGATGCGGCTCCAATCAGCGAATATGAGCAGCGTCTGTGGAGTGTTGCAACAGAAGTGGAGCAGCCAATCACAGGATCGCTCCGCGGAAGCGCGGGACTTGCACTCGATGGCGCGACCACGCCGATGACGGGCGGCAAGGAGTCGCTTGGCGCGCTCACACAACTGGGATGGCGCATGGGCCTCAGCACGATGACACTTGGCTCATCTACGCGATTGCACGCGTCCGTGAGTCGGCGCGCACGATTCCCGGCGTTGCGTGAATTGTACTCCGGAGCACTCGGTCGCTTCGAACCCAATCCGGAACTCAGGCCCGAGCGGCTTGTAGGAGCCGAAGTTGGTGCGACGATGCTGCGATCGAATTTCCAGTTGCAGGCGGTGGTGTTCCACAACGATCTCGATGATGCAGTAGTTCGCGTGACGCAACCGGACCGGAAGTTCAAACGAATCAATCGTGATCAGATCGCCAGTACAGGGATTGAGCTACTTGCAGGTTGGTCGGGTCGCGAAACAAACATCGTCGCCGACCTTCAGTTGCAGCGCGTACGAGTAACTGACAGGACCGCAGGCACAGTGAGGCATCGCGCCGAGCACATGCCCGAGTTTCGCTCGGGCATAGATGTGACAAGGTCGCTTGCATGGGGTGTTCGTGGTGGGACGGGTATCGATTTCACGGGCAGACAATATTGTCTGAACTCGGGCACGGGAACGCTTGACCGATTGAATGGATCCACGCGCGCGGATGTAGGTGTCAATCGCGACTTCGCGCTCAGCCGCAGCATTTCCGGCGTGTGGTCGAAGGTTCGCACATCACTGGGAATGTCCAACGTCGCTGATGCGGGAATCTACGATCAATGCGGATTGCCACAGCCCGGTCGTACTGTCAGGCTTGGCATCACGCTGTCCTAGCTTGATGACGGCTGCTCGACTGTTCGCAATTGGGAATTGTCGGTGAGCGCCCACCATCCGATGCAGACCGAGGCTGCAACGATCAGCGTGCCGATGGCGCGGATGTCGCGAGCGATCAAAGTGTCTTTCGGCAGTACGCCCCAGACGCCGAGCAGGAAGTTCCAGTCGTGCTCGCCACCGCCTACCAGCGGCAGGTCCATCGCGCGCGCGTCAGCTACATAGCGCGCGATGTTCCAGCAGTTCTGCCCCACCCACCATAGTGGTATCGTGGCGGCATGGCGATCGCCTCGGCGCCAGAAGTAGATCACGAACAGGAGCGGCACGATCAACTGAAACATCGTGCCACCCAGAGCCGTGATCACCTCACCACCCCATGCGAAGACCATGTGGCCGGTTTCGTGAATTGGGAGGTCGAGCCCATCGAGGAAGCGAAACTGATCGGGCTTTGCCACGCACCAGGCACCGTACATGGCGAGCGACACCGTCAGTGCCTGGCGCCAGCGGCGCTGAGTACCGGTGATTGGGGAGGCGTCGGTCTCGGATTCCATCAATTCCGACGAGCTACCCCCGGACAATGTCACCGGTACTGCGTGTGCAACCTGGGTTTCAACGCCGCTGCGTTGCTGCCCAGCTGCGTGGTGGAACTTCGCAGCTCGGCGCACGCATCGGCTGCCCGGTGCGCGGATTGGTCCCGGCCTCTATGCGTGTACGCGAGACGAAATTCGGATCTTCCGAAGCTTCGTATGCAAACAGTGCGACGAGAGTCGCGTTCCGCTTCACGTTGTCGAAGTTGATCATGTCGTAAGTGTCGCGATTGGTGTGCCAGGTGTAGGTGCCGTACGACCAGTCGGACGACGTCAGAAAAAATCCAGGCGCACCGTGGCAGTCGAATGCATCGCTGTCGGTGCTCTCGTCGTGCGGAACGCCGGGGAGCATGAGCGAGATGTTGCGTATCGCGTCCGCCGGCAT
>JBDTAW010000070.1:0-8740 GCA_039924445.1 Gemmatimonadaceae bacterium
GCGAAACCGCGGACTCCGATTACGTACACAAGGATGTCGTTGGCCTGATCAAGAAAGAAGTCATGTATTCCTGTCCGCACTGCGACAGCGTGCTTGGCTTTGGCTTCTTCATTGGCGGGCTTGCAACGGGTCGCCCTTGAAGATCTGACCCCGATATTGCGGCGCCGATATTGCGCGATATTGCGCGAACGAGTCCTGTGCGACTTCCTCGGCGTCGAAGCTGTCGCCCACGCTGGCGAGAGAGCGGACGCGCGCGCTCACGATTCGAGGGGCGGCGGTGTCCTTGTTACACCTCCTCATAGACAGGTTCGCATGCTTGCCGTGAATCGTTTCGCCCGCTACCTCGGTACCATCGCTCTCGCGCTCTCCGTTGCATCTGTCGGCGGGGCCCAGACTCCGAAGATAGGCACCGAGGAACTGCTCGCCCGCCTGACGAAGCTCGCCGACTCGCTCGCGGCTCGCGGCGCGCTCTCCGGAGTGATCCTCGTAACAAAGGATGGCCAGCCGATCTTCGAGCATGCATATGGCTTCGCCGATCGTGAAGCGCGGCGCGCTAATACGGTGGGTTCGTCGTTCAATCTCAGCTCGATCGGAAAGCGCTTCACCCAGGTGGCGGTCGCGCAACTCGCGGCGGCGGGGAAGCTGCATCTCGACTCGACCATCGCGAGCGTGTGGCCCGACTACCCGAATCGTGAAGTCGCGCGCATTGTCACGATTCGCGAACTGCTTGAACATCGCTCCGGGATCGGCGGAGACATCTTCCAGCGTTTCTCGACGCTCCGCAGCAACGCTGCTTATATCCCGCTATTCGTGAACGACCCGTTGCACTTCACACCCGGCACGCGCGAGGAATACTCCAACGCTGGCTACGTCGTGCTCGGCGAGATCGTCGCGCGCGCGTCGGGGGAGAGTTACTACGAGTACGTACAAAAGCACATCTTCGATCCAGCAGGGATGACGAGCTCCGGCTATTTCTCGCGTGATTCTCTGCCGCCGTTCGCGTCGGTTGGCTACACACGTCAGCGGGAAGGTGTCGCCGAGGCAGCTGCCGCCGCGCCGCTCATGCCAGCCGAGAGCATCCAGCCGAGCCGTGGGAGCGCGGCTGGCGGCGCATATTCGTCTGCGGGCGACCTGCTCAAATTCATTCGCTCGAGTCGCGCGGGTACCTTCGGGCTACCGATCGACGCACAACGCTCGATTGTCGCCGGCGGGAGCCCTGGCTCGAATGGTGTCGTCGCCGAAGGGCTGCCGGGGGGCTACGATCTGATCGTGCTAGAGAATCTCGATCCGCCCGCTGCGGATGCGATCGTGCAGCCAGTGACGACGTGGCTCGGCGCGGCGGGGCCCGGGCCGGCGGGGCGAATCGTTGGTGGCGGGAACGGCGCCGGCGCCGCGGCGGCGCTCCCCGACTCGCCCGTTGGCCGCATCGCCGCGCATTTCCTTCGCGCGTATAACAGTGGTGAGCCCGATTCCGTGCGCCGTTTCTACGACGCCGAGGCGGTGAGCGACTCGACGCGGCCTACTTCTCTTCGCGTGGAGCGGTACAAGACGATTTACGCGGAGAACGGTCGGCTCGAACTCGCGACGGTGGACGAGGCGACGCCGACATCGCTCACGGTCACTGTCAATGCCTCCCGTGGAGGTACGATGTCTATGACGTTTACTGTCGAGCGGGCGGAGCCGTACCGGCTCGCGTCGCTGCAGCTCAACATCTCGCGCTGAACGAATCCTCCGCGGCGATGCAGGGTCAAATCTTGCGCGATGCACGGTGACTGACGCAGGACAATTCTTGACCGCGGGTTCGATACTTGAGTGTATCGCTGGAGGCTGAAGGCGAAGTGTGTTCAGAGACTGAACTCTCCACGACCGTCGCAGATGACGCACTGATTCTCCGCCGCGAGGATCTCTCCGCGCTCGGAGCTGCCTATCTTTGCCACAGCGGCGACTTGCGCCAATGGGGAGGCGTCGCTGCAGCTCTGGGTGGATTCGTTCTTGGGTGGGTACTTATCTCGTCGAGTTGATCAGGGCGACGGGAACCTGTCCGCACTGCCACGCGCAGATCCTCGCGCCGTGACGTCTGACGCGCGACGACAATTCGCCTGGACTTATGCTGAAGAAGGACAGTGCGCCGCTGCGCGCCGCGTCGTGGGACAGGTCTCTCAGCTGTCGGCGGACCAATTCGAAAATTCTTTTCCGGTGTATGCGCTCGCGGGCCGTGGAGCCCCCGACGTCGAGTAAGGGCGCGCTTATCCGTCCGTTTTAAGAATCTCGACGAATCGCGCTGTGTATCCATTCTATCGACGGCCTGGAACTCCGCGCCCGATCGCACAACATCTCGATCGCCGGAGCGCCGCTCTCAAGTCCCAGTCCTTCATACGTCATGTGCCGGATAGCTACCGTTTTGGCCGCATGGGCGGCAAACGTCGGATACCGGGACAACGATCGAATGTTGAACTTATCGGAGACCTTTTCAGAGAGAACTTCGTGATACCCGATCCATTACATCCAGCCATAGTGCACTTTCCAATTGTACTCGTTTTTCTGCTTCCGCTCTTCGCCATCGGTGCGCTCTGGACAATCCGGCGCGGATCGGCGATCAGGCGAGCCTGGGCGATCCCGGCGGCGTTTTCCGTCGCTCTGGCACTGAGCGCGTGGGCCGCGGTTGAGACAGGTGAGTCACAGGAGGACAAGGTCGAGGACATCGTTTCAGGCGCCTCGCTGGACCGCCACGAGGACGCGGCGGACCTGTTTCTCAAGCTTTCCGGTGTCCTGGTTCTCGTCACCGCCGCGGGCTTCGCACCCGGCGCAATCGGTCGGTCGGCGCGTATCGTCGCGGCCGTTGGCGCAGTTGGGATGGTCGGAGTCGGCGCCAACGTGGGGCACAGCGGTGGCGAGCTCGTGTACGCTCAAGGCGCGGCAAGCGCTTATGCCAAGCCGGACTCAACTCGCACGGGCGGCGCTGTCGCTCCCGGGCAATCCATGGAGGAAACGCGCCGTGGCCAATGACATCCAGCAACCCAAGGGAGACGACTGTTCGGATTGTGAGCTCGCCACGATGGGCCGGCGACTCTTTCTCCAGCGTGCCGGATTTGCCGCAGCCGCGGCGCTCGGCGCACTCGGCGCCATGCGCTCCACGGCCTTCGCCGCGGCGGTCAGCACGATCGAACCCAGCTTGGCGCGCGGTAACGTGCGGTCCTATACGATACCGGCGGGCGACGGTGTGTACGTGGATGCCGCCAACGATGTGATTCTCGCGCGCTGGCAGAACCAGATGTACGCATTCTCACTCAAATGCCCTCATCGTGGTGCGACGCTGGAATGGAGACAGGCGGAGAATCGTGTCTTCTGTCCCAAGCACAAGGCTCGGTTTCGGCCGGACGGAGCGCATGACAGCGGTCGCGAATCGCGTGATCTCGATCGCTTTGACATCCGCCGGGCAGGAACAGGCGTTGTCGTGGACCTCGCAACGGTGCGGCGCGCGGACAACGACGCGGCGGCGTGGCGTGCCGCAGCGGTAAGCGTAACGTGACACCGGTTCGCGTGGATTGCAGGTCCGTGCTGAGGGGTGCGGGCTGATCGAGAACGATTGTTGCGGTTGTGGCGCACACGCCGGTCGACTGGCTCGAACGGCTGTTTGTCGGCAGGATGCGTTTGCGCAAACCCTTCGCCGTGTGAGGCAGTGATGCAGAACGACCGCAGAAACGCGAGAATGTCGGCCACAATCGCGCTGCTTGGCGCCGCGGGTCTGCTCGCGTGCAATCGCCCGTCGGGGGATGCCCGATCGGGCGATTCGGCAACGCCAGCGGCCGCGGTTGTCGATCATAGCATGCACGTTGCCGCCGGCGACTCTTCGTCGGGGCCACCGCAAGCTCTTCGCCCCATAATGCAGCATCTCGCGGTGGAGATGTCGGGTCTCGGCAATGCGCTATGGACGGAAAACTACGATGAGATGACCGTGCACTCGGCGGCTATCGCGGGCCATTCCGAGATCTCCGCCGAGGAGTTGCAGCGGATCGAGCGGATACTGGGGCGCGAGACGCCTGCCTTCGATTCAGTGGACATGCAGGTGCACCTTGCTGCGGAGCGGATGCACGCCGCCGCACAGGCGAAAAACCTCGACGCCTTCCTCGCGGCATACAGCGACGTGCAGCGTGGATGTACGTCGTGCCACACGCAGTTCCGTGCGAGACTCCGCACCACGCCCGAGTTACGTAATTGAGCGAGTAGCAATCGACTATAATGACCGTGGCGACGCGGCCCCGGTTTGAGACCGTGCGTCAATCAAGTCCACAACTGCTGACACTCCGATGATTGACCTGATCACGATCACTGTCGCGAATACGTTCGTCTTCACTGCAAAGGTCCTTGCCGATCGCGCTCCCAAAACCTGCGCTGCCTTCGCAGCGTTACTTCCCTATCGCCAGCGTCTCATCCACGCCCGGTGGAGCGGCGAAGCGTGTTGGATCCCGCTCGGCGATTATACGCTTGGCGTCGGCGATGAAAACCAAACAAGCCATCCGTCGCGCGGCGATCTGCTCTGGTATCCGGGTGGCATCAGCGAAACGGAGCTGCTGTTCGCGTATGGTTCGTCACTCTTCGCAAGCAAAGTCGGTCAGCTCGCCGGAAATCATTTTCTCAAGATCGTCGAGGGCGGGGAACGACTCGATGAGATGGGGCGCTACGTGCTGTATCATGGCGCGCAGGACATCGTGTTCGATAGAGTCCTCGCGCGGCCACTACCATGCAAAGGAGCTTTCGATGATCACGATCTTGCCAAATCTTCCTGACGATACGATTGGTGTCGTTGCATCCGGTCACGTTGAGGCTAACGACTACGAAAACGTCTTCGTGCCTGCGTTGCAGGCTATCCTGGCAAAGCACAAGAAGATCAAGGTCCTGTACCAGGTGGACAGTGACTTTGCAGGCTTCACCCCGGGCGCAATGTGGGACGACATGAAGGTGGGCATGGGTCACCTGATGACGTGGGAGAAGATCGCGGTCGTCACCGATGTTGGCTGGATCTCAGGCGCAACCAATTTGTTCGGGTTCGCGATGCCATGTCCTGTAAAGGTCTTCCCCAACAAGGCACGAGCCGAGGCCGAAGACTGGCTTGCGTCGTAGCCGTTCGTTCTGCTGACGTCATTTGATCACGTCGATCCAATGGTGCAGCAGTATTGTCACATCGCGTAGCGATCCATCAGATGAATCATGCGCGTAACCGCGGCGACCGATGGAACCGGAAGCTGGACAATGACGTTGCAAAAACCAAAGCCGGCTGGCTTTTCACGGGCTCGGCATCGGCGTGGGGCGTGAATACTCTGTAGCGGGCGTCAGCATCCAGGTTGCACGGCGCAAGGCTCGACCCCGATGGTTACCCCGATCGCTACCCGAGACGTTCGCCGGGCACCGTATTGCGCTTGGGGAGACCGGGGTTGGCATTCGATCGCGCTGCGTGCTCGTCACCGGGCCAGGGCATGGCACACCCCATGCACCCAGCGTCGACACACGAGCGTTGCATCGTCTATCCGACGTCAGGCGTTGTCGAAGATTCGCGCTCCATTCAAAAAGGAGCAGGTCATGAACGGATGGTTCGAGTTGAGCAAGAGCAGCGACGGGCAGTTTCGTTTCGTGCTCAAAGCAGGAAATGGGGAAACGATCCTTACGAGCGAACTCTACAAGGTTATTGATTCAGCGAAGAACGGTATCGCATCCGTGCAAAGCAACTGTGGCAACGATGCTCGCTACGAGAAGAAGGAATCCAAGAACGGCAAGCATTTCTTCAATCTCAAAGCGGCGAACCATCAGGTCATCGGTACGAGTCAGATGTACGGAGCCGCAGCTTCCAGAGATGGAGGCATTGAGTCGGTCAAGTCCAACGGTGGAAGTTCGGTTATAAAGGACAACGTCTGACCTCTGTGCTCCAAGCGTCCATCTTCGGGCTCGAGGTCGGCAATGGCGAGCCAGCCAAACGCGAAGTCGTAGAGAGGCAACCATGCGTCACATCGAACGACATCGTACCGCCCATATCGGCTGGCTCCGTGCTGCTGTACTCGGTGCGAACGATGGTCTCATCTCCACCGCAAGCCTCATCGTTGGTGTCGCCGCAGCTGGCACCGGGCGAGCGGCCATTCTTGTCGCCGGCGTCGCCGGGCTCGTTGCAGGTGCCATGTCGATGGCCGCCGGAGAGTATGTCTCCGTCAGCTCGCAGGCCGACACAGAGGCGGCCGATTTAGCTCGCGAGACGCGCGAGATCGCCACGGATCCTGCTGCAGAACTCGCAGAGTTGGCCGGCATTTATGAGTCGCGCGGACTCGCACCCGACTTGGCGAACGACGTCGCGACGCAGCTCATGGCGCGCGACGCCATCGGCGCGCATGCGCGGGAGGAGCTCGGCCTCTCGGAACTTACGACCGCGCGACCACTACAGGCGGCGGTATCATCTGCGGCGTCGTTCGCCGCCGGCGCCGCGCTACCTGTTATGGTGTCGGCGTTAGTTCCGGAGTCATGGCTCACCCAGGTCGTGATCGGGACCGCGCTCGTGCTCCTTAGCGGACTCGGCGCGCTGGCAGCGCGAGTAGGTGGTGCGTCGCTAATTCGCGGCGCTGTGCGCGTCGCCTTCTGGGGAGCGCTCGCGATGGCGGCGTCAGCGCTCATCGGTCGTATGTTCGGCACGATAGTCACTTGATCGCACGTTTTATCCGATTGTCACTTCAACGTTCGGGAGTAACATGAAACGAGTCACTGGCATTGGCGGCGTCTTCTTCAAGGCGAAAGACGCACCCTCGTTGCAGGCCTGGTACAAGCAGCATCTGGGAATCGATGTCCAGGTTTGGGGAGGAGCTTCCTTCGATTGGACCGACGCCGATGGCAAGCCGGTTGCGGGCACAACTGCGTGGAGCATCGATCCGCAGACCAGTGATCACTTTGCTCCGAGCTCTGCTTCGTTCATGGTCAACTATCGAGTGGACGACCTCCACGCGTTGATCAAGGCGTTGAAGGAAGAAGGATGCAATGTGCTCGACAAGATCGACGACTCCGAGTACGGGAAGTTTGCCTGGGTCATCGATCCGGAGGGAAACAAGGTCGAGCTGTGGGAGCCGCCTCAAGGGCAATAACCCAGGCTGATTGGGTACGGACGGCGAGAGATGGCAATTCCTCGGTAAACAGATTAATCAAATAAATCCATGATTATCTTGACAAATTGCTACCCGGGGGCCATATGTCCTATGCGGCTTGCGTTTGCAACCCGTGGGCGTGCCATCGCTCAACCCGTATGACCCAATCCTCTGGAGTTGCAAATGCAAAGACGTTCCTTCCCTTTACTGGCCGTCGCGGCGGTCGTGATAGCCGTTGCCGGCGCGCTTGCTATGCTGGCGCCCGGTATCGCTGGCGCGCAGGCGGCGCCCGCATCGGGCCTCAGTGCGAGTCAGGCGTTCATCTTCAACAACGGCGGCTTCCCGCTGCAGGTCTGCGGGCTCGCCCAGAACCCTGCCAACGTCGGGCCGTCGTCGAGCTATACCTGCTCCAGTCCAACCACGAATAGCACAGCCTTCTCGAGCGCGACTTCCAGCAACGCTTTGCGCAGCCAGACAAACGTCGCCAGTGTGACGCCAAAAGATGCAACGACGAAAGCCCTCGCATCCACCGGAGCAAGCTCGACGCTGGCCAGCCAGCTCGATGTGACGGGGACGCCAATGGCCGGCGACAATCTTGTTTTCCGCTTCATGACTACGCAGTCGGCGACCGGGATCGGCGGAGGCTTTCTGACCGGGAGCGATGTGTGGCGTCTGCTGCTCAGAAATGCCAACACGACCGATTCCGCGAAGGTTGGCCAGCAGTTCACCAGCACCGGGACAGCTGACCCGCTCGTGCTCACCAACGCGACGCAATTCGCCGGTGGCTACGATCTCTTTCTCCCGTTCGCGGCCGGCAATACGTTTTTCTACAACTTCCAGTCGCTGATAAGTTGCCCCGACAACCAGCAGCCGGCTGGAGCCGCAGCCAGTTGTGCGCTCGACGTGAACCTCGCCGGGATCACTGCACAGGACGCGAATGGCGCCACGTACGCTGCCGCGACGTTTGATCAGACAACCGGTTTTGGCACGATCAACCTGGCACCCACGACCGTACCCGAGCCAAGTTCGCTTGCGTTGCTCGCTACGGGCCTGTTCGGTTTGGTTCCGATGATCCGGAGAAAACGCAGCAAGGTGTGACCGTTCAAGGCATTGGTCTCAAAGAAAGTCGTCCACGCTGGACGGCTTTCTTTGTTGGACTACTCCGGGACGGGCGCGCGAAACTGGGCCGGACGTTCTTCGCTCGCAGCTCCGAGGGCGCGTAGTACCCCGTCCGCATCCAGATCGGCACCGTAAACTGGACTACCGGGCTGCTGCCTCCACGACTGGTCCAGGCCGCCGGCATCGACGCCGTCGAAGCCCAACTCGTTGATCAACTTCAGCACGAACCGCTTGGCAACGTCATCATCACCAGCCACCGGGAGCGCGATTCGTTTTGCTGCACTCGTCGGCTTTCCGCCATCCATGAGATGCTGTGCCATGATGTTGTTGAACGCCTTCACCACCGGCCAACCCAGTTGTTCCGCCACCCAACCGCTCTCGGTCATACCGTTTTCAATGGCGGCGATCCGTCCATCGCGCTGCGGATAATAATTGCCGGTGTCGACGACCACGGCAGTCGCTGGCGTTCTTGCAAGCAGGTCGCGCGGCAACGACGGAACACTCTT
>JBDTAW010000071.1:0-2125 GCA_039924445.1 Gemmatimonadaceae bacterium
CGAACGACGGTGATGGAACGATCAGCTGCAGCCTGTGCCAGCGCGACGTGAGCACTGTCGCCGACGATGGCACGGAGCGAATCCAGATCGACCAGGCGATCTCGATCGAGCTTCAACTGTCGTTTGGTAGCGAGGATGCGGCGAGCCGATTCGGAGACACGGGTCTCGCTGTAGCGACCCTCCGTCACACCATCCACGACCGCGTCGATTGCGGATGGAACGTCGACGGGCTGGATGAGAACGTCAACGCCGGCAGCCACCGCGCGCTTGATCGATTCGGTGACGCCGTACTTGTCCGTCACCCCCTTCATGTCCATTGCGTCGGAGATGATCAGTCCGTGGAAGCCGAGCTCGTCGCGGAGGAGCTTTGTGACAACGTTGGTTGAGAGAGTACCGGGCGCGCCGCTGCTATCGAGCGCCGGCATGGAGCCGTGGAAAGTCATGACCGCGCCTACTCCAGCTTTTATCGCTGCACGAAAAGGAACCAGTTCGACGGAATCGAGCCGAGCTCGGCTGACGTTGACGATGGGTAGCGCGAGATGGGAGTTGGTTTCGGTGTCGCCGTGACCGGGAAAATGCTTTGCTGTCGCGATCATGCCGTTATTCTGCAGCCCGTGAATGAACGCGGACCCCAGTTTGGCGACAGTGTGTGGATCTTCCCCGTAGGACCGCGTGTTGATAACCGGGTTCTCGGGATTGTTGTTGACATCCATCACCGGTGAGAAGTCGATGTGGATCCCGAGTGCTCGGCCCTCAATGGCCGTGATGCGCCCTTCGGTATAAGTGAGGGCCGTATCGTTGGCCGCGCCGTAGGCCATTTCGGACGGGAAGACTGTGGCGCCGCCGAGGTCGATCGCATTGGGGACGAAGTAGCCACCGCGAGCGCGCATGCCAGCGCCCGTTTCGAGATCCGCGCCGACGAGAAGAGGGAGGTCGCTCAGGCGTTGGAGCGCATTGAGCTTGACGGCCATTTCGATCGGCGACCCGATGGACATGAGGATACCGCCGACCTTCTGGTCTCTGACATACGACGTGATTCGCCGCCAGGACGCGGCGTCGGCAGGGACGTAATCGGCGTAGATGTTGGGCCAGACCATCTGCGCGGCGCGGTCCCGGAGGGTCATATTCACGAGCACGGAGTCGGCCCAGCGGATTGCATCGGCTTGCGCGCCAGGCGCCGACACGGCCTGCGCGCCAAGGATTGCTGGAGGGAATGCGCTTGTGGTTGCGAAGGCGGCCAGCGCAGCGACTGCCACCGGCAGGGAGATTTTGGCGAGAAATTGAGGGCGTTTGAGCACCATGGTGCTCAAAGCTAACGGGCGGGGTAGACTGCGGGCCATCAGGGTGAACGGAGTGCCGTCCCGCATAATCCGACCCATCCCGTCAAAATCCTGGCGGTTTCGGACCCGTTCCAGCGGTTACCTTTACATTGTACATCTGTTTTACCGTTTGGTCCTTCCTTTGCACTTTTGCAGTTTACTGACGCGGCGCTCCTTGTACGAGAAACCTTGGTACCATGCCGCCGCGCCTTTTTATTGCAGCCACACTCTCGACTTTAATCGCTGTCACCCTGTCCGCCGGCTTGGCGAACGGGCAACAGGTCATACGCCGCGACACTACGCCACGCGCGCCACAGAGGGTAGTTCGCAACGCGTCAGTCGATTCCCTCATCGAGTGCACGCCTGTAGTTGCGCCGGCCAAAAAGGCGCCGACTCCAACTCGGCGGAAGGCTACGGCACCAAGGAAGACGGTCATTGCGAAACCCCGACCGAAAAAAGTGGCCACCGGGACGCCGCGGCCGGTTACCCGAACTGTTCGGCGCGTAGCAAAAAAGCCCGCGACGAAAGCTGCCGCACACACGACGACGGTTGTAATGTGTCGTCCGGTTCGTCCGCTCGCGCCGCTGGCACAGGGGACACCGACTGAGCAATCGATCGTTCCGGTGCCGCGCCTTGCTCCGAAAGTAGCACCAGCTGTTGCAGCGCTCCCGCCAGAAGCAGGTCCGCCGCTTTTTGTATCCACTGCGCCTGGGATGCCAGTGATGACGGGCGGCAGCGGTCGGTCATGGCTGCCGTTCGCCGTAATACCCGCGGTGTTCCTTCCATTCGTTCACACTGGCGGCACC
>JBDTAW010000072.1:0-20169 GCA_039924445.1 Gemmatimonadaceae bacterium
CTTCTGTGCGGCCACGTGAGAAGATCGCGTCAATAACCACGGTCAACTCCTGAACGGCTTGTTTCATTCTCAGTCGTACCAGCCCCAGGGTTGTACGGTTGTCGAACAGGACTACGAGGATGAGCCGGCGTGCAACATCCGCGAGGTAAATAGACTCTTTTTCACCCTGATGGAATAGAGTGCTGAAGTCATTTTCACCGACGAGTTTCGCGAGCTGGTCGTTGGCGCTGAAATCAGCGGCGGTCAGGGTCGCGAACGTAGTCGGATCGAAGTTTGGCTGCTCACCCACCGTCGCTACCAGCTGTCCGGACCGATCCACCAGCAGCGCTGACCGCGCGTTGGTATCGGCCAGAAACCTTTGAAGCGAGTGAGTAATGGCGACAGAGTCTTCCTCAGTGAAAGACCACGTCCCCGATCCGCCCCCCTTTGCGCTTCCGCCTCCCGTCATGCTCTCTCCATCTAGGCCAATGCCTTTTCCAGGTGCTTTAAAAGTCTTACCGCCCGTCCCCGAAGCATCGGCCGGGTCTCCCACGCTATGTACTCGCGCAGTAGTTGGGCGGTAGCGACGGTAGGCTGCCCGGACAGGTGCCCGAGTGCTGCCAGCCGCCTCAGCGCATGACGACTGAACAGGTCTCTTCGGTACGCATGCTGCGCTCCGCTCCAGGCAGCCAGACCGGCCACCAACCCGCCTCCCAGCCCGGCCAGGAACCAATCCAGACCGTTATTGCTCCGATTGCTCATTACATGACTCTCCGCGCCAACAGGGCCTGGGCGATCGTGACCCCGTCAGCGTATTCCAAATCCCCCCCGACGGGGAGACCGCGTGCGATGCGCGATACCGTTAAAGGATAGACGGCAAGGCGGCGCTGCAGGTACAAAGCCGTCGCCTCACCCTCAATGCTCGGATTTGTGGCGATTATCAATTCGCCTACATTGCCGGCTGATACCCTTGACTCAAGGTCGTTAACCGCGAGATCCTCCGGTCCGATCCCGTCGAGGGGCGAGAGACGCCCACCGAGTACGTGATAGGTCCCTTTGAACTCCCCCGAGCGTTCGATGGCACCAATATCCGAGGCTTCCTCAACTACACAAACGATGGCCTGATCGCGCCTTGGATCGGCGCAGATCGAGCAGATCTCGTTCTCGGTCAGATTGTGACATCGGGCGCACGGATGAATCCGCTCGGAAATCGTGACCAGCGCTTCGGCGAGCCGGCGGGTCTGTCCAGCAGGCTGCTTCAACAGGTGATACGTCAGTCGGATGGCCGTTTTCCGGCCGATGCCGGGCAACCTGGACAGCTCCGCAGCGAGGTCTTCTATCGCCGACACTCAGAACGGTAGCTTGAACGGCAGATCCATTCCGCCGGTGAGTTTTCCCATCTCGGACGCGGCAAGCTCGGCTGCTTTTTTCTGGGCATCGCGGACTGCGACCATCACCAGATCTTCGAGCATTTCGACGTCCATCGGATTGACGACAGTAGGATCGATCTTGACCTGCGTTACCTGTCCCTTTCCGTCAGCGGTAACCGTTACCATGCCACCGCCGGATGTCGCAGAAACGGACCGCTTCTCCAGCTCCTCCTGGATCTCCTGCAAGCGGCTCTGCATCTGCTGCGCCTGTTGCATAAGCTTCATGAAGTCAGCCATAAAGGAATCTAAGGAGTTAGTCGAGCAATTCGAGGTCAAGCGCATCTATGGCTGCGCCGAGCACTGGGTCCTTCGCCCGCAACATCTGCGTGCGCTCCGCCTTTCGCTGCTCATCGCTCAAGCGCACGGGCGGCTCGCCTTGCGACGATGCCTCCATCGCAGAACGCATCGCTGAGATAGGGCTCGCCCCGCGCTGCGACCGATGCGGAACGGCAGGCGACGCGGTCTCCATCGCCGCCTGCCCTTTCGCGACGGCCCCGGATCGGGTGCCAGCTCCTGTTTCTGCAAGCGACGGCGCAAGCGACGGCGCACGCGACGGCGCGTGAGATGACGCGCGCGGCTCGACACGGGTTTCGGACCGACTGGCGCTCCGAGCACCGGCGGCGGGCGCTACAGTATCGGGTGGGCTTCCCGATTGCTTCTCCGGTTCCGAAGAAGCGAGCGATGCGCGCCAGTCAGTGGACCCACCAGCAGAAGATACTCCGCCAGTGGGCGCGATACCGCGCAGCACTTCCTCAAGCGTGAGTGTGCGATCGATCAGAGCAAAGCGCACGAGTAGTAATTCGATTAGCAACTGCTGTTGACCGCTCTTTCTGAAACGCGGCTCCAGTTCACTCAGAACGTTGAGCATCCGAAGCACGTCTCCCGCCGCAAGCTGCGCCGCGTTTGCGCGCAGCTGCTTGAGCGCACTTGCAGAAACGTCGGATGCCACACCGCCCAGGATCACTTCGAGCTGTGCGCGCAATACGTCAGCGAATCCCGCGAGAAAGCCGTTGAAGTCAACACCCTCGTCAGCAAGTCGCCTCACTGCGGCGAACACATCTCCCGCGCGCCGCTCGACGATCATGGCCAGCACACCGAGATATTCATCCTCCGGAACAAGACCGAGCGCGATACGAACCGATTCCGCAGAAACGTTGCCTTCGCCGAGTGAGATTACCTGGTCGGCAAGCGAAAGTGCGTCACGCATCGAGCCGTCAGCCCCTCTGGCGATCATTGTCAGCGCCTCCGGCTCCGCGTCAATCGATTCCGCGTTCAAGATGAATTCTAGGCGCGCGATGATATCGGTCGTACCGATTCTCTTGAGGTCGAATCGCTGCAGACGACTCAGAACTGGAGCGGCCGCCTGCGCAATCTTTTGCGGATCAGTTGTGGCGAAGACAAAGACAACCCGCGGCGGTGGTTCTTCGAGAACCTTGAGCAGAGCGTTCCATGCCTCGCGGGTAAGCATGTGCGCTTCGTCGACGATGTAGACTTTGTACCGATCATCTCCGGATGGAGCGTACATCGCACGCTCACGCAGATCGCGCGCATCATCGACACCCCGATTGGACGCGGCGTCAATCTCGACGACATCGAGACTTGAAGACCCGCTCCATATGCGCTGGCAACTGATGCATTTCCCGCAGGGCTCGCCTGTCTCGCCCTTGTTCTCGCAATTGAGCGCCATTGCAAGCACTCGCGCGAGCGTGGTCTTTCCGGTGCCACGAGGGCCGCAGAAGAGGTATCCATGCGCAACCCTGTCGCGCGCAATGGCGCCACGCAACGTGTTCGATACGTGACCTTGGACGGCCACCTCGGAAAACGAGCGCGGACGGTACTTCCTGGCTAGGGCTTGGGCCATTCTCGGGGTATGCGGGCGCGACGTTCCGCTCTTCAGAAGGTTCCGGCGCGCGCAGCCGGATGAAGAGGGGCTCCAGGGGATCGGGGCAACGCAAGACACCGCATGCCGCTGCTACCTTCGGGGTCCTGACGGGGTTAGTGGGCTCGCGCCCCCCGGATTTCCCTGGTACACCAAATATAGCTTCCAGAACGTGGTGGCAGGAAGGAATTCCATCACAACCTGCGGTACCTGGGTAGGGTGCGGGACTGAGCTCGATCGGTTGCTCCAGGTTCCAGCGCATCCGGGATTCAAAAAGACAACTGGCCTGCCCTTGCTGGCAGGCCAGTTTCGTTCAGAACGGTACGGCCTGATACCGCGTGTTACGGCTTTTTTATCGTGACCGTGGGAACTTTGATCTTCGCAGAGTCGTGCTTGACCTCGATCTTCGGAACAGCCACGGTCGCCGTGTCAACCCCGGTTTCGATGACCGGCGTATGCACCGTGTCGGTCACGGTGCCGACTACTGGCTTCTGCACCTCGTACTCTCCCGTTCCAGTCTTCTTGCACGCAGTCGCGGTCAGAGTCAGCACCGCCGCGGCGAAAATCAATTTCTTCATCCAAAGCCTCCGGTAATCGCCAGGGTTAGTCTCGCTTGATCGTTACAGCAAAAAGCAAGAACGTTGCCACGACTCGAATGTGAGGATGGGCACACGTTATGCGCTTGCAGTCCCGAATACATCACATTCAATTTCGAGGCTCGATATGAAGGCACAGGACATCATGACCGGCAATCCAGCTCGCGTCACGCCCGAAACGTCGCTGCAGGACGCCGCAAAATTGATGAAGGACCGTGACGTCGGCATGCTTCCCGTCGTCGACGGCGATGGCTCCAGCAAGCTCATCGGACTCATCACCGATCGCGATATCACCGTGCGCCACGTAGCGGCTGGCCATGCAAGTGCCGACTGCAAGGTCCGCGAGGCGATGACAACCAAAACCACCACCTGCCCTAAGAACGCCGACGTGAAAGACGTGATGAAGGTCATGGGTGATGAACAGCTTCGCCGTATTCCCGTCGTTGATGAGCGATCGAACCTGGTGGGAGTCATCTCACAGGCCGACATCGTTCTGCGTCTCGATGACGCAGTTGCGAGTGACAGGACGATAGGCAAGATATCCAAGCCGTAACCTGCAGTCGACAATCAGTCCTCGAACGCCTCGTGCTGGCGTCTGCGGACATGTCGCAACTCATACACCTGGGCGACTTCGCCGCCGAGTATGAATACCATCGACGCGTAGTAAACCCATAACACGACGATGACCAGGGCAGCAATCGTCCCGGTGTAGAGTGATCCAGGCTTGAACGACGTGACGTAATAGGCGAAGGCGAACTTCGCGATTTCGAACATCACACCAGTAAACAGACTGGCGAGCAAAGCTGTCTGCCATCGCATCTTCTTGTACGGCAGATACTTGTACAGGCCGTAGAATAGTGCCGCTATGAAGATGAACGCTACGATGCGTCCGAGCGTGTACTCGACGCCACCCATGACGTCCTCGCGGAGGCCAATCGCCTCAAGCACCTCAACTCCGCGAGATGATGCGATGGCCAGGTACGCAGACAGCGCCGTATAGACGACGAATATCAACGACGACACCACGGTCACTTTCACGTCGTACAACTTGCCATCGATTATCCCGCGGTCAATTTCGATATCGAAGATCGCGTTCAGGATTGAGCGTAACGACCCGAACAGACGCGTGGAGAACCAGATAAAACCGATTGCTGCGTAAAGGCCCACCGTTCCGCGAGCCGATATAATCCGCACAATCACCGGAGTCACCGAATCACTGGTGGCGTCCGGAAGAAATCGATTGACGAGTGCAACTATCTCGTTGGTTGCGGCAAGTGTGGACTCGTTCAGAAGATACGTGAGCGACGTCGCGAACAGCAGAAGGAATGGGATTATCGCGAGCAGGATGTTGAACGATATCCCGCCCGCGAGAAAGAAAATGTTATCCTCACCGCTGTTATCCCAGACTCGGCGGACGTAATCCTTGAAACCAATCCACAACCGCCTTACCAAGGGGCGCGTGCGGCCCATGCGACTCCGATTTACAGCGAGTTTGCTTCGCGGCGAGCCGCCTTGTTCTCAGCGATCCGTCGCTCGAGATCAGAGCGCGCCGCGACCGCCGCGTGCTTTCCCGCATCCACTGCGTCCAGCACCTGATCCTGGCCCCGGCGAACGGCAGCACGGACGGCATCCACACGATCCGAAACGTTATCGCGCACATCGTTGGCCTGTGATGAAACTGTGTCCGCGACGTCCTTGGCCGCGCTGCGCAAACGACCGGTTGTACGACGCGCACTATGGGTGATCAGGCGGCGTGTATCCTCGCCACTTCTCGGCGCGAGCAACAGCGCTATTCCTGCGCCAATCGCAGCCCCAAGCAGAAGAGTACCGAACCCCGGTTCCTCACGTTCAATTACAACGAATGGCTCGCCCTCGTATCCATGGTTTCTCATTGTTACCTCTTGCCCGATTTGGAGGGCTTGGTTTTTGATTTTGCAGCAGCCTTCTTCGCAGCTGGTTTGGCTGTCGAGACTTCTGCATTGCCAGGCGCCGTAGCAGGCGCCGCGGCAGCCTTTGCACGAACCGGCTTTGCTGCAGCGGCCAGACGAAGATGACGAGGCATTATGTCTGCTGCGGTGATAGTGTCCCCTCTGGCCATGATTACCGCTCGCTCTACAGCGTTCTTCAATTCACGCACGTTGCCTGGCCAGTGGTACGTGTGAATCCACGACCAGGCGTCTTCATCGAACCCCTGCACCTGCTTGCCATTTTGTCGCGAAAACCGGATCAGGAATTCTTCCGCGAGCAAGCGCACATCGCTGATCCGCTCACGAAGCGCCGGCAGGAATAGCTCAACAACAGCGAGGCGATAGTACAGATCCTCACGCAGTTGCCCCTCGGCAAGCGCCTTTTGGAGATCCATGTTTGTTGCTGCGACGATCCGAATATCCACCGCGATTTCCTTCTTCCCGCCCAGCCGGCGCACGGTTCGAGATTCGATCGCTCGCAACAGCTTCACCTGAATGTCCGGCGGCATCTCGGCGACTTCATCGAGAAAGATTGTCCCGCCATCGGCCATCTCGAAGGCCCCCGGCTTTTCGTTGATCGACCCTGTGAACGCACCCTTTTCATGACCAAAAAGCTCGTTCTCCAGAATATCCTTGGGAAGCGCCGCACAATTGAGAGCGAAAAATGGCCCCTTCGCGCGATCACTCTTGGTGTGCACTGCCCGTGCCACCAATTCCTTTCCGGTGCCGGATTCGCCAAGGATCAACACGGATGCGCTGGATGGGGCCACAGCGTCGATTATCTGATAGACAGCTCGCATTTCCTCTGACTGACCGGTGAGCTCGCCATAATGCGTGAGCGTCTCCAGTTTGGATGACAGTTCTCGATTCTTCTGACCGATCGCGTACTTCTCGATCGCCTTTGGAATGAGTGCCTTGAGCCGATTCAATTTGTCCGTGTTGAGTGGCTTCTCGATGTAGTCGTAAGCACCTTCGCGCATCGCCTGAACGGCAGAATCAACCGTAGCCTGCCCGGTGATGATGATGCATTCCGTCGGAATCGACCGCGACTGCAATTCCTTCAGCAGTGACAGCCCATCGACCCTGGGCATCATCAGATCTGCGAGTATCACGCCGTAATTGCCGCTCTGAAGCTCGTCGAGCGCTTTCTGACCATCGGCGCAGATTGCCACATCGTATCCTTCATCTGTGAGGATAGCGCTAAGACCCTGCGTGATGGCCGCCTCGTCGTCGGCTACGAGGACGCGGTGCTTGGTGCTTGATGGCATGCGTTTGATCGGTTCCTGGGAGCGTTAAGGTTTGACCGTTTGAGCCGATGACGCGAGCGGCGCAGACGCTGTCGTTGTCCTGTCTGTTACTTCGGCTACCAACACCGTGTACTGCTTATACAGTTCCGCAACTGATTCCAACTGTTGAACGGCGGTGTCAAGAAATGGCGTAAGTTCCGTAACGTCGGTGCCGCGTCGAGCTCTGCCACGCGCGACCTCAAGGTTGACCGCGACTCCGTTGAGCGCGTTTCGAACCTCGTGCGCCACATGCCTCAGCGCAGCAACACGATCGCGATCCTCCACGAATCGTCAGTCGCTGAGGTCTGCGTCGTCCGGTGCCGCCTCGACAACTGCAAGATCCGGATGCGGCATCTTTCGGTGCTGCGCCGGGGTGCGTACGTGCTTCGCTACAAGCTCCCGCGTGTCCTGAATCTTCAACTGGCGGAAAAGGAATTCGAACTTCTCATCATACGCCCTCGCGAGTGTCAGTTTCGCGTCTTCCGGCATATCCCAGATCTGCTTCTTGAACGGTCCGAGTGCCTTCTTCCTCGTCTTGTAGAAGAACTGTTCGTCGGTGTCGGTCGGCTTGCGCTCATCTGCGGTATTCTTCTCAAGCCACGCGTAGATCTCCGAACGAAGCGCGTCCGGCATATGATCGTACAGCATGTTCTGAAAATTGGTCGCTAGATGTATTTCACACGCTCCGGTTGCAGGGAACTTGTGGAACAGCTCCTCGGGCAACGTGGATGCGCCATGCTGCACGGCACCCGCAAGCCCGTATTCCCGCCGCGAGATCTCCGAAAGCTCTGTAAGCGTGCCGAAATCGATGGCGACTTCCTTGATCGATCCGTCCGGCAGTACGATGCCGCCGTGCGATGTGCCTGACTGAACGCTCACTTTCGACAGTCCTTCGGTGCCAGGAGCAATGCGGCCGAGCAGGTTGTTGAAGCCGTCCATGTATGCGCGGAGCTCTGCCGGCGTCGAGTTCTCTGTTCCGACTTCGCCAATCTCACCGCCGAGCGAGATGACGATACCGGCTGGCTGCAGTCCTCTGACGAACGCCGCAATGTCAGAGCACTGCTCCACGTTGACACGTTGCTGCTCTTCCAACGTGGGTTTCGACATGTCGACCAGCGTGGACGTGTCGATGTCAATGTTGTAAAACCCAGCTGCAACGGCTTCCACCGCAAGCTGCTTCACCGCACCGGCTTCCTGGTCCGGATTGGTCGCGAACTTTTTCGCACTGATCTGAAAATGGTCGCCCTGGATGAAGAGCGGCCCCCGGAATCCTTCGCGAATCGCCGCAGCAAGCATTACCGTCGCATATTCGGCGGGCCGCTGGTCCGTGTACGCAATCTCTGATCTCGCTATCTCAAGCACGAAAGCGCCAGCGTTCAACTTGTTGGCCGTGCGAAAGATCGCGCGCGCAGTATCGTAAGACATTCCGCGAACGTTGATCGCCGGTACCGTCACATCGCTGTATGCACCCTTTCCACGGGCGATATACAGATCGTGTATCGACGCCGGATGGATGCCCATCGCCTGCGCAATCTCCCAGATCAGCCAACGTGCGTCCGCCTTCTGGTCGTCGCTCCCAAATACCGCCTGGCGAACCACGGTGTCGAGTTGAGCGCCGGTGATGCGCGCGGCATCAGTAACTGTGACAGAGCCGTCCTTTACGACGACTGCGCCTTCGAACAGTTGTTCGGATTTAGTCTTAGTCATGGTTTCAATTTAGCCGCCCTGCGTCCAACGCGGGTCGGGCTTGGGCAATGCATCCCATTGCGCCTTGGCCGCTTCGGCACCGGGTCGACCGAGCAGGGCGTAGGCGAACTGTTTGCCGAGCTCCACGCCCGGCTGGTTGAACGCATTCACGCCGTACATCTGCCCTGCGTAGGCGGTCGCGATTTCGAGCATCATCATGAGCCCGCCGACGTGGCGTGCATCGACCTGCTCGATGTGAATCGTGAGATTTGCACGCCCTCGCTTGGCAAGCGCACCGGCGGTTGCGCGTTGCTCGATATTGAGCAGTTCGCTGAGCGAATGGCCTCCAAGGTAGCCCAACTCGTTCACGTGTTGAAACGCTGTGGGAATGACAATGTCGGGTCCGTGGTCTTCGACGGCGATAAACGCGACTACCTTGTTCGCCGGTCCTTCCATGAACGATTGCACCTGACTGTGTTGGTCGGTAGAGCCAACTGCTGGTAGCGGCGTACTGCCGACCGATTTTCCGTCCGTGCGGTGCTTCCCGAGCGACTCGGCCCAGAGCTGCACGAACCAGGCGGCGAAGTCACGCAGCGGATCGGCGTACGGCATGAGCACGTCTACTACGCGACCGTGTCTTACGTCGCTCATGTAGAAAAGCGAACCGATGATGCCGGCCGGGTTGTCTCCAAGCTCAATCGTTTCGCATTTATCGAGCATCTCGCCGGCGCCGGCGAGAAGTTCGCCGACGTCGATGCCGAGCAGAGCTGCGGGGAGCGTTCCGACTGGGGTGAGGACACTGTAACGCCCACCAACACCGGGTGGAATTTCGAGCGCGGGTACTGCGAGTTCCTGGGCCAGCGTTCGCAGTGCGCCATTCTTTGGATCGGTGACAAAGACGAAATGCTCCGCGACCGCGAGGCCTGCGGCGGTTACCCTATCATGCACGATGAGAAACTGCGACATCGTTTCTGCCGTCCCGCCAGATTTCGACGTGACGATGAACAGCGTTCTGTCGAGCTTCAGACGATTCAGCAGAGCGACAATCGTAACGGGATCGATATTGTCGAGCACGTGCAGGCGGGGTGCCCCGGCACGTCCCTCCGGCGTCAGTTCATTCCAGCCGGAACTGCACAGTGCAGTCTTGAGCGCGATCGGCCCCAGCGCGGAACCGCCGATTCCGAGAATGACAACGTCGGCGTACCGCCCGCGCACGCGCGCAGCAAAGTCGATTGACTGTTGCAGCAATGGAGCGTTGCGCGGAAGGTTCATGAAATCGGCGATTCCCTCACTACGCTGAGTCGCCACATTCTTGTGCACGGCGCCGAACGCACCCTGCGCATCCTGCCACTCGGCGTCCGTGATGCCGTTCTCAACGGCGCTCGCCATCATGTTGGTAAAATCAATTTTGATCATATGCGTAC
This sequence comes from Gemmatimonadaceae bacterium, assembly GCA_039924445.1. Taxonomy (GTDB): domain Bacteria; phylum Gemmatimonadota; class Gemmatimonadetes; order Gemmatimonadales; family Gemmatimonadaceae; genus Fen-1247. Next base: position 10,248 of record JBDTAW010000072.1, read on the forward strand.
CGTTAGCCCGTCAAAGGCGGGCCGGATGTCGCGGGGAAGTTCAGCTTCGAGGTCCGCGTGGAAATTGTCATGCGTCAAATGCGTCAGGTACGTGCGCTCCGCGCCGATTTCGCGCGCCACGCTGATGGCTTCCGGCAAACTCAAGTGACTGGGATGTTGCGTACGAAATAGCGCGTTGATGACGAGCACTTTTGCGCCACGAAAAACTTCGATCGCTTCCTGAGGGATGCTTTTCGCGTCGGTGACGTATGCCAGATCGCCTATACGATATGCAAAAACCGTGACACGGCCGTGCGGCAGCGCCACCGGAGTCACATCCGCATCGCCGATCCGTACCGGGACGCCCGAAACAAGCCGTTCGACTCTGCCTTCCGGCTTCGTGGTGCCGGGCAGGACGGTCATAGAGTCGTCGAAAATGTAGGCAAATCGGTGCGCCAACCGCGCCATCGTGTCCGCTGCACCGTACATCGTCAGCGGCCCGGCGCGGCGATTGGTGAGCGCCCGGATGTCGTCCAGGCCGTGCGTATGATCCGCGTGGTCATGCGTAAAAAGGATCGCGTCGACGCGATCGACGTCATTGGCGATAAGTTGAAGTCGGAGCTCCGGCGGGGTATCGATGAGGAGGCGTGTTCCAGCATCAGTCTCGACGATTGCGCCCACCCTGCTCCGCTTGTCTCTTGGGTCGGACGATTTACACACAGCGCAACCACATCCGATCTGCGGTACCCCGAAGCTCGTGCCCGTGCCGAGGAAGGTCAGTTTCACAGACGTGTCACCCGGACACGGCGCTGGCCAGTGTGAGCGGACTCACACGACCTCCACTTTAAGCAGGTTGGTGGTGCCTGGTATGCCGAAGGGATGGCCAGCCGTGAATATGACTCGGTCGCCTGGGGCAGCGAGCCCGAGTTCGCGCACGACAACCTTGCCGACATCGGCCATCTCTGTGTACGTCGAACGTGAGTCTGCGACATGGGGAATCACACCCCATATCAGCGCCAACTGATTGCGCGTTCGTTCGTTATCTGTAAGCGCCAGGATGGGTACCGGCGGCCGGTGTGACGACACGATGCGCGCTGAAAACCCGCTCTTGGTGATCACGACAACGAGCGGGGCTCCCAGCATCTTCACGGCAGCCACGGTAGCGGCAGCGATCGCGACTTCCGTTGTAACTATTCCCAAAGGCGGCTCATGCGGATCGAAGAACTGTCGTAAGGGCGGATGCTGCTCGATCTCAGCGATTATCCGGCGCATCGCCTCGACTGCAAGGCGCGGGTACGCTCCCGCTGCGGTCTCGGCTGACAGCATCACAGCATCGGTACCGTCGAGAATCGCGTTCGCTACGTCGCTCGCTTCGGCGCGAGTTGGACGCGGATTCGAAATCATGGACTCGAGCATCTGCGTTGCCGTAATTACCGGCTTGCCAATTCGATTTGCGAGCGCGATTATCTTCTTCTGTGCAACCGGAACTTCCTCGAACGGAAGCTCCACACCAAGATCACCGCGAGCGACCATTACGGCGTCCGCGGTGCGGATGATGGATTCGATGTTGGCCAGTGCTGCATCTTTTTCTATCTTGGCTACAATTCCGATCCGGGCGGGTAGCAGTGCACGGAGCGATGTGATGTCCTCCGCGCGCCGAACGAAGCTCAGCGCCAGGTATTCGAGATCGTGCGCGACCGCGAATTCGACATCAGCTATGTCCTTGTCAGTCAGCGACGGCGCGGATACCTGAACACCGGGGAGATTGAGCCCTTTGTGACTTCGCAGCAAGCCACCGTGAATGACGCGAGCATGAACGCGCGGCGCCTGCACATCGAGCGCAACCAGTTCGATCAGGCCATCATCAACCAGGATGCGGTCGCCGACCTTCACATCATTCGCGAGCTCCGAGTAGGTGACAGGGATTTCTCCGCCGATCCCCTCGTTCTCGTGCACCAGTGTAACGTCGTCACCAGGTTGAAGCGAAATACTGAGCGGTAGCTCGCCAATCCTGATTCGCGGTCCCTGAAGGTCGCCGAGGATGGCAATCGGCTTGCCCATATTCTTCGCAACCGAGCGGATCATCCGGATGCGTTCCGCATGGTCCGCGTGTGTTCCGTGAGAAAAATTCAGTCGTGCAACATTCATCCCGGCTTCGGCGAGCGCCGTGATCGTCTCGAGTGTAGAACTTGCCGGACCGAGTGTACAGACAATTTTTGTGCGGCAGATGTGTGACATTATTTTCCGTTCGGATGAAGCTGCGCGATTTTGGACTTGATTCCAGCACTCAACGTCTCGAAGGACTTCTCGAAACTTGCGATGCCGTCGCGTAAGAGCTTGGCTGTTACATCGTCGATGCTTACGCCAGCTTCTTCTATCGCCGCCAGATCAGCGCGCGCCTGATCGACGTTGGCGTCAACAGTGCGCGCGACGATTCCGTGATCGCGGAAGTCTTCGATCGTCTTGGGAGGCATCGTATTCACGGTGTCCGGCCCGATCAGCGTCTCTACATAAAGCACATCGCGGTACGCCGCGTTCTTCGTGCTGGTGCTCGCCCACAGTGGGCGTTGAACACGTGCACCTTTCGCCTTGAGCGCATTCCAACGCTCACCGCTGAACTTCGACAGAAATAGCTGGTAAGCCATTTTTGCATTTGCAACTGCGGCCTTTCCTTCGAGGTTTCGTGCGTCGCCACCAATTGCTTCGAGACGCTTGTCCACTTCGGTATCGACCCGGCTCACGAAGAAGCTCGCGACTGACGAGATCGTGTCGATCGGCTGACCCTTCGCCACTCGTGCTTCCAACCCGTCGAGATATGCATCGATCACGCGTTCGTGCGCCTTGACCGCGAACAACAGAGTGATGTTGACATTGATGCCGTCGGTGATGAGCTGCCGGACGGCATTCGCACCCTCTTCAGTCCCAGGAACCTTCACGAGCAGATTGGGTCGGTTGACTGTTTTCCAGAGTCTGTGCGCCTGCTCCACTGTAGCTGCAAGATCGTTGGCGACATCGGCAGAAACTTCGATGGATACAAAGCCGTCTGCTCCCTTGGTGCTGTGATATACGTCGGCGAATATGTCGCACGCATCTCTCACATCCTGTGTCTCTACCAGTTCGAACAGCTGTTTGACGTCGAGCGATCTCGGGGCAGCGCGCAATTGATCATCGTACGCCGTGCCCTCGGCGAGTGCCTTCTGAAAGATCGTCGGGTTGGAGGTCATTCCGGTCAGCACGTCGTCAGTCAGACGGCGCTCGAGATCTCCATTATGGAGTATCGTGCGATCTATGTAATCGAGCCAGATTGACTGGCCAGCGTCGTGAAGCGCCTTGAGGCGATGATTATCCATTGAAATTCTCTGATTGACGTTTAGCGAAAAAGCCAGCGGTGCGGTACAATGCCATCACCTGGCGGTAGCCCAGGGCTTCGATCACCGCAAAGGCCAGAAGGCGACCGGTAGCCCCGGTCTGATCGGCCCGCTCAAAGGAAACTGCCTGGAACACGACACTCCATACTGATAGGAGTATGCCGTATCCGAGCACGGAGGCCAAGTAGGCCCATGTAAATGATGCGTCCAGCACACCCGTGAGGAGGCCAATGCCGAGGCCGGCATAGCCCACGACCTCAAGCAATGGTGCAATAATGATTCCGAGCCAGAGATATGGCATTGCAAGCATGCCGAACGCACCATATTCCGGGTTGAGCAGCATTGCCACGTTGCTGGAAAGGCTGTCCCTGAGACTGTGAATCCAGCGCTTGCGCGCGCCACCAACGTCCGTGAGCTTCGTCGGCAGTGCGGACCAGGCAACCGGATCAGAAATCACTGGCATCCGGGCGTTGACGCCAATATCAGTCAGATATTTATGCAATCGAACAGCAACGTCGATCCCGGACTCTTCGCTCTCCCTGTCAAAACCGCCTACACCGAATATGTCCTCGCGCCTGAACAGTACGGTACCGCTCGCGAAAACGATGTTGCTGGCTAAGCGATTCCAGCCGAGGCGCTGAAACATGTAGTTCCGGAGATATTCGACCGTCTGGCAGCCAACTGTCCAGCCGGCTGGAACAGTGCGGCGGTTTAGTCCATCTTCGCTGGCTACGAAATTGTTCGGCCGCAAAACACCACCAACACATACCACAGTGCGATCCAGCAGCAAGGGGCGTGCGAGGCGAAGCAGTGCATCTGATTCAAACGAGACTGCCGGCGATGCAAACAAGGCGTGCGGGTAACGTGCCGCATTGAGCGCTGCGTTGACTGCGTCTCCACCCGCACCCGATGGTTTGTCGAGGCAGAGCAACCGCGGGTTCGTCCGCGACCTGTAGTACGCTCGAATCGGACCTGTCTTCAGGTTGACGGTGAACGCGGATGGCACCTCGTAGAGTTCGAATTCGTCCGCAAGCTCGCGCAATCCATCTTGCTTCTCGCCGTCAACTACGAGAATCACCTCGAAACGCGGGTAGTTCAATTCAAGAAGCATGCTTGCAAATGCCACGGCGCCTGTCGGCGCAGCAAGCACGGAGACCACTGAAACTGGCGGCAGCGACTCCGATCCAACGAGCGTGTGGAAGTACTGGTCGTCGGCAAGTTGCCAGTGCGACCAGAGTTCCGGCACGGAAAACATCAGGAGAACGGCTTGAAACGAATTGATGATGAGAAAGAAAATCATGATCGTCATCATCACTGCCGTCAGGGCGGTACCAGTGGTCATCCTGCGGATAACTCCGCGACGCTCGCTTCGGACAATCCAATCACCAGTGTTGCCATGTCGCGCGCGTACCGATCTGTGTTCGTCAGCGCTTCGGCGAGAGCTGCACGACCCCCGTCGCCCATGGCCGCAAGCCCGAGACCGGCGCGAAAACGAACCCACCAATTCGGATCGGTAAGTGCGCGCGCAAGCTCCTTCACCGTCCGGTCGTCGCGAATGTTTGACAGTCCGCGGGCCGCCTGAGCGCGCACACGCCAGTCCGGATCCCGCAACATCGACAGAAGCTTCACGTGCACTGCATCACCCGGGCTGCTACGCAATACGCGAGCGACAGCAACGCGCACTTCCGGATGCGGATGCGTTGAAAGCTCCGCCACACGCGCCATGCACTCCGGATCGTTGAGTTCCGCCGCTGCGTGGATATAAGCGTAAAGCTTGTGGGGGGGTGCGTCTGCGCGGATCCGGTCCAGAAGCATCGGGCCCACCAGCATCGAATACGTGGAGAGCACCCCAAGCTGGTAGGTGCGCACTGCTGGAGATGCGAGGGAGAGTCCGTCAATGACGCGGATCAGCAATTCGCGATCGCCGTACTGATTGAGAGATGCCGTTGCCGCGCTCTGCACCGCCGGATGTCGATCCGATAACAGATCGAGAATCGTCCGACGGTCTTCGGCTGTCGCGATGAACGACAGAGTCCGGGCTGCGGCAAGTCGCTTCCACCACAGCATCGAGTAAGCGCCGGTAAGAGATCTTCGAACCCAGGGCTCCTTGTGCAACATCGCAATCAGAGCGTTGCGTTCACTCGCACGAACCCGCTCCAGTCCGAGCGCCACCAGCGCCTGCGCGGTATCCGCGCCAGAAGCCTTGCGGAGCGCCGTCAGTACATCCGCCGCAGCGAGCTCGCCGAACAGCAGCCGGCGCGCGCCCCCGCCCGACGTCGAACCCCCCGCTCCACCAGCAGTGCGGAGCCGTGATCGCCGGGAATACTGCAAAACCAGGGCAAGTGTCAGCAGGATCAGTTGCGACACGCCTATGATCACGATGACAAACGGATACCTCATTTCGAACATCCGTTCGAATCGGATCTGTACGTGATCATTTTTCCGCGGGAACACATTCGCTCAAATATGCTGGCTGGCGGCCCTCGTGTCAGTGCAATCGCGCGCCATTTTCAAACGCGGACGGCGCTAGTAACGCCTCAGCGATGGATCGACATCTGTTGTCCAACTCGTAATTCCGCCCAGTACGTTGGTGACGCGAGTGAATCCCCGGTCGGTGAGTTGCTGAGCGGCATTCAGGCTGCGGACTCCAGCTTTGCAGAAGAGCACGACTTCGCGACTACGATCCCAACTCTCGCTCGCCTGCAGTACGGTTGCGAGCGGCACCAGACGTGCCCCCTGGATTCGCGCGATCTCCCACTCCGCTGGTTCTCGCACGTCGATCAGATCGAAGTCATCACCGCGCGCCATTCGCCCCGCGAGTTCCACGGCTGTGATGTGACGGATAACTGGCTCTGCCTCATTTGTGCCAGTTGCCGTTACCCCACAAGTCGCCTCGGAGTAGTCAGTCGCCCGGTTTTCGAGGTCTCGAATCGTCCCGCCCCCGTGAGCGGGATCGCCGCATGATGGGCAAGTGGGATCCTTGCGCACCGCAATCGTACGAAAGTTCATCCCGAGTGTTTCAATGAGCAGCAACCGTCCGATCAGTGGATCACCAATGCCCAGAATCAGCTTCAGTGTCTCGATGGCCTGAATTGTTCCTACGAGCCCGGGGAGGACGCCGAGGACGCCCGCTTCCGAACAATTTGGAACGAGACCAGCCGGGGGTGGCTCGCGAAACAGGCATCTATAGCATGGGCCGTCTGGCGCGCCGAATACTGACGCCTGGCCCTCGAACCGGAAGATGCAGCCGAAGGAATTAGGCTTGCCGAGCAGCACAGCAGCGTCGTTGGTCAGATACCGAGTGGCGAAATTGTCGGTTCCGTCGAGAACGATGTCGAAGTCACGGAGAATTTCGAGCGCGTTCTCACGTTCGAACTTTGTATCGAAGGCTTCCAGGTGCACGTGCGGATTGACCTGTCTGATCCGATCGCGTGCAGAGTCGATCTTGGACCGCCCGACATCAGCGGTACCGTGCAGGAGTTGCCGTTGCAGGTTGCTCGCGTCGACGACGTCGAAGTCGACGAGACCGAGTGTACCAACTCCTGCTGCAGCGAGATACAGCGCAGCTGGTGAGCCGAGTCCGCCCGCACCGATGAGCAACACGCGGGCGTTCTTGATGCGCCGCTGGCCATCGATGCCGACTTCGTCCAGGAGGAGATGTCGCGAATACCTGAGCGTTTCGTCCGCATCCAGCGCAGGCAGAGAGAGAGCTGAGTTCTGATTGCGCGCTGCTGTAAGTGTCATCGTCGTCATCCACCAGCAATTGCTGGTACAAGAGTCAGGTCATCGCCATCCGCAACCGACGAGTCGAATCCGTTACCAAGTCGAATGTCCTCGTCATTCAGGTAATACACGACGAACGGATAGGGTTGCCCTGCAGCGTCACGAATGCGAGTGGCAAGAGACGGATACCGAGCCGAAATCGCATTTACGACATCGCCTACCGTAGCGCCATCTGCTGAGATTTCCTTGTTTCCATCTGCGAGTCGTGCGAGCACGGCTGGAAGAGTGACTGTGGTTGCCATTTGATTTTGCTCCGAATGATTTTTCAGAATATTGGAAATTGACGCTGATTCGTTGGCCCACCGGTTATCGCACCGTGCAACTCTGGTGCAGTCGAAAACGCGAATGCGGCGACATCGATGGCGCGCCACGCCGCGACCGCGGCTTTGCCAACAGCGGCTTGACGGCCACGATTGACAATTGCGACGATCGTCGATCCCGAGCCGCTCAACGTCGCGCCGATTGCGCCATTAGAGACAGCGGCTTCTGTAACGGCGTCATATCCCTTCACGAGCGAGCGCCTGAAGGGGACGTGAAGAACATCATCGAGTGCTGGCTCAAGAACGGTCGCGTCACCACCCTGAAGACCGATGACGAGCGCAGCAGCGCGCGCGGCTGCGCTAACCGAAGTCGCGAAATCCAGCTTGGCGGGTAGCACAGCGCGCGCAACTTCCGTTCGGACCTCGAAATCAGGGACGATGAAGACGAACCTCAACGACGGATGTACAGTGAGGGGCACGGAATTCGAATGATGTCCGATGCTCGGGAGGCAGAGCACTGCGCCACCGAGTACAGCGGGCGCAACGTTGTCAGGATGTCCTTCCAGTGCCGACGCAATATCAATAACGGCGGCGTTATCCAGTTCGCCATCGAGCAACGCATTCGCCAGCAGCACACCCGCAACGATCGCCGCTGCTGATGAACCCAGCCCACGCGCCACCGGGATATCAGAGTTGGCCTCGATCTCGATTCCAATTGGCGGAGTGACCCGAAGCGCTACACAAGCTGCGATAAAACCACGCCATATCAGATCGGTTTCGTCTGGCAAATCGAGACTGGCGAGAGTTCCGGCGCGCTTGATTGACACTGCGCGGGACGAGCCGGTAACGCGAGCGGTCGCGTGCAACCATCGTCCAATCGCCATGCCGACAGCGTCGAATCCGGCGCCCAGGTTTGACGTCGAAGCCGGGACGCTGACCGACACAACGCGTTGAGTGCTTCCGGCAGATGAAGAGATGACAGAACCCTCGCAAATGGATGTACTCATGCTGCGTTCACCAAAGCTCGTACTTCGCGCAGCTTGGCATCGATTACCGGCGACTCGTCCAGCGTTGCCACGATCGGCTCGAGCGTCTTGAGACCGTTCCCGGTGATACAGATAACTATCTCATCGTCACGGGTAAAACGCCCCTCCCGCGCCAGTGCCAGAGCAGCCGCAACCGTCGCCCCACCGGCCGTCTCCGTGAAGATACCAGTATCTGCGGCGAGTATTTTGATACCTTCAATCAAGTCAGTATCGCTAACGGCGGCAGCCCAGCCGCCGGTTCGCGTGATTGCCTTCCGCGCGAACCGTCCGTCGGCCGGATTCCCGATGGCAATCGAACGTGCGATGGTATCCGGCACCACCGGCCGGACCTCGTCGCGGCCGTCGTGAACCATCTGCACGATTGGCGAACAACCCGATGCCTGAGCGCCGTACAGCCTGGGTGGAGGACCTGAGACCAATCCGGCGTCTGTGAATTCGCGAAAACCGCGCTCGAGTTTGGAAATGAGTGAGCCGCCAGCCATTGGAGCGACAACAGCGCTCGGAAGCGTCCACCCTAGCTGCTCGGCGATTTCGAAGGCGATAGTCTTGGATCCTTCGCCGTAATAGGCGCGCAGGTTCACATTCACGATACCCCAGCCGAACTGATCGGCGACGATCGAGCACAATCGATTGACGTCGTCATAATTGCCGCGGACGCGTACGAGGTGCGGACCAAATATCTGAGTTGCCGCGACCTTCCCGCGTTCGAGCGAGTCGGGAATGAAGATCCACGACTCCATTCCTGCGCGTGCGGCCTGAGCGGCTACCGCATTGGCGAGGTTCCCGGTGGAAGCGCAGCCGATAGTCTCCAGACCGAACGCGCGGGCCGCATTGATTGCCGAGGCGACAACGCGATCCTTGAACGAGAGGGATGGGTGCGAGACCGAATCGTTCTTAATCCAGCAACGCGCGACGCCAAGTCTGCGAGCGATGCGCGTTGCTTCGACGAGCGGAGTAAACCCGGTGTCGAGTGAAAGCGTGGGTTCGCCGTCAAACGGGAGCCACTCCTTGTAACGCCAGATCGAATGTGCACGCCGCGAGATCTCGGCCCGGCTTGGGAGTGTTGACGCGTCTGCGTCGACAGCTTCGAGCGGTCCGAGGCACTCCTCGCAGATCGCAGTCGGTGCGGCAGCGAACGCGGCGCCACAGAGTTTGCAGCGAAGCGCGCGCGGCCGGAGTTGCGTTCGGTCTGGGGCTCCCTCCACGCCCCCGGGAAATGTCACCGGTGTTCCAGGTGAAGCATCAGATGGGGCGCTCCGGAAACCTGCGGGTTTCGCAGCTTCGATTGCAGTCATGGATTGATCGCTCTTGTTCGTTTGCGGTTCGCAAAACTGTCCCGCGCCATGACAGACAGCACATCGAGCAACACGTCAATCAAATCGACAACTTGGTCTCTGGAAAACACAAAGCCCGCGGCAGGCCGCGGGCTACATGCTTTTTAGCGATTTGTTTAACGTGGCTGCAATAGGCGGCAAATCACCACGGG
>JBDTAW010000073.1:0-1678 GCA_039924445.1 Gemmatimonadaceae bacterium
TCGGATCATCTCACGCTGGGCGACTTCGTCACTCATGACGGCGCACCGTTCCCCAAATACATAGTTCTTCGCGAAGCACTCCTCGACAAGATAGAGTTGGTGCTGCAGGATCTTGAGATGCACGGGGTCGCCACGGGAAGCGTAAAGATCCTGTCCGGCTTTCGCACGCCCACATACAACTTCGCGCTGGGCGATGCGAGTGGTCGCGCACGCGAGAGTCGCCACCAGTACGGGGATGCTGTCGACATGATTGTCGATACTGATACTCCTGGTCGTATGGACGATCTGAATCACGACGGTCGGGTTGATGTTGCGGATGTGCGTGTAATCGAGGCGGCAGTGGACAGGGTGGAGCGTGCACATCCGGAGCTTGCGGGCGGATTGGGGCTTTACAGAGAGATGGGACCGAGCGGCCCATTCGCGCATATCGATGTCCGGGGGACGCGCGCACGATGGGGGAACGCCAATCGCGTGCAGTACGCGAGCGCCACGTCCCGGGCTGGTTCGAACGGCGAATCGGAGCCTGTCTCGACGAGCCACTGCCAGGCTGACGGGGCGTCGGCCGTGCTCTGTCAAGGGTTTCGGCACACGCGCTAAGCGGTCGGTGAAAGGCAATCGCAGCCATAGCACGTACGGCCAAATCCCAGCGGACGGAGCCGGCTTTACGTAAACTTGCTGTGGCGCTAGACCGCCAAGACTGTCCCTCTGCCCGCGATGCTGATGCCAAATAGAACGACTCACCACCTGCGCCGATTCAGCTTCGGCGCCACGCTCACCTTTGCAACGGTTGCAGGGCTGCTCCAGCCCTTGTCGCTCGTTGCCCAGCAGCCGAACGCGTCGATAACGACGCCGAAGCAGCAGTTCGGCCATAACATCGGCGACGACTACTGGCTGGCGAACTACGATCAGTTCTCGGCGTACTGGCACAAGCTGGCGGGTGAGTCGGATCGGATGAAACTGGTGGACATCGGGAAGACCGAAGAGGGGCGCACGCAGCTCATGGCGATCATATCGTCGCCGGAGAACATGAAGCACCTGGATCGATACAAGGAGATCTCGGCGCGACTTGCGCATGCAGAGGGTCTCACCGACGAGCAGGCGCACGCACTCGCCGCCGAAGGCAAGGCCGTTGTGTGGATCGATGGTGGCCTGCACGCGAGCGAGGTGCTTGGTGCAGCGCAGCTGATGCAGAGCGTGTACGATCTGCTGAGTCGCAACGATCCGGAGACGAAACGCATTCTGAACGACTGCATCATTCTCGCCGTGCATGCGAATCCGGACGGCATGCAGCTCGTATCCAACTGGTACATGAGCGAGCCCGACACGCTCAAGCGTAATGAGAACGTGCCGCGACTCTGGCAGAAGTACACGGGCCACGACAACAACCGTGACTTCTACATGTCGAACCAGGCGGAGACGAAGAACATCAACCACGTTCTGTACTGGGACTGGTTCCCCCAGATTGTGTACAACCATCACCAGACCGGCCCTGCCGGTTCTGTGATGTTCTCGCCGCCGTTCAGAGATCCGTTCAACTACAACTTCGATCCGATGGTCGTGACGGACCTGGACCTGATCGGTGCGGCCATGCACGACAGATTCAATCGTGAGCACAAGCCGGGCGTGGTGACGCGCTCCGCCGCGAATTATTCAACCTGGTGGAACGGCGGCCTCAGAA
>JBDTAW010000074.1:0-4732 GCA_039924445.1 Gemmatimonadaceae bacterium
CGGGGACGGACTGATAACAGGCGCACAAAACCGACAGGACGGGAACGAGGTACCTAGCGCGCATGACTTCCTCGATCGATGGATGAGGGAATATTCGGGGTTGGCGCGTGGGGGCGTCAAGAGTGGGAAAGGAAAACAAACGACCCGGTGTGCCGTGAGGCCCACCGGGTCATTTGCTGGTACCAAATCAGTTGCCCAACCTTGCCTTAAGGAGCCGGGCAGGGATTCGGGTCATTCCAGTTGCGAGGCGGCTGCTGGCCCGGCAGCGGAACATTGGGATTCGTCTGACGCTCCTGGAGAGGATAGAGCAGACGGCCCGGAATGACCCCGTTTTGATCTCCACCGTTGACCGGCGTGAGATTCGGAATGCAGGTGCGCTTGTAGTCATTCCACGTTTCGACGTTCTGAAAGAGAACGATGTATTTCTCCGTCATGATGGCATTCAGTGAGCTTGCCCCGATCGGCGGCAGCGTGTATGCGCGATGCCAAGGCGTGGCCGTAGCCCAAGCCGCCCGTTCCTGATTGAGCGTTATGAGGGCGGGTCCGGCGGCTCCGGTCTGGAGCTGTGCTTCTGCCTTGATGAGGAGATTTTCGTTGTATGTCACGTACGGCTGCGGATACGTCGTGTTCTCACGATAAATAGAGAAACTCGAGGTACTGTCGCTAGTCAAATCGAAGTAGTCAGCAAAGCGCGGATCACCTAGCGAAGTCATCAGATCAGAAAGAAAGGATGGTCCCCCGATAAGATCGCCGCTACGTCCCGTCGGACCACTCGGATCGACGAACTGCCACCACGGATTGCTCTCGGCGGCTTGCGATCCGGAGAAATTCGCGATGTAGTCGCCATCGTTGGAGGAAATGCCCATATTCGCCTCAGCGAGAGCATTCGTGTACGCCGGCGTCCCGAGTTGCTCGGCCGTGTGCAAGTAGAACCGCGCCTTGAGGGTGTGTGCGAGTGCAGTCCACTTGGCCGGATCGCCGCCGTACACGAGATCCACTCCCTGAGGTCCAACACCCGCCCCAGTTTGCAGATTCGCGATTCCCTGTGAAAGCAGCGTTTGAATTGAGGCGTAAACCTGCTGCTGAGGATCCAGCACGGGCGTCTTGTAGGTGAAGAACGAGTCGGCCTGGGAATAGGGAATGTCGCCCCAGATATCCGCGTCGGTACCGATCATCCATGCCTCGACGATCTGGCTGATACCGAGGAAGACGCTGTCTCCGAAAATCGTCGAAATGGAATCGATCTTCCGGAGATCCAGACTGCCTCCACCCTGATACGCACGCGCGAACTCGGCGTCGAAGCTACCTTCGACCACGCCGGAGTACTGATACTCTTGCAGCATCTGTCGTTGAACTCCCACGACCTGCTGCATCCAGAGGCTCGTCAGTCGCGCGAGATCGCCGGACTGCATTTGCCAGAGGTTACTCTGAACAGAGCCGAAGAACTGCTTGGGCGTCGCTTGAAGAGGATTGTTCGGATCCTTAGAAACATTGTCGCTCTTGAGAAAATTATTGCAACCGGACGCGACGACAGTCAAGACCGCCGCGCAGATCGCTCCCTTTAGATACTTGTTCATTGTGGAGTTCTCCCTCGCTTAGCGGTTCAGACCGACCGATACGACGATCGAGCGGGTCTGCGGATTGTTGAAGTAATCAATGCCCTGGGTCTGGAAGACACCCCCAGTCAGATTTGTCTCGGGATCGATTCCCTTGTACTTCGTCCAGGTGGCCAGATTTCGGCCCGCCAGGCGGAGATCGATGGACGTGAGGCCGATGAGATTCGGCACCCACTTCCCGTCTAACGTGTAGGCAACGGAGACTTCGCGCAGCTTGGTATAGGTTCCGTCCTCGATGAATTGGGCGCTGACAGGGCCAAAGCCGCTGCCGAGTCCCTGGAACCAGTCCTGATCGATCACGACCGGCGTTCCCGCACCCGGACCCACGACGGCGCCGGAGAGGTACGGATAGTCCTTGCCGAAGGTGAACGTCTGGCCACGGATTTCCGTGTCCTTGTGCGTGCCGAAGTTGTAAAGGGCGCCGCGAGTTCCGTTCCAGACATCGCCTCCCTGCTTGTGATCGACGAGTGCCGAAAACTGGAACTTGTGAATGCGGAACGTCGTACGAATCGAGCCAAGCCAGTGCGGCTCTGGATTGGCGATGACGCGATCGGTTGCGTCTTCGACCGGGAAGCCATCCGCGCCGATGTAGAGCGCATTCTTGGGGGCTCCATGACAAACACTCGCATCAATGCTATCGGCGCCGACGATCACGCCGCGGCCGCAACGAACGAAGTCCTCTCCACGGAGTCCGAGCTCTTCGCCGAGTGTGGCCGAGCCGACGGCACCTGCGAAGGTGCCACCTGCCTGCGCAGCATTCTGGACGAACGTCGCGCCGTTTAAGAACAGAACCTTCGTATTGTTCCTGGACCAGTTGACCCCAAAGTCCCACGAGAAGTCAGACTTGGTGATCGGACGGGCGTTCAGAGCAACTTCGTAACCCGTGCTGCGAAGCTTCGCGCCATTCTGAAGCTGATTCGAATATCCAGTGGAAAGCGGAATCGGCACAGGCAGAATGATGTTGGCAGAGTTGTCGCGATAATACGTCAAGGACAGGTCGACCTTTTGGTCGAGGAATCCAAGATCGGCGCCCCCCTCGAACTCCTTTTCGCGCTCTGGCTGGATGTTTGGATTGCCGAGCGCACCGCCACCTGCTCCGGTTGCGCCAAACGCCGAGTTTGAATACAGCGCGCCATTGCCCTGCTGAATTGCGTTCAGTCCATCGCCGAAGCCGGTGAGAAACTGCCCGCCTGGCACCAGCACAGTCTGTGTCGAGTACGCGTTCGGCTCTTTCCCCGTTTCGCCGTAGCTTGCGCGGAGCTTGCCGAAGCTGAAGGCTCCCTTCTGATCCGTCTTGCCCAATGCACTCGTGAAGGTCCAGGCGACGCTCGCCTTCGGGTACCATGCGCGCGGATTGCTCTCACCGAACGTCGAGAAGCCATCGTTGCGGAGGGCAGCAGTCAGGTATAGCTGGTTGAACAGGTCCGCCGTTGCTTGACCGAAATACGACTCGGAGTGCACGAGCGACTTGAATTCGTTCGGCAGCCACGACGTGGTGTTCTGCAGATTGAAGGGGGACGCGGCGATCAGCGACTGACCGTTCACATCCGTCTGGCGAAAACGACGCGAGTTGAGGTTTTGGCCGAGCGTGAATGTTCCCGCGAACGACGGACTGAACGTATGGCTAAGCGTCGCGACCAGGTTGTGATCGATTTGAAGATTGTTGCCGTCGGTGCGAAATACTTGGCCCGTGGCGAACGTGGACGACGACTGTGCGAAACCGTCGAGCAGCTGGTTATTGTAGTAATCGGCACCCAGCGTGTAGTCGATTTTCAGCCAATCCGTTGCATCGTAGTTCAGGTTGATATTACCTATCGCACGATTCGTTTCGCCCGTGTTTTGGTCCTGGTAGATCACGAAGAACGGGTTGTCGTAACCACGGCCGGATGTGTTATCAAAGATCTTCGGCTGCGGATAGCGGTACGAGCGCTGCGTCTGCGTGAGTGTATCGAGGAACGGAAGGTTGTTGAAGGCGGGCGTCGTACGCATGGCGCCCAACATCAGTCCCGATACGTTCGAACCCTTCTGAACGAAATTACCGCGACCGTCGATGTAGGAGACGTTGCCCCCCACTGTGAGGCGATCGAAGAGGTGGTGCGAGGCCTTCAGGCGAACGGTGGTGCGCTTGTACGCATCGTTCGGCCCGACGATATCGCCCTTTTGGTCGGTGTAGCCAGCCGAGAGGTAGAAGACCGTCTTGTCGTTTCCGCCCGATGCGGAAAGCACATTGTCCGACGAATGGCCAGTGTCGAACAGCTCGCCGAAGTGGTCATATGTCTGCGTTCCGGCTGGAATCGGCGCGCCCCACGAGGAGCTCGTCAGACGGCAACCGGGGCCGGCGCACACGGCAGCATTGCCGTGGGTCCCCTGGCCGTAGCTTCTCTGCAGGGGAATCCTGCGGTTGACATCATCGAACGAATAGTTCGAGCCGAGGCTGTAGTGCGTGCCGCCCGCATGTCCACTCTTCGTCGTGATGAGCACCACACCGTCAGCCGCGCGCGCGCCGTAGATCGCGGCAGCCGCAGCGCCCTTTAGGATTGTGATGTTCTCGATATCGTTTGGATTGATGTCTGCCGCGCGATTCGGCGCCACAACGCCTCCCAGCGCATTTTCCGCCGTCATCGTCGAGTTGTCGATCGGAACGCAATCCACGATAAACAGCGGCTGCGCATCGCCGGAGAGCGACTTGATTCCGCGGATGCGAATGTACGCGCCGGCGCCCGGTTCACCGGACTGGCTGGTCACCGCAACTCCCGGCGTCTTGCCCGCGAGCGCGTCGACCACGTTCGACTCGTGCGACTTCGTGATGAGCGAGGAGTCGACAATCGACAGAGCCGTCCCCAGCTTTTCGACGGAGCTCGTCGTTCCAGCGCCCGTAACGATGACATCACCGAGACGAAGCGGATTGACGTCGAGCACGAAATCCTGAGTGACGTTTCCCGCGAGGGTAACCGTCGCGGCCTTCGCCTTGTAGCCGATCAACCGTGCGACCAGCGTGACTTGCTGGCCATGTGCACGAGCGGCCGGAATGACGAGCGAATACCGCCCGTCATCACGGGTGAGCGTGACAGAGCCAAGCCCTTCGACAGTGACGCTTGCCGTACCGAGCGGCGCAC
>JBDTAW010000075.1:0-4018 GCA_039924445.1 Gemmatimonadaceae bacterium
CACTGCTTGTGCTGACGCCGTGATTGAGAGCGCGGTGAGTGCAATCGCACTCGCAAGCGCTCCGACTCTGTAGCTTCGCATGCTCGGACCTCCAGCTGTTGGGGTTTTGCAACGCTTTCATCATAAAACCGGCCAGGGCGACAAAACTCCTGTTTGATTTATCGAGTGATCGCGCATGGGATGGCTTTACATTCGGACGATCGTTCGAAGGACTTCACGTCGATCGGCGCTGATTTCGGCCTTCGGTGGCAGAGACGGCTGCAACTCTCGGGAGCGCTTCGGTTGTCTACTAACTGTATCCAACGGCAAGGACTATTATTCCAGCTTGACCGGCTCTCGCGGACCTCGGGCGAAGGCCGCAAAACCCTGAGGCCAGGCAGCAGGCTGCGGCCAACACTTACATTCCGTACGCATGGGCATCTTTGACAGCATAGCGCGACTCTTCCGCGCAAACGTTAACGCCGCAATCTCGGCCGTCGAACAGCCGGAAAAGATGTTGACGCAGATCATCGCGGACATGCGGACTCAGCTTATTCGGGCCAAGCAGCAGGTGGCCGCGGCGATTGCGGACGAGAAACGTCTGGAAGATCAGACGATGGGCGAATTGCGCGAAGCCGAGGAGTGGGAGCGGCGCGCGATGCTCGCGGTGAAGGAAGGGCGCGACGAGCTTGCCAAACAGGCGCTGATGCGTCGCAATGAGCACGTCTCGCGCGGCCAGCAGATGCAGATGACCTGGGAAGCGCACAAGCAGGAGACAGACCGCCTCAAGAATTCTCTTCGCGACCTGAACGACAACATCGAAGAGGCAAACCGCAAGAAGACGTTGCTTCTTGCAAGGCAGCGTCGTGCCGAGGCTCAAAAGCGAATTTCGGAGACGATGTCGTCGATGTCGGACAAATCGGCGTTCGATGCGTTCGCCCGGATGGAAGAGAAGATTGAGCAGAACGAGCGGCAGATCGCGGCCAGCGTCGAGATCGACCAGGAATTCTCTGGCGATGCTCTGAGCAATCAGTTCAAGCAACTCGAGTCGTCGGCTGGAGACGCGACGGCCGATCTGCAGCTCTCACAGCTCAAGCAGAAGATGGGACTTGTTGGATCCGGTCAGGCGGGATCATCCAGACAGATCGGCGCCGGAGAAGTCCAGGCTGAATCTCCTCGCGAGCTTCCGGCACCTGCCACCAGCGACGAGACCAAGTCGGAGACTTGAGCGTCAATTCCGCTGGCGTAGGTACTAGCGTGGGCAAAACAGCCGGGACGATTACGGCGATAACGCTGCTAGTCCTTGTTCTCTGGATGTTCCAGCGGACGGTGGATGTCTTTCTGCTGCTGTTCATCGCAGTAATACTGTCGCTGTACCTCGGCGCTGTTCGCGACCAGCTCGTGACGCGACTAAGGCTACCTTCGCGGGTAGCATTCACCGCGAGCGTACTGCTTACACTGCTCGCTGTGGTCGGGTTGTTCTGGTTGCTGGTACCCGCCGTAGTCGGTCAGACGCGGGAACTCGTGGATGTGCTGCCAACATACATCACGAGTTGGGAAGCTGCGCTCGACCGGTTCGTACTGAGCTTGCCTGGTACGGGCGGGTACTGGCAGACGGGCCAGCATCAAGTCCTTCGCGCGCTGTACGAACAGCTGACCAGCTACGCCCAGGGAGTTGTTCCGCGCGTATTTTCGATTGTCGGCATTCTGATCGACGTGTTTTCGGTGTTCGTGATGAGCATCTATCTCGCGCTGCAACCCGGCGTCTATCGGGAATGGCTCATTGCATTGTTTCCACCGCGACACCGCGATCTGGTGCGCGACATACTCCGGGATATCGCGAGTACGTTGCGCGCGTACATCGTGGGCCAGCTGACGACGATGACAGTGCTCGCCATACTGACATCGTTCTTCCTCTGGGTTCTGAACGTTCCTTACGCGTTGACGTTTGGCGTGTTTACCGGAATGGTCGCGATAGTCCCGTTTTTCGGATCGCTTTTGAGCACGACGCTGCCTGCGGCATTTGTGCTGGCTGGTCCGAACGGTGGAACTCGTGCCTTGCTCGTGCTTGGCGTGGGAGTTGTGGTGCACCTGATCGAGGGGAATCTCGTCTCACCACTGGTGATGTCGAAGCAAGTCGAACTCCCGCCGGTGCTGACGATCATGTCCGTACTTGTAGTAGGCGGGCTGCTGGGACCGCTTGGCCTGGTCGTTGCGCTTCCGACGCTTGCGATGGTGATGGTAGTCGTGCGACGCATACTCATCAACCGCATCTACGAGGGGAAAGGCTTCCGGAAACAGGGGCGCAAGCAGCAGCTGTTGCTGCGCGTTCCTGTCCCGGATGGAGGGGTATTGCTCGCAGATGGAGGACCGGTGGACCTGGCGGCATTCAAGGTCCGGTCCGCTGCAACTGCATCGTAGAAAACGCTGATCCCGACGCTCCAATCCAGAGTGTGGGAGTGCCCTTGCTAGTTTTGTAGAATGCCCAAGGTTCGTCTTTACAACACCATGTCCCAATCGGTTGAGCCGTTTGCTCCGGCCGACGGAAAGATTGTGCGCATGTACACGTGCGGACCCACAGTGTATAACCCGGCGCACGTTGGAAACTTCAGAACGTTTCTGTTTGAAGACCTCATGCGTCGCGTCTTTAAACTCGCGGGGTGGCAGGTTGATCAGGTGATGAATCTGACCGACGTCGATGACAAGATCATACGACGCGCGTCGGAGAGTGGTGTATCGATATCCGCCATCACAATCCCGGTCACCGAGCGTTTTCACTCCGACAGGCGATACCTTCGGATCGAGGATGCGGAGCGGTATCCCAGAGCGACGGAGAGCATCCCGGAGATGATCGAGCTGGTCGGCAAACTTGTCGCGCGTGGCGTCGCGTATCAAGCTG
Source organism: Gemmatimonadaceae bacterium (assembly GCA_039924445.1). Classification (GTDB taxonomy): domain Bacteria; phylum Gemmatimonadota; class Gemmatimonadetes; order Gemmatimonadales; family Gemmatimonadaceae; genus Fen-1247. The sequence goes on from JBDTAW010000075.1 coordinate 2,879, forward strand.
AGGACGGATCGGTGTACTTCGCAATCGACAAGTTTCCGGCGTACGGGAAACTGTCGCGACTCGACACTCGAGAGATACGGGCGGGCGCTCGGGTGGCTCAGGATGATTACGCCAAGGAGAACGCGCAGGATTTTGCGCTTTGGAAGGCCGCAAAACCGGAGGACGAGGCGTCGGGAGCAGCGTGGGATTCACCGTGGGGCCGCGGGCGTCCGGGGTGGCACCTCGAATGCTCCGCGATGGCCATGCGATTTCTGGGTGAGACACTCGACGTGCATTGCGGCGGAATTGATCTGGTGTTCCCGCACCATGAGGATGAGATCGCACAGTCCGAAGCTGCAACGGGGCATGAATTCTCGCGTTTCTGGTGCCACGGCCAGTTCCTGCTGACGGACGGGGCCAAGATGGCCAAGCGCGTCGGCAACGTAGCGACGGTTGCGGACATGCGAGAGCAGGGCGTGTCGGGTGCGGCGTTCCGGCATTTCGCCTTTTCGACGCATTATCGGAAGCAGCTCAACCTGTCACCGGATGCGCTGGAAGCCTCAATCGAAGGGGTCAGGCGGGTTGGCGATTTTGCGGAGAGGCTCGGGTCGGCAGCGGCCGGGACGGCTGCACTGGGTGTGGCTGCGGACGAACTTGTCGCCGAAGCCAGCGAGGCACTGTTTGATGATTTGAACGCTCCAGAGGCGATGGCAGCGCTGTTCCGGTTTATCCGTCGTGCCAACGCTGAGCTGGATCTGGGCGGCAGCGATGAGGCGGCCCTGACGAGGGCACGCGAGGCATTTGAGTTGGTCGATGGCGTCCTCGACATCGTGCCCGAGCCCGCGGAAGGGAACGCCGAACTGACGAGCTACGTTGAGGGGCGGCTTGCGGATCGACGGGCGGCTCGCGAGCGACGCGATTTTGCCGCTGCCGACGCTATTCGTGACGAGCTTACCGGCCGCGGAATCGCGATCGAGGATGGGCCGCAGGGTACTCGTTGGAAAAAGCTACAGTAGGCGTTGACTATAGCACTGGAAACAGGGTATTTTTCCAGGCTTGCGTGGAAACGCCTAGCTGACGTAGCTCAATTGGCGGAGCAGTCGATTTGTAATCGACAGGTTACCGGTTCGATTCCGGTCGTCAGCTCTGCGGGTGGAAGGC
>JBDTAW010000076.1:0-3922 GCA_039924445.1 Gemmatimonadaceae bacterium
TGCGCATCTGCATTATCGCCCTTACAGCCTGATCCGACATCCCACCCTCGGTATAGCCCGGACACACCGCGTTCACAGTGACCTGGAATTGTGCGAACTCGGCAGCCATGGATCGCGTGAGCCCCAGAAGGCCGTGCTTGGAGGCGCAGTATGCAGCCAGCGTGGCGTAACCGCGCAATGCCGCGGTAGATGCAAGGTTCACGATGCGACCACTGCGCGACGAGACCATGCCACCGATCACCCGCTGCGAACAGAGAAACGCGCCCGTCAGGTTCACCGTGATCGTGTTCTGCCACAGTTCGAGCGATGTCTCCGCGAAGGGAGCGCTCCGAGCCTGTCCGGCATTGTTGACCAGGATATTCACCGGGCCAAGTCTCTCCGTTGCCATCGCGAATGCTGATGCTACCGATTCCGGATTTGAGACGTCGCACTCCACGGGAATCAATTGCGCGTCGCTGTTATCCGCCAATCGCCCGGCAGTGTCCGACAGACGCGCGTGATCGCGCCCCATGATTGTCACCGCTGCACCCGCACTGGCAAGTGCTGACACGATCGTTGCGCCAAGACCGTGGCCACCGCCAGTGACAACCGCATGCTGCCCGGAGAGCGTATCGCCGTGCGTGCGGCGTCGAGAATCCGTCATGTTGTACTCCGTGATTTTTCGAGTTCGCGCTCCAATTGACGCCGCCCGGGTAAGTAGGATGCTGTCCAGTATTGGTCAGTGTATCCCAGCTCTGCAGCAGCGTGGATTGTCCAGTTCGGGTCGGTCAGGTGCGGCCGACCAATCGCGCAAAGATCCGCGCGACCAGCCGCGAGTATTGCATTCACCTGGTCGGGTGTAAGGATGTTGCCCACCGCGATCGTGCGGACTCCGGCTTCGTTTCGAATGCGATCGCTGTATGGCGTCTGGAACATTCGTCCGTAAACCGGCTGTGCGGTGCTTGACGTCTCACCGGTCGACACGTGAATTATGTCCGCGCCGGCTGCTACGAATGCGCGCGCGATCTCGACCGATTCGGCGCCATCTACGCCGCCGTCAACCCAGTCAGTAGCTGAGATACGCACCGACATTGGCCGCTCAGATGGCCACTCGGCGCGCATCGCGCTAAATACTTCCAGCGGAAACCGCAGCCGGTTCTCAAGGGTACCCCCGTAACAGTCGGCGCGCAGGTTGCTCAAAGGGGTGATAAAGCTGGACAGCAGATATCCGTGAGCACAGTGAAGCTCGATCATGTCGAACCCTGCGGACGCCGCGTACTTGACTGCGCGAACGAACTGCTCGCGGACAACGTCCATGTCGTTCCGCGTCATTTCGCGTGGTGCGCGCATGGATTCCGTATATGGCACCGCAGATGGGGCGATGGTCTCCCATCCGTCTTCCTCAAGCGAGGCGTTAGCCGCTTCCCACGGGAGACGGGTCGACCCACGTCGGCCGGAGTGCCCCAGTTGAAGGCAGAATTTTGCATTGCTCTCCGCGTGCACAAAGTCAGCAATGTGCCGCCACGCTTCCATGTGATCTGCGGAATACATCCCCGCGCACCCTGTGGTGATTCTGCCTTCTGGTGAGACACAAACCATTTCGGTGAAGATCAGACCGGCCCCGCCAAGTGCGCGCGCGCCGATGTGAACGTTATGGAATTCACCTGGAATGCCGTCCACCGAGCGATACATGTCCATGGGTGCTACGGCGATGCGATTCACGAGGGTCATATCGCGCAGGCGGTACGGTGTAAACATCGGCGGGACGACGGCGGAGCTATGCAGCGCGTGGCTCGGCCCCGGTTGCGCGGCCGCCTGCGCTGCGAACCAGCGCTCAACGCCGGAGAGATAAGTGGAATCGCGCAGACGGAGATTTTCGTGGCTGACTCGCTGGCTGCGCGTCAGCAGGCTGTAGGCGAACTGCTCCGGTGCAAGATGTATGTATCGTCTGACGTTCTCGAACCAGTTCATGGAATTTCGGGAAGCATTCTGCAAGCGCAGCGCATCTATCGAGCGCTCGCCCTGATAGCTCTGCAAAGCACTTCGGAGATCTGGTGCCTGCGAGAGAGCGCGTGAGAGTGCAATAGCATCTTCCATTGCGAGCTTGGTTCCGGATCCGATCGAGAAGTGCGCCGTGTGAGCCGCGTCACCGATCAACACCACATTATCATCGTACCACTTCTCGTTTGTGACGCGAACAAAACTCATCCATGGCGACTTGTCACGATGAGTGGCGTTGCTTATCAGATGATGGCCATCAAGCCATTTCCTGAACATCTGCTCGCAGATCGCAATCGTTTCGGCAGTGTCGGCGTGATCAAGCCCCGCACGTCGCCACGAAGCTTCGTCGCATTCAACGATGAACGTTGAAAGGCCGGGCTCAAAGCGGTAGCAGTGCGCCTGGAACACACCCAATTCGTTCTCGACGAAGAAAAAAGTGAACGCGTCGAACGGTCGTGTTGTCCCAAACCATACGAACCTTGCCGGTCGCGGATCGAGATGAGGTCGGAACGCTGATGCACGTTCGTGTCGGATTGCGCTGTTGACTCCGTCTGCGGCGATTACCAGGTCCGGGTTGGCGCAATCCGGCATGTTGTTGATATCTGCAAGACGTGCCACGTTGCAATTGAAGCGGACATCGACGCCAAGCTCAGTCGCCCGACTGACCAGAATGTCGAGCAGCGTTCGGCGTGCGATGCCGCTGAAGCCGTGTCCACCCGAAGTGATCGTGGTCTCGCCGACAACGACATCGATGCCGTCCCAGTGGGTAAAGTTGCTGGTTATCTGATTGTAGGACTCGGCATCGGAATGTCGGAAGTTTTCGAGCGTCTGGTCCGAAAAAACGACACCCCAGCCGAAAGTGTCTCCGCGGGAGTTGCGTTCGAGCACCGTTATGTCGCGCTCGGGCGCTGCCTTCTTGAGGAGGAGGGCAGAGTAGAGACCAGCGGGACCACCACCGACGGTGACGACACGCACTTTGAGGCTCGTGGAAGGCCGTGAATGGTGCTTGGACCGAGTTATTATAAGCTTAAAGCATTGCGATGGCACGGGTTGACCGACGGGCTGGCGATTGGCGATATTGCAAGGCTCCGGAAGAACCGGTGAATTTTTCGCGGCGCTATCGTCTAGGGGACTAGGACGGGGCCCTCTCAAGGCCCAAACACGGGTTCGAATCCCGTTAGCGCTACTTTCCCGGGACGGAGTGACCGAGGCCCCATCGTCTATCGGTTAGGACGGCACCCTTTCACGGTGCAGAGAGGGGTTCGATTCCCCTTGGGGCTATAGGGTTGGAAGTTCTTTGGTTAGGTTGTTGAGCCCGCGTGGTTTGCGGGAGAATTGAAGCTTTGTGGTTGGTGTGGTCCGGAGGAGACAGTCGAGACTTTCCGGAGCAGTTTCAAGAGCAGTTTTTAGGGGCCGTAGCTCAGTTTGGTTAGAGCACTCGACTGTCACTCGAGAGGTCGCGGGTTCGACCCCCGTCGGCCCCGTATTTGTATGAAGGAAGCGTTATCGTCAGTCATTCCCGCGGAAGCGGGAATCCAGGTCAGCAGTCATTCCCGCGAAAGCGGGAATCCATGTTCCTGCTTCACCCGGCCCCAAGCCGGCAATGTTCTTCCAGATAGTGTTGTTTGGATCGCCCTCGTGGTGAAATTGGTAGACACGCAAGCTTGAGGTGCTTGTGCTGAAAGGCATCGCGGTTCGAGTCCGCGCGAGGGCATTAGGCAGTTGGTAGTCTGGTTCTTGATGATCGGACGGCGCACTTTGGTTCGTGCGTGCGATCATGCCACAGTAGCTCAGTGGTAGAGCACTCGATTCGTAATCGAGCGGTCATCGGTTCAATCCCGATCTGTGGCTCTGGTTTTTTTGGGTGTAGCGCGGGTGTAGCTCAGTTGGTAGAGCGCCAGCTTCCCAAGCTGGATGTCGTGGGTTCGAACCCCATCACCCG
>JBDTAW010000077.1:0-11962 GCA_039924445.1 Gemmatimonadaceae bacterium
TCCAGTGTACCGGTCCGCTCTGGCTTGAGATTGAGGTCGCCGGGTTGACCGAACGACGCAGCCTGCTGCGTATTGAACGAATTGAACGCGATGGTCCGATCATTCGCAAACGGCTGCGGGAACTGGCCAGCCACACCGTATGCTGCCCGGAGTCGCAGGTCCGACAGCACATCCTTGGAAACTCGCGAACGGAGCCATGGCTCATCGCCGAGCGAGTAGACCAATCCAATCTTGGGGTAGCCCTGCGCGCCAATGTTCTCACCAAATGCGGTGTTCTTGTCGACACGCAAACCCAGTTCCATCGTATATCGGTCCAGGAGACTGATATTCGTCTGCCCGAAGATTCCATAGTTCGCAACCCGGTATGCGACATCGGTACTCGCCGACACACCGGCGCCAGCTAACGTCTGCGCACCGTCTCGCACGTTGGTTGCCGTGTATTGGACCTGCGCATCATCGTTGCGGAAAAGCTGTGCGCCGAGAGAGGTGATGATAGACAGGTTGCTACCGACCCTAGCGGTCTGCTGAAGACCGACATCGGCCGTGAAGCTCGTGTAGTTGCGCTCGTAGTCGGAAATCGAGCCCTGGTTGGTCGTTCCCGGTGGGAACGACTTGGTGGCGATAAGGAACCGGTTCGTTACAATCGACTGTTCCTTGCTGAACCGATTGTTCAAGCCGAACGTAGCGTGAGTCTTTATCGATGAAGTTGGATCGAACGACATCGTCTGTGACGTAGTCCACGAGCGAGTGAACACTGTATTGTTCTGCAACGCCTCGGCATTTGTAATGAACGACTTGAGGCTCGAGTAATCCGCTGTATTCAGGGCGTCGATATTGTTGTTAAAACCCAAGGCAGAGGCGCGACCGTCCTCGAGCAGCCAGAGCGCGTTATAGCCACCGGAGTTGCCATTACGAAACCGTGGTGCGTCGCTCTGATTATACGTAAGCGCACCTTGATACTTCGCCTTTGAACCCAAGTTGGCACTCACGCCGTTCTGCAGGCCAAATTCTCGGTTATCACCGTAGATGCGCTGACTCTCGCTTTGGCGGACGTTGCCGGAAGTGCTGTACGTGACGGCGTCGTTGCCACCGTTTACGCCGGCCGAATATCCCTGGGTCAATCCATCCCGGTAGATCAGATCCGCCGTGCGCTTGAAGAATAGGAACTGAGTCTGCGGCGTGTCGTAACCGACGCGAGCCTCGAAGAACCCTTTCGTGGCGCCGGCGTTGCCGTGCTTGGTGAATATCTGGATCACGCCGTTAGCTGCGTCAGAGCCGTACAACGTTGTAGCAGCACCACCCGGCACGAACTCAATTCGATCAATGTTATCGAGCGGCAGATCAGCGAGGGCACTCGTTGCGGCACCCTGCGACCGCACGCCGGAGAGATTGAGCCCAAGTGTTGCAATAGTATTCAGATTGTCGACTCGCACGCCGTCGACGTAGATGACTGGCGTCGAGTTGCTGCTCACAGACGTCACTCCGCGTGTGCGGATGATCGACGTTGTGCCTGCGTCCCCGCTCGTCATGCGTATCTGTGCACTCGGCAACATTGTTTGCAACAGCTCATCAACCCGCGTTGCCGGTGACGCCGCGATCGCCTCCGATCCGATGACATCAACAGGCGTTGCGATACGGCGCTTGGAAATCCCACCGCCCTGGCCGGTAACTACGACGGCATCGAGGCCCAGTGGTTGACTGACCAATTGAACATTGACGGTTACGGTACCGTCCGTTGTCACCGTGACAGGCACCGACTTGTTGGAATAACCGATCAATCGAATGTTGATCGTGTGAGCCCCCGGACTCAGGCTGGACAGCCGATATTCTCCTTTGGCATCCGAGCGGGCTATGCGATCGCGATTATCGTTCGCGAAGATTTGAGCGGACTCCAGTGCCCTGCCGGTCCCCATCTCGGTCACGCGGCCAGTGACTGTGCCGGTCGCCTGTGCCAACAATACCCCTGTTGACATCAGTGACACACTAACGAAGACCGCGGCCCATCGAAAACGATTTCTCATCGGTGCCCCTTAAATCGGCGGTAAGTGGCGAATGTCAAGCTTTATCAATTACTTGTCAAGTGGAAGAAACGCTGACGCAAACTTTCTATCGGAGGCCGACGGCACTGCAACTCTCAGCTGGTCCCTGTCAGTGAGAGCAGAGTCAGGGCAAGTACCTTGGTACAGTGTACGAGGTCGTCGATACCACAGTATTCATCAGGTTGATGCGCGAGATCAAGCATGCCAGGACCGTACGCGACACAGTTCCGGACGCCAGCGATCCGATCCACGTGCTTTTGATCGTACGTTCCCGGGCTGGCAGCAAGAATGGCCGGCCGACCGAGTACGGCCTGGATCGAATGCTCAAGAGCGGATACCACTGTCGAACCATCCGGAGTGTGTACGGGCTGAACGACCATCAAGTCACGCAGCTCGTACACAAGTTCGGGTGAGTCGCGCGCCACCCGCTCGAGTAGAGATACGATTTCTCCTCGCACCGACTCGAAATCTTCCTCTGCCAGAAAGCGGCGGTCGAATACCGCGCGGCACAAATCCGCGACGCACGGTGTCTGCATACCATCCACAGGCTGACCGCCGGCGATACCATTGATATTGAGCGTAGCGTGGCGCGCACCAGGTGGCATGACCGGCACCGACGTCGTACGACTCTTGAGGACGGGGAGCAGCTTCTGTTGGATCTCCGCGAGAACCAGGCCCATCTGCGAGATAGCGTTCACTCCGAAGAACGGCATCGACCCATGAGCGATTCGACCGCGCGTCATGACTTCGAACCAGTAGACGCCGCGATGCCCTATGTAAATACGATCGGTATCCGTCGGCTCGGTGATAATTACCGCGTCCGTGCGCTCCGAGCTCACTCGGCCCTGCTCCGCGAGCCAGGCCATCCCGGCGAATCCGCCACTCTCCTCGTCAACCGTGCCACTTACTTCTATAGATCCATGCAAGGATATCCCAGCCCGACGAATTGCTTCCGCCGCATATATCGCCGCAGTGATCCCCGCCTTCATGTCGCAGGAGCCCCGCCCATAGATGCGGCCATCGCGCACGATGCCACCAAACGGATCCACGGTCCATCCAGCTCCAACCGGCACAACATCGAAGTGTCCATTCATGTGCACCAGCGGACGCATACTCCGACCCTGCTTCAACCCAACAACGTTCATGCGTGGATGCGACACAGTGTGCTCAGCACGACCTTCGGCTATCGGATAGTCCACCGCGAATCCGAACGTCTCAAGCCGCCGGCCGATCAACTCGGCGCACTCCACATATGCATCACCTGGCGGATTCACGGTTGGGATGCGCAACATGTCGCACGTGAACTCCACCATCTCGTCCGTGGCGGCATCGACCTCCGCCATGAGCTTATCGATGTCCTTGACTCGCTGTCCTGTCGGCAATGTGCTCACGATATCATCCTCGCTCAGTGCGAAATCGGCGTATTGACGTTCCGTCCCGCTACGCCATGCATGGATACGCCGAGCAACGCCGCTACTGTCGGCCCCACATCAACAATCCTCACATCTGCTCGCAGCTGGCACGGATAGACGCCCGCGCCGGACAGAATCATCGCTGGCCGCAACTCCGGAATGTCCGGGTTGTAGCCATGCTTTCCCACCGTCGTAGACGGTGTAACGATCGCGCCTTCTAGATCGCTGCCGATCGCAAAGCCGCGGGCTGCCTCCAATGCGAGGAATGCCGTCGGATTGGAATGCATCGCCTTCAGGTCCTCTGGCGTGTAGACTTTCGCGATCCCGTTGGCTGGATCAGCAGCAAGCTTACGCATAATCTCGGTCGCTTTCGCAATGCTGGCACTGTCATTCGGGTTGCGAGCCTCAAGAAAGGCCGATCCACCTTCGTTGTTGATGAACACCTTCCAGTCTACCAGCTTCCCCGTTGCGTTGGTTTTGATCAAGCCAGCATCGCGCAACGCAACCATGGGATTGACAAGCATAGAATCCCGAAGGAATCCATGATCAGAAACAACGACCCAAGCCGTCTGCGCTTCGCGGCCGGACGCAGCGACCGCATCGCGAATTTCCCCGATCTCAGCATCTATCTTTTCCAGCGCGGCATGAGACTGGGGCGTGTGTGGACCGTAGCGATGCTGGGCGGCGTCCAAGTCAGACAGATGGAGTGCGAGCAGATCCGGGCGATGCTCGTCGAGAATCCTGATGGTCGCCTTTATGCGCCAGGCGTCACCCATTGGATAATCAGTCGAATCGAGTTTGATCATTTCCCTAAACAACCCAGGCGTTGAAAGAGCCGACATCAGCGACACGTCCTCGGGCGTACGCACGGGACGATACTCAGGCAGCAAATAGTCGATCCCGGCGCCGACCGTCACCGGCCACGATACCGCTGCCGTCTTGAGACCGGCCTTGCGCAGGACCTGCCACAGCGTTGGCGACTTGATCCTGTCAGCGTAGTAATACCACCCGCCGTTCTCGTACCCAAATGGATCGAGAGGAGTATTTGTGTAGATCCCATGCACTGACGACGGCTCACCGGTGATCATCGCAGTATGGCTGGGGTAGGTGACAGTCGGAAAAATGCCTGTCATACCGTCCGCTTTGCAGCCCTTTGCTTCCAGTGCTTGCAGGTTCGGAATCCTGAGTCCGCCGTCTGGCTGGAGATAGTCGATCGCCGTCATGCCATCGATCGAAATAAGAATCACCTGGCGTTTGGTATTGTGCTGCGCTGACACGTCACGTGCAGCAAGCGAGCTCCCGATGCAGAGCGACAGCACCGACAACCACATGAAATTCTGCTTGAAGAACTGGTTCATCGTGGCTCCTTGCATGCCTCTGGTCGGAACGTGAGATTTTCGCGCGGCGGCGTGAAGAACTCGTCGCCGCGTCATCCTATCGCATCCGCGATAGCGGACCCAAGATCTTGTGTCGTTGCTGTCCCGCCAAGATCGGGCGTACGTACTGCTCCTGCCGCCATCACGCGCGTCATCGCGTCAATGATGCGATCATGTGCTGCAGTGAGTCCCAGATGGTCGAGCATCAGCGCGCCTGCCCAGATAGCACCGATCGGATTGGCTATCCCTTGCCCCGCGATATCTGGCGCCGAGCCGTGGATCGGCTCGAACATCGACGGATAATGCCGCTCTGGATTGATATTTGCGCCCGGCGCGATTCCGAGGCTGCCGGTGATCGCGGCACCAAGGTCGCTGAGTATGTCACCGAAGAGATTGGACGCGACGATCACGTCCAGTGTCTCGGGATGCGTCACCATTCGCGCCGCGAGCGCGTCCACATGATACTTGCGCCATTCGACAGTAGGGTGATTCTTCGCGATCGCGTCCACCGCATCATCCCACAACACCATCGAATGCTGAAGCGCGTTCGATTTCGTTGCGCTGGCGAGGAGTCTGCGTGGTCTGCGTTCGGCGAGAGTGAAGGCGTACTGCGCAATCCTGTCCACGCCTCGCCGCGTGAAAATGCCGGTCTGCTCTGCGATCTCGTGCTCAGTTCCGACGAATGCACGTCCGCCGAACCCGGCATATTCCCCCTCCGAGTTCTCGCGGACACAGATCATGTCGATCTCCTGCGGCTCGCGACCAGCCAGCGGTCCATCGACGCCTGGTAGCAACCGCATCGGGCGAAGGTTCACATACTGATCGAAGCGTTGCCGGATCGGGAGAATGAGTTCCCACACCGAAACGTGATCGGGCACTCCCGGAGCGCCGATCGCGCCCAGGTAGATCGCGTCGAAATCCTGCAGCCGATCCAGCGCGTCGGCGCTCATCATCGTGCCTGTCTGGAGATAGTAGTCGCATCCCCAGGGAAACTCCGTGAACTCGAGCGTGCAGGGTTCGCCACGCACGGCATGGCGCAGCACATCGACGCCGGCAGGAATTACTTCCCTGCCGATGCCGTCGCCCGCGATGACCGCGATGCGATACGTATGATGGGGTACGGTCATCACGAGCGTGCTACCGTCACATGCCTGGCGGGGTAAACCGTCCATCCTGAGCCAGCCAGCCGCCGTCAGCAAAGATGATGGTGCCGTTTACATAGCTCGCGGCATCCGACGCCAGGAACAAGGTCGGTCCCACCATCTCCTCGGGCGAAGCCCATCTGTTGAACGCGTTCTTCGAGGCGTACGCATTATACCAGTCCGCGTTGGCCTTGATCGGCGCGGTGAGCGGTGTCTCTACGACGCCTGGGCCGACACAGTTGACGCGAATGCCGGATGGGCCGAATTCTGTCGCTCCACCACGTGCGAGCTGCAGAATACCGGCCTTTGTCGCGGAGTAAACCGCCTGTCCCGGCTCGACGACCAGTGAACGGATCGAAGAGAAGAGCACGATGCTGCCCTTCCCCTGTGGAACCATGATCCGACCCGCTGCCCGGAGGACGTTGAAACTGCCGATGATATTGACGTTGAGGACACGTTCAATTTCGCCCGGTAGGTAGTCGAGCATCTTCTTTCGCACATTGATGCTCGGCGTAGAGATCACAATGTCCAGATGCCCGTGTTTCGCATTGATCTCCGTCATCGTGCGTTCGACCGCTTCGGCATCCGTAATGTCCAGGGGCCCGGACGTCGCCGTGCCCCCGATCTTCTTGGCCACTGCTGCCACAGCGTCCGCCTTGACGTCGAGACATACGACCGTGGCGCCCATTGCGGCCGCCCCATGAGCCACAGCTTCACCGATGCCGGATGCACTGCCAATTACAGCGGCAACCTTGCCGGTAAGATCGAAAATGTTTTTGCTGATCATGTCGAACTACTTCTCCGTGAGTGAAGGAACAGCGCGGTCAGTCGGATCGTTCGAACCGAAGCGGCGCCGCAGGAAATGCACTACAACAAAAGCCAAAACGGCACCGGCAAGTCCAGCCATCGCTGGCGTGAAATTAGCGATCACGCGACCGTGGTAGAAGAGCTCCCATCCGCCGACTATTCCAATTCCCGCGATGATCGCGGCAAGTGCATCGAGAGACGTCGCATGATCATTGTACAAGCCGACGATGATCGGCACGAACAAGCTGACGCCCATGATCGTGTAGAAGATGCTGAGCGCGCTCACTACGCCTGCCGCAACGAGCGCAACCCCGACGCCCGCCACGCCGCCAGCCATCGCGGTGAGGCGAGTCACGCGAAGCTGCTGCGCATCACTCGCTTGCGGATTCACAAATCGCTTGTACAGATCCTGCGAGAGCGAGGTAGTAAGGGTGAACAGCACAGCGTCGGCAGCACTCAGCTCGGCGGAGAACACAGCGGCAAGTCCAAACGCACCGACGAACGCCGGGACACCCTGCATTAGCAGCGTCGGCAGCGCCAGTTCAGGCTGTGCGAGACCGGGAAACTGTATGCGTGCCATCATGCCGAGAAGCACCGGCACACACGCATATACCATTAGCGCGGCGGCGGTGAGGCCTACGCCAATGCGCACAGTCCGGTCGTCGCGGGCACCGTAAATCTTCTGCAGCAGCCCGGGTGCAACAACAAACGCGGGAGCGAGCATCGCAAGGTAGACAAGCCCGGACGCTCCACTATGCCACGGATTCCAGTAGTCTGGCGTTGGCTGCAGAGCGCGCAGCGCATGCCATCCGCCGGACGCTTCCAGCGCGAACGGAATCGCGATTGCAAAGCCAACGAGCTTCACCGTGAGCTGCACCACATTGACATACGCAGATGACAGGAGGCCGCCAGCCGTGAAGTACACGGTAACCAACACCCCCGCGAAGATGCAGCCGAGCGTCTTCGGAACTCCGGCGGCTACGTCCAAGATCCAGGAGACGGCAATGAGCTGGCCCGCGAGTATGAACACCGAGCCGACCCACAGGAGCACCGCGATGGTGGTCCGAACAGAAATACCGTAGCGCAGCTCAAGGTAATCGCCTACGGTGCGAAGATCATGCTCGGCCGCGACACGCCGCATGGCCGGCCCGACCCAAAACGCGAGAAGCACAGTACCAATGCCGGCAGAGAGGATCCACCACATCGCGGCGATGCCGTCGCGATAGCCAAGTCCAGTCGCACCAATGGTTGAGCCGGCGCCGATGTTCGCGGCGAGCATCGTACTGAACAACAACCCAGGACCGAGCGAGCGCCCAGCCACGAAGAAGTCGCTGGAAGTCCGCACACGACGCGCAATCCACGCACCCAGTGCGAGCTGGGCGACCGCGTATGCCAGGAGCCATACGAAGGCAGAGTTCATTCAGCGCATCCGGTGTGTACGTGAGACCCTACATGCTCAGCATGGAAGAGCTTCGGTCAATAAGTATTATGCGACAGACTTACCGTAGATACGCTCCCTTGGCAAGAGATAAGCCTACCCCCGCAAAAGCGTTGAGAGGTGGAGGAACGGCGCCGAAAGACGAAGACTGGAGTGGCGTCATGTTTTGACTGCGCGCGCAGCGGCGCATTTCACGTAACTAGCGCGGTCGATCATGTGATCGAAAATCATATCCTTGCAACCCGCGCTCTTCAGATCGCATTCCACCTGCTCCCGTCATCGCTACACAGCCGCATTCATTATCTATAGTATCAACAACATGTGTTCAAGAGTTGGAAGGTACGAAAGGTGAAAATGATTTACCAACACTCGTCGCGCGACGGTCCCTCCACGATCGTAGGCGGCAACGCCGAGTGTATTCCCCACGATGTGAGTGCGGGCGAGAGCCCTGTCGTGCCAAAGTTGACCGCGCAGAACGGCCTGCGGATCGTATGTGCGCGACTCGGTGACACCACGCCACGGCACTCGGCAATCACTTACATTACCCCACCGATTACGTCATAATTATCACTATAGTCGACGCGGCACCGGTATCCGGATGTTCAGATGCGTTGCGCAATATCACCCGTTCATGCAGGGTAATTCTGTATGTCTCTTATTCGACACTTTGTTAACGGCGAGGAGTTCGGCGCCCCTCAACGCACTGGCCCCGTCTACAATCCCGCGACTGGGGAGCATCAACACGATGTCATTTATGGTTCCACAGCCGACGTTGAAGCCGCCATCGCCGCAGCTCGCGCGGCGTTCCCGGCATGGCGCGCGACGACCCTGACAAAGCGTTCACACATCTTCTTTCAGCTGCGCCAATTGCTCGCAGAGCGCTCCGACGAGCTTTCCGCTCTAGTTACCAGCGAGCATGGCAAGGTGCTTTCGGATGCGGCTGGCGAAGTTGCCAGGGGACTTGAAAACGTCGAGTACGCATCCGGCCTCATCAACTTGCTCAAAGGCGAGTTCAGTCAGCAAGTGTCACACGGGGTCGACGTACACAACGTGAACGAGCCGGTAGGTGTCGTTGGCTGCATCACCCCGTTCAACTTCCCGGTAATGGTTCCGCTGTGGATGATCACCAGCGCGATTGCGTGCGGTAATACCGTCGTACTGAAACCGAGCGAGAAGGATCCGTCTGCGCCCGTGTTGCTGGCGAAGATTTTCATGGATGCTGGAGTGCCTGCTGGCGTGTTCAACGTCGTACACGGCGACAAGACTGCCGTCGACGCAATTCTGGATTCGCCAGGCATTGATGCCGTCAGCTTCGTCGGATCGACGCCAATCGCGCGCGCAATCTATCAGCGCGCGAGTGCCAGTGGCAAACGCGTACAAGCTCTGGGCGGTGCGAAGAACCACATGCTTGTACTGCCTGACGCGGATATCGATGCGGCCGCGGATGCCGCGGTCTCGGCGGCATACGGTTCTGCAGGCGAGCGGTGCATGGCGGTGAGCGTTCTCGTTGCGGTTGGCAGCAGCGCGGAGCCTCTCATAGATGCGATCCGTAGCCGTATTCCCAAGCTCAAAATCGGTGCTGGTACCAGCGCCGATACGCAAATGGGCCCGCTCATCACGCGCGAACATCGTGATAAGGTCGCCTCCTACGTCAAGAACGCGCCCGCCGAAGGTGCAAAGGTTGTCGTTGATGGCAGCGACCAACGCTTCAATGCTGATGGGTTTTTCATCGGTGTTACGCTACTCGACAACGTGAAGACGGATATGAAGGTTTATACCGACGAGATTTTCGGGCCCGTTCTGGCTGTCGTCCGTGTTGACACATTCGAGGAGGGGCTCAAGCTCATCAACGAGAACCCCTACGGCAACGGCGCCGCATTATTCACACGCGATGGTGGTGCTGCACGTCAGTTCGAGTTTGAAGTGCAAGCCGGCATGGTCGGTATCAACGTACCGATCCCGACGCCGATTGGCGCGTTTTCGTTCGGCGGCTGGAAGGACTCGCTGTTCGGCGACGCCCATATCTACGGCCCCGAGTCGATCAACTTCTACACGCGTAGCAAGGTGATTACGAGCCGTTGGCCAGACCCGTCTGAGTCCCAGATCGACCTCGGTTTCCCGCGCAACTATTAAAGATCACCGGAACTGACATGACGACGTATACAGACAGAACTGGCACGACGCACACGCTACCGGATGAGGCCGCCGAACAGCAGGTTCGCGCAGACGATCGTGCACACGTCTTCCATTCGTGGAGCGCACAGGCGAACATCAATCCAATGCCGATCGCAACGGCGGCAGGCTCTACATTCTGGGATTACGACGGCAACGCCTACCTGGATTTCGCCTCGCAGCTGGTGAACTTGAACCTCGGGCACCAGCATCCCGACCTCGTCGCTGCCATACAGCGACAGGCCGGCCGGCTCGCGACAATCCAGCCATCAATCGCAAACGATGTGCGCGGGGAACTTGCCCGACTCATCTCCGAGAAGGCGCCTGGTACACTCAACAAGGTGTTCTTCACCAACGGCGGTACCGACGCCAACGAACACGCAGTCCGAATGGCGCGCCTTGCGACTGGTCGCCGTAAAGTTCTGGCGATGTACCGATCGTACCACGGCGCAACGGCAACATCGATCGCACTCACTGGTGATCCTCGGCGCTGGGCCAACGAGCCTAGCGACGGATCGGTCGCGCACTTCTTCGGCCCGTACCTGTACCGCTCGGCGTTCCACGCGACCACTGAGATCGAAGAGTCTCAGCGTGCCCTTGAACACCTCGAAAACGTAATTGTGCTGGAGGGCTCCACCACGATTGCTGCGATCATCATTGAGACCGTCGTCGGCACTAACGGCATTCTGGTTCCACCTCCCGGCTACCTTGCTGGGGTCCGCGCGCTGTGCGACAAGTATGGAATTGTCTATATCGCTGACGAGGTCATGGCCGGCTTCGGACGAATTGGTGAATGGTTCGCAGTCAACGCATTCGACGTGGTGCCCGACCTGATCACGTTCGCAAAGGGTGTGAACTCTGGATACGTACCGCTTGGCGGCGTGATTATATCGGATGCGATTGCTCACGTATTCGACGACCGCGTCTTTCCCGGCGGCCTCACGTATTCAGGACATCCGCTGGGCTGTGCGGCGGGTGTCGCGACATTCCAGGTGTTCGAGCGGGATAACATCCTGCAGCGTGTGCGCGACTTGGGTGAACGTGTGGTCGCGCCCGTGCTCAACAGTTGGGTTGATAAACATCCATCAGTTGGCGAGGTTCGCGGTCGTGGGTTGTTTTGGGCAGTTGAGCTCGTCCGGTCAAAGGAGTCGCGCGAGCCGTTTGTGCCGTTCAACGCGAAAGGTGCGGATGCGGCACCGATGGATAAGCTGACCGCCGAGTGCAAGGCCGCTGGTGTCTGGCCGTTCACGCACGCCAATCGCGTGCAGATCGCACCTCCGCTAATCATTTCGGAAGCCGATCTGCGCCGTGGATTGGCGGCTATTGATACCGCACTGACTACTGCTGACCAATACGTCCACTAAACCGCGACTCGGACTTGAGTCACCTACTGACTCCGCGAACGACATCGTAACCCGATAAAAAACAAGCAGCCCTCCGGAATTCCGGAGGGCTGCTTTCGATCAATATCCTGTCGCACTACAGTCGCATCAGTGACCGCGGTGATCGCTGCTGCTGTGATGGTACGACTGACTCGGCGGTGGTGGTGGGCTGTTGACTGCGTGCGGAGTTGGCG
>JBDTAW010000078.1:0-5137 GCA_039924445.1 Gemmatimonadaceae bacterium
GGCCAGCCACACCTCACGGCAGTTCATCCCCCCGCGCCATCCTCACACCAAACACCGCTGCGATCTGATTTCCTTCCTTCGCCTGAAACCGCACCGTGACCTTTGACTTTCCCTGTACCATCTCCGCAGGCAAGGGATACCGAACGTCGTAAAAACGACCGGGATCGGTGCGGTCGACTTTCTGTTCTGCGAGCTGTTGGCCGTCGATCAGAATGTCGAACTCCGCGGGTGAGGTGCGTCGGTCGGCGGTGTAATACGTCGCCAGCAAAACCATCGGGTGACCAGGCTGCACCGGAAGCGCGTACGAGAACCAGCTCCGACCAGCGCGCCCGGTCCGTCCCACCACGTGCTGCGGTGTGATATCCTTGCCGGCCTGGTAGTCGAACGACTGTTCGAGTGCGCGATCGCCCGGTTTTATGAAGCCGACGGTCGCTGCTTCGAGCTTCTTTTCGCGCTCATCGTCCCGAACGTAGCCGGCCTGCTGAGCAGTCCATTCGTCGGGCGTAACAAGATCCCAGTAGGTGGAGTATGTGCGGTCGTGCAGCCGGTAGAAGGGGACGAGATCGACTTCGTGCACGAGTCCGGCGGCGTTTGGTTCGCGTCCAACGCCTTCGGTGCGGAACCGCCCGGCGTCGCCCGCGACCGGCTTCACCCAGTTCTCCACCGGGACGTTCGCGGCGACGAACAGCGGTACTATCACAGGCTTGCGCGCTCCTTCGTTCTCACCGTTCCCGCCATCACTCTCGCGTCGCTCATGTGAGGGGCCAAGATCTCCGGCGAGCACGAACGGTCCCCACATTATCGCAACGCGCTGCGAGATGTCGGTCGTCGGCTCAAGTCGAAGCGTCTTGGGAAGCGCGACTTCGATGACGTCGCCGCTGTGCCATACGCGCTTCACTTCCACGTACGATCCGACGGGAACCGGTGAGCTGTACATCGGTCGATGCGGCGCACCGGCCTGACTGCTCGGCGGCGTTGGTTCAGTAGCTGCTGCAGAGACGACTTCACCGTTCACCTTCACCGAGTAACCGTCGCCGACCCAGTACGGCTTGCGCATCGCGAGCGTGAACTGTCGTGGTCGCTGCAGCTTGAGCGTGAGCTTCGCAGTATCGCCTTCAGGGAGATTTGTGTCCATGCTGAGTTGCGCACCTGCTGCGGTCCACTTTGCGGTCGAAGGTGCGTAGATGTTGACCCACAGTTTGTCGCCAGATTCGAAATACATGCCGTCACCCGCGCGCGCATGATTCTCCATGCCTGTGCCGACGCAGCAGGTGAAGTCCTCGAACATGTCCTGATATTCATGCGTGACGCCTGGTCCGACGTTGACCATGTAGCACATGCGCGAGTTATCCGGATTGATCGATGCCATCGCGTGATTGAACAGCGCGCGCTCCTGAAAATCGGCGTAGTGAACGTCCGGAGTGATGGAGAACATCTGCCGCGACAGTTTGAGCATGTTGTACACGTTGCACGATTCAGCAGTGCGTCCGTGCACGCGCGCGCCGAGGTGATCGGGTGCGCCGAAGTACTCGTCTGTGCCGTCGCCACCAGTGGAGAAACTGTGGTGCTGTGCAACCTGATCGTAGAAGAAAGACGCGGCCAGAAGGTCGGATGGTTCCTGCGTATATGAATACCGCGCGGCCGAACCTACGAGCTTTGGGATCTGCGTGTTTGCGTGCTTGCCGTTCAACACGTCCTGATGTCGTTCCAGCGGCCCGATGAACAGCGGCTGCTCGAAATCATACGACAAATCGAGCCAGCGCTTGTCCCCGGTGTCGGCGTAGAGATCTGCAAGAACTTCGTTCATTCCGCCGAACTCGGTATCGAGCATGTGTTGTATCTGTGCCTGACTCAACCCGGACAGTATTCCCGCTGCCCAACCTGCGTACTTCGTTTCGATATGCAGCGCTGTCTCATTTCCGGTGAAGCGGTATGCATCGCGCAGTCCGGCGAATGTCTTGTGCACCGTGTACCATGGAGACCACTGTCCATTGAGATCGAAAGCGGCTGCCTTGATCTCGCCTTTTGCGAGTGTGTTGAAACATTGTCTGCCGGCTTCGAGCGCGCAGAGATATCCGTCGCCTTGCTTGTCCTGCACCAGCTTGAATTCTCCGACGATGTAATCGGCGCGATCCTTGAATCGTTTGTCGCCGGTTGCGGCCCACATCGCGCTGATGGCAGAGAGATAGTGACCGGCGATGTGGCCAGTCAGGTTGCGACCACCGCCGTCCCATCCACCGTAGGGTTTGGCTTTCTGCTTGAGCCCCGCGTTGGATCGATAGTACGCCAGCATACGATCGGGCTCGAGCTCGAGCAGGTACTTGATGTCCGCCTCCTGCGCCTGCTTGAGCGGGCCGCCGAGTAGCCGAACATCGCTGAGCGGAAGCGGTCGCGCCGCGAGAATCTGGTGCTTGGGCGACTTGAGAAGCGCGCTCACGTGGGGAGCGGATTCTGCCCCGGCGACTCCGAGCGTCATGGAGTCGAATAGTGAGACAGCTCCGGCACCGATGCCGAGCTTGAGAACATTGCGGCGGGACAGCGTCATGATATAGTATACCAAACATGACGCGGGCTGGCCGGGTCGCACAACCATTCGAGGCAGGTTTTCATGCGGCGTTTGAACTCGTGAGCGATTCCGTTTCTCGTCGAGAGTGGCTGAAGACGATGGGGCTGGTAGGCGCGGGCGCCCTGGTCTCCCCGGATGCGCTCCATCTGCGTGCGTCGATCGCCAATCCCCTCGCTGTCGCCAATACCGGGGTCCGCCCCCCGATAGCTACCTATGCGCCAGGCACCATCGTGGATCTGGTTTCGACGAGCGAGATATTCATTCCGCCGCGTGGCAATGGATTCCAGAAATTCAGCTTCGATTTCCCCGAGCCATCGGTCGCTTTTGGCGACTACGCCTTCGGCTTTCTCGTCTTCACGAGCGAGAACACGTACGGTCTGGATCGCTCCGCATTGAAGGCAACCGGTAACGGTGACGCTCTCACAATAACGTGCGATCGATTTGTGTGGGCCGGTGGACAGGAAATTGCGCCGGGTCGATTGACGGCGTCGCTGCGTCGCAACGGTGCGACGATCGAGTGGGACGCGGTGGTCGACATGGACCGCCCTGTCAAATCTGTCTCCACAATCATCCGTAGTGTTCCGCGTGGTCAGGTCTCACTCGGCGCCGGCGGTTTCAACGATCACCACGACAACGAATTGCTTGGCGGTTACGCATTCGGTGCCGGCGACCTGAATGGGCCGGGTGCGAGCATGTCAACGCCGCTGCTGATGATTCAGACACCGACCGACGTGTTTTACGTATCGTCACTGGACGATCACATGCGGCCCAAGCGGTACTATCTGGCGCCCGGTGAGACGAGCTATCGGGTGGAAGCCGTTTACGAACACGATGGCTGGCGCGAGGACAAGCATGTTGTTGTGCCGACGTGGCGACTCGGTCGCGTCGCGAACGAACAGGACGCGACTGCGCTTCACATGCAGCACATCGAAATGGCATTCGGTTTGAAATCGTGGGAGACGCGCACCGATGTACCTGCGTGGATGCGCAATCTCGCGATGGTGACGACGCTGCATGGGATGCACTACACCGGCTACATGTTCAACGACTTCGCGAAGCAACTGGACATACTGCGATGGATTGCGACGCAGATTCCCGGTGATCGCGTGCTGGTGTTTCTACCTGCGTGGGACGGTCGCTACTACTGGGATTATCCGACTTATGAAGTATCCGATCGCATGGGTGGGGAAGCGGGCTTCCGCAGGTTGATCGATGAAGGTCACAAGCTCGGGTTCAAGCTGATGCCGATGTATGGCACCAATGCAGCGAATACGAAACTGCCGAGTTGGCCGAAGATTGCGGATGCAGTAACGAGAAAGATCGACGGAAACGTGTACAATCTCGACTGGGTGGACTGGAACAACGATCGGCATGGTGACGGCTGGCTTGCGTACATGAACCTCGGCGCGGATGCGTGGCGAGAGCATCTCGAAGGGCGCATTGCCGACATGATATCCACGTACAATGTCGATGCGTATTTCCTTGATATTGTTGGCGGTCATGTGAACAGCACGAACGGTGACATGCACGAAGGAACGCGACGCATGGTCGAGAATCTGCGCGCGAAGTATCCGCAGGTCGCGTGCGTTGGGGAGATGCCGTACGATGCGCTGCACGGATTCATTCCGATGTTTCAGGTTGGGCTCGGGCCGCTGTGGTCGAAGTACAGTCACGCGTATCAGCATCTAAGCAGCCCGGCACCGGGCCGTGGCAGCAGTGGAGTGCACGAGTCCGGGTTCGGCCACTTCAACGAGGAGACCTTGTCGTTGTCACCGAGGAGCATTCCGACACTGCAGGTGGTGGATGATACCTTCACCAAGCATCGGGATGTGATGGCGGCGATCATTCAGCGCGCGAAGCAGCGGGCAGGCATCGTATGACAGCCGGGAACGACGCGGTGTCGAAGCTGCGGGTTGAAGTGTGTAACGCGAACAAGGAACTTGCGAGTCGCGGACTTGCACGATTCACATTCGGCAATGCGAGCGCGATCGATCGCGATGCTGGGCTCGTGGTAATCAAGCCGAGCGGGGTGCCGTATGCGGCGATGACACCGGCTGATATGGTGATCGTTGATCTTGACGGGGAGATCGTCGAGGGAGCACTTCGTCCGTCATCGGATCTGGCGACACATATCGAGTTGTATCGTGCTTTCGAGAAGATCGGCGGGGTCGTACACACGCATTCGCGTTATGCAACTCTCTGGGCGCAATCGCAGCGTGAGATTCCGTGTTTTGGTACGACACACGCCGACTATTTTCATGGCTCGGTACCGGTCACGGCCCATCTGAAAGCTGAGGATATCGAAACGGAGTACGAAGCGAACACCGGTCGCGAGATCGTGCGTCGGTTCGAGGGGCTCGATCCGCTGCGGATGCCGGCCGTACTTGTGGCTGGACACGCGAGTTTCTGCTGGGGAGAGACGGTGAGTGCTGCGGTTGAGATCGCCGATCTGCTCGAGGAAGTCGCGTTTATGGCGTACGGCACGATCGCGCTGAATGCAGAGGCTGCGCCGATTCCTGTCGAGTTGCTCGACAAGCACTTCCTGAGAAAGCACGGGCCGGCGGCGTATTA
>JBDTAW010000079.1:0-33015 GCA_039924445.1 Gemmatimonadaceae bacterium
GGACTGCTATACCGCGATTCAACGCATCAGGTTCGCCGATCGGTTGATCTTCCGCACGGACGTAGATGAATCGGTTGGCGATTCGCTTGTGCCGGCTCTGATTCTTCAGCCATTGGTGGAGAATTCCATACAGTACAGTCTTGGCGTCAGTGCAAGGCGTACGTTGATCAGGGTGCGCGCGTGGCGTGACGGGGACTGCGTTGCACTGGAAGTCCTGGACGATGGTCCCGGGTTGAATGGGAAGCCCGTACTCGCGATCGACGAGCGAATCGGAATCGGAAACGCCCGCGCCCGGTTGAAGTATTTGTACGGCTCGAACCACGCATTCGAAATCGAGAGTCCGGACACGGGCGGATTTCGAGTGTCGATGCGAATTCCCTACCACATCTCCAAACTTGCAATGGTGCAGGCATGAAGACTCAGAGTTCGAAGCACACCGCAGCGTCGCTCAAGGTATTGATTGCGGACGACGAGCCGCTCGCGCGCAGGCACTTGCGCGCGATTCTCGAAGCGGATAGTGATGTTGATGTCATTGGTGAGGCCGCCAACGGCAGCGAAGCGATTCAGATGATTGGCGATTTGTCTCCGGATCTCGTATTGCTCGATGTACAGATGCCGGAGGTCGACGGCTTCAATGTTATCGCACAATTGGATCCGGAACACCTGCCTATGGTGATCTTCGTAACGGCCTATGACTCGTATGCGATTAAGGCTTTTGACGTCCACGCCATTGATTACGTGCTGAAACCTGTGGCCAGGGACCGGCTGTTGCGGTCCGTTCTTCTTGCGAAGACGCGTGTGACTGCAACAGCAAGCGCTGCGCACACCGCGCGATTCCGGCAGTTCGTGGATGACATTGCGGCTACCCAGAGAAGCGATCGACTCGCGATCCGAGTTGACGGCAAGCATGTGCTTGTATCGATGGATTCTATAGATTGGGTCGAAGCGCTTGATGATTATGTGCGCATCCATACTGGTAAAACGTCGCATCTGGTACGCGGAACTCTCGGGTCTTTCCACAGTCGACTTCCCGCGCCGTTCATGCGGGTTCACCGATCCGCAATTGTAAATACCAGCAGGATCCGGGAAGTATTTCCGAATGCACAGGGAAACTACCGGATCACGTTGATGGACGGTACACGACTGCCTTCAGGCCGGAGCTACCGCGCTGTCGTTGGAGAATTCCTCAGGTCGTTAACCGTCTAAAGCCGGCATTCACCGCAGACCGGAAACGCTTCGCCGCAAGGCACTGGTGCAGCCAGTAGCCGGACGCGACGTTCCAAGCATGAATATTCTAAAGGTTGTTAGTCTCGCGAGCTTCATGCTGATTGCTGCATGCGGGTCAAGCGCAACCGGGCCAAACTACGGCGGCGGTAACGGTTCGGGGGGTGGTAACGGATCGCCGCCGCCATCATGCGTGCCAGGCTCAGGAACCGTGTGCCTCGTTTCCGGTAATCAGTTCAATCCTGCCCAGATCACGGTGGCCGTGGGAGCAAGTGTCACGTATAAAAACGTCTCCGGCACAACCCACAACGTAACGTTTACCACCGTTGGGTCACCTGCAAACGTCCCTGACTTTGCAAGCGGCACTCAGGTTGTTCAGTTTCCGACCGCCGGCACGTACAACTATCACTGCACAATTCACGGTCTGAGCATGAGTGGTGTTGTAGTAGTGCAATAGTGCGCGACTTCCGACCGGAGAACCAAAGTGGAAAGTAAGACAAAATTCCTGGGTCACCCCGTTCACCAGATCGTCGTTGCGTTTCCGATGGGGTTGCTTTGTACGGCTTCATTATTTGACGCAGTGTACGTTGTAAAAGGCGAAGTGATGTGGTCCACTGTAGCGTTCTTTATGATTGGTGCAGGAGTCGTCGGCGGAGTGATTGCGGCGATCTTCGGCCTGATAGACTACCTGGCCATACCGGTTCGCACTCGCGCGAAACGGATAGCCAGGTTGCATGGGTTGACCAGTGTAACGGTCGTCATACTGTTTACGGCAAGCTGGTGGCTACGCGCCGCACCGTTATTGCGCCCTCCGCCCATCGCGCTACTTTGCTCGTTCGGCGGTGCAGCACTGCTGGGGCTGACTGGCTGGCTCGGTGGTGAGTTGCTCAACAGATTGGGAGTCGGAATTGACGACGGTGCGCATCTCGACGCACGCAATTCGTTGAGCGGTCCAGCGGCCCGATCCGTCGCCGCGACTTCACCGATCACTGCGCCGACGACTTTGGCGACGACTTTGGCGACGACTTTGGCGACGACTTTGGCGACGACTTTGGCGACCACCGCAGCGGACGTTCCTCGTCGAAAAACCAGCCGATCAGCGCATCAGTAACGCCACTGACGAACCAGAAACAGTCCAAACGCGCTGGTAGTCTGCGGAACCTGATCGGTCGATAACGTCGGCTGCTTGAGCAGATATCGAGGCTGAAAGCTCGCGTCTATGCGATAACCGGACTTGGTGTTGAAACGATGGGTAACCTGGAAACCCGGTCGCTGCAGTGAAGCCGGATCGGGCCGTACCTGCAGTTGTAGAAAGGTGTTCGTGCTCAGATACTTGCCGAACTCGATCTGAGTGGCACGCAGGAAACTACCCGCGTCGAGCGACACGTCTGCGGGCGTTATGTTGAGTACGTCTGCGCCGAGTGACTTGGCTGCCTGACCCGCCGCTTCCTCAGTGAGTGCGCCAACCGCTGCCGCCGCGATCTGCTTTGCCGCAAATGCAGCCCCGGCGCCGACGACGTTGCCTCCGGTCGTGAGTCCTGTCCCACCCTGCTGCAGGAGCGACGACGACGATCGACCGAATGCCAGATAACTCAAGAGATCTGTCTGCGATATTGGTGGTTGAGCGTCGCTGGTCAGTGTGATTTTTGGAGAATCCAGCGTTCCGGAGATGATAATCTGAATCGCGAACGCTTCCCGCGTTGGGAGCTGCACATCGTATTCGCCGGTCACCTGAAGCGTGGGATTGAGCTTCGGCGAATTGATGAACGTCGCGACTCCCTGCCTGATCTGAAACGTGCGGCTTTGAAAGCGGTACTCGCCCCGGTCGCTCAGTAGCACGCCATCGACAAGGAGCGACCGCTTCGCCCTGTTTACACCGATCTGCAAGGGGTCATCCGTATACACTTCAACGTTAGCCTCTTGCGATCGGACGAATACATCATGATCGACCATCATACCGACGTTCATGCGCAGATTAGTCAGCAGCGGCGACTCTGTTGGAAAGAGATCTCGCATTCCGACCTCGGTCGTGTCCAGCACCGCGTACAGCGCCGGGTCGCCCGCGCCCACGAGACTTTTGCCAGTGCTTTCGGGGATATATATCACGCCTCTGCGCACGTGCACAAATCCGGTGACGTCAAGATCGTCATAGGGGCCATTCACGCCGATCGTCGCGTTGACGAAGAGGTTGCCCGTCTCGTTGTCGATCACGCGCGCGTTCACGGCATTCAATCGCAGGTTGAACGAGGGCTTGGCGAGGTTCTTGATCCCCACTCCGCCGCTCAGTCTGAGCAACCCATTGCTGCGAACCACGAGCGAGTCGACAATTACCGTATCCTTCACCAGTCGTATATTGGCCGCGCCATCACTGACAACGAGTCCTAACGGAACTACCCGTCCACTGCCGTTCCAGAGCGTGACATTGCCCTCCACATCCGGATTATTGACCGTGCCCTTGATGCTGAACTTGGCCAGCGCGCGCCCGTTGAGATCGGCAATGGCGTCCGTGACTTGTGGAATCAGGTTGAGCGGCAGCGAGTCAGCATCCACCGTGGCCGAAATCGCGCGGTCCGGCGGAACTCTGGCGCCACTGACAGCGACCAGAGACAGATTGATCGGAACTGTCCCCTTCGCGGTCACTGCGGGCTCCATCCCCTCGACTGCGGCCGTTACGTTGCCTTCGAGTGTCTCATTGGCGTAGTTGAGGCGCCCGTGAATTTCGGGCGTTGGCCGGTCGTTGTAGAAGAACCGCTCGATTCCAAAAGCCCCCGCAAATGTCGGATTGGCACGCGTCCCATGCATGCGTGCCTCAACCGAGAACAATCCATGTGCTGGAATATCGCTCTGCAGTAGTGCCGTGATGTTACGAGCCTCGAACTGAGTAATGCTGACATCCAGGTCGACATCTCCCTTTTCGGGGATTTCCCCATTCACGAACACCCGGCTGCCGGATTGACTCCTGATTTCGAAATGATCGATCGCCGTTCCCGTCGGACTGAAGTGAATTGTAGATGGTCCAGTGCTGGCATACACCGTTGTATCGAACCGCATACGCAATTGATCCAGTCGGAGATCATCACGATCCTTGTCCAGCGTAAACTGCGCGGTTGCGTTATATGCCCGTTTGGAATCCTGGAATATCTTGAGCGTTACATCACCATTCGGGTGCGAATAATTTGCTGTGAACGACACAGTATCGAGGGCAAAGCCCATCGCGAGTACGTTTACGCCACTGGCCTGCGCGGCAACTCGCGACTGCGGTGTGAGTGCGGTGGTCCACGTGTAATTGGCACTGACCGCGCCCACAGAACTTCCAAATGCTACCAGATTGGTACCGGTCGCTGATCCCGTCATGTCAAAAGTATGAATGTTGCCCGTCGCTGTTCCGTTCGCGGCAATCGATCCGCTCAGTTGGCTTCGTGGGATCGCGCTGGGCGTATCGACCGGAAATGATGGCATGGCCTTGCCGGTCACCGCCCGCTCCACCTGTGTTGCGCGCGCTGCCCGCGCTCGCGCGGAATCCGCGCGTGTTACGCGCTGTGCAAGGATCGCCGGCCGCGGGCGCACGACGCCAGTGTCAACCGGAGGGAGTATGCGCGCCAGCGCCTTCAAGGAATCAACCTTGACGTTGTACCGCAGAGTACCTGATTGCCCAGCGACGAGGCCGAAAGTCCCGGCTGCGGCGGCAAATCCGTTGGGAACTCGCGCAGCAAGTGTGTCGAGTGCGAGCATCCCATTCGCTGCCGCGAGCTTGATAATTGCAGAATCGACGGCCACGCTATCGTACACCGAGGTCGTGACCTTCGCCGTCGCAACTGTCGTAAGCGTCGCAGGATCAAAACCCGCACCGCGCGCCGAAACGTTTGCGTTCAATGAAGTACTCGGTGCCTGGCTGCTGATCTGACTCGCGTCGAACAGTAACGCCGACACGGCAAGATCATAGGACTGTGGCTTGACACTCAGGTCCATCGTGCCGTGCACAGTCACCGAACCACCATCCGGCGTCGTCAGGTCTGCGGCAATGCTCAGATTTGACATCGGACCTGTAATCGTTACCGGTCCACTGAGACTCCCGCGCAGTCCAGCCTTTGGCGCGAACTGGCCAGCCGTCGCAAGCGAGAGAGGAAGGAGCTTCACGTTCGCGTTGACCAGCGGAACCTTGCGGCTGTCAGCGAATACTCCGGAACCAACTATGCGCGTCTCGCCAGTCGTGTCATCATGAACCAGATCGCCAGTGGCCCTCACGCCGGTGGCAGTAGTGCCGTCGAGTAGAAGGCTTCCGGTGAGGGTCCCACCAATAGGCAACGTCGGATCGACCGCACGCGCAAGCGCTACTTGAAGCGGTGAAAACTTCAGACGCAAATTGCGCGTCGTCACGACTTTTCCCGTCGCCCCGACTGTTCCGACCGCTGTCAGCTTGCTCGTTCCCGATATCGGATCTTCGAATGCGACATCGGCGTCCAGTGTGAGCCCGCCAAAACCACCTGTCGCGGCAACGCGTCCGCTCAGGTATCCCTGACGGGGCGATACTATTGTTGGAAAGACCTGCTGGATAGTACGAGTATCAAGATGCTTTAAACGAACGTTGGTGTCGTGGAACGATATCGTATCCGTTACAAACACGCCGATATCACCCGTCATCGTGGCACCAGCGACTGCGAGCGATGCGTTGATCCCACGGTAATCACTCGTCGGACCAACCCAGTCCAGCGTGAAGTCGAGCTTGCCGTTGCCGTCTTGTGGAATGGAAGGATCAATCCAGAGCAGATCGTTGGTCGCCACAGTATCCGCCCGCAGTCGAAGCCTCAGATCGTTGCTGTCGAAGTTATACCGCCCGGTAATTGATGACAGTCGAGAACCAGGTAGTAAGCCTGTCACATTGGCGAAGTAAAGCGAGTCGCCAAGAATGGTGAACCGGCCTTTCGCGTCTGTCACCCTGACCGACGGCGGCTTGAGCGGTTCGGCGGTCATTTGAAGGCTTGATACGTCGATTATCTGACGTCTGTCGCCTGGATCCTCCAGCCGCATGAGCGGAAAAGTGGCATAAATGTCGCGGAAATCGGACGTCTTCTGAAACCCACCCTCGACACGCTTCAGGTTCAGCCGTCCGATAGTGCTTGTCGCCACCCGGATTACACTGTCACGCTGCTTTGTACTGAGCGAAGCACTCGGGCTCCACGGGCTATGCGATGTCACGTGACCGTCCACTACTGTAACATTCCGCAATGTTATCCACGACAGAAAACCAGGGGGCGACGGCGGCTGAGTGCTGTCGCGCGGATAGATCCGGTCGTAGTTCCACTTACCTCCCGGCATCCTGTTGAGAACTATTACGGGATGCACGATCCGAACACTATCAAGGTAAAGCTTCTTTCCAATCAGCTCGCTGAGCGTGTATTGAGCACGAATCGTGTCCGCTTTGACGAATGGTGCCCTGGCGCTGTCTGTAATTACCAGGCCTACGATCGTCGCGCCATTGAGCAAGTTGCCGTCTATTCGATCGACGGACACATAACCGTGTGTTGCACCCCGAAGTGCTCCAATGACATAGCCGCCTACTTTTGCGCGGCCCCATGACGTCTGGGTAAACGTGTACAACACGGTTGCTGCGATCAAGGCCAGCGCAACAATAACCCCGGCCGAAATCGAGGCGATAGTGCGCTTACTCATCTAGAATGCTTCCCCGATGGATAAGTGCAATGTCAGACGCGCAAGGACGGAATTGAGTCCGCCACTCTGCAGGCTCGGCGAGTACACGCGTGGCGTATCGAGTGTAACGAGGCCATTCCCGCCGTTTGCAACGTCCTCGGTGACAACGGGCAGTTTTTCACTCGCAGTCGGGTTGACGCCGACATCGATGCGGACGGGGCCAACGGGCGACATGTACCTCACGCCAACACCTGGTGTCACAGCAGCTTTGCTCTTTGGAAGAGTCGGACTCGTATTCTGGCCAAGATAAGCCGCATCGACAAACGTTGCGCCGATCAATGGCCCGAATAGCGGGAACCGATATTCGATGCTGCCCTCGATCAGCCGATTACCGCCGAGCGGTCGCGGGTCGAAATCACGATCCTTGAAGTTCCCGTTCGGATTGCATTTGACGATCGTCGCCGCGGTGCATTCCGGATTGCTCGCATCGTTCGCCAGCAACTTTGCGGCCGAAATCGTGAGGACGCGTGGACCAAGCTGTCCCTCGGCGTACCCGCGAACGGACTGGGATCCGCCCGCGTAAAACCGCTTGCGCGGATTCAGAATCCTGTCGGCATCCAGACCGCTTTCCCGTACGCCGACTGCCGCGGAAGTGCTGGCAAGGGCGCTGACGAGCCCCAACCTGAGATGACCACCAATGACTGAACGTCGCCCTATCGGAATGAAGCCGGCGAAATCGCCTGTGCCGCGATTGTATCTGAAATCAGAAAGTGTATAGGATGATGCGTGTTCCAGAGCGAATTGT
Organism: Gemmatimonadaceae bacterium; assembly: GCA_039924445.1. Taxonomy (GTDB): domain Bacteria; phylum Gemmatimonadota; class Gemmatimonadetes; order Gemmatimonadales; family Gemmatimonadaceae; genus Fen-1247. The sequence continues at coordinate 7,679 of JBDTAW010000079.1, forward strand.
GTACGAACACCGTTGCGCGGTTCAAATGTGTTGTCTGTTCTATCAACGGAGAATGTCAGCGCCAGCGGCGACAGGTGTTGTCGCGCCCGTAGCGCGTCGAGTGTGGGTGCATCACAGATCCCGTAGTTGACGCAGAAATAAACGTCGCCGGCCTGCGTGTTGGTCTCTTCGAGCCGATAGTTGAGACTCAGCGGTCCGCGTGGCGTGATTGTGCGCGTGAAGGTCGCACTCAGGCCGTACCCGCGGTCAACATATATTCCGGGCGCACTCCTTCGATGTGCGAAGACGCCAAATGCGGCCTCGTTGTTAGGCGAACCGAACCACGGGTATATGACGTCTGCGCTGGCAGTGTACGTTGGCGCGAGATACTGTGATTCCGACCCGCCCACGACGGTCTTGCCTACATTGTAGAATATTCCGTTTCCGTTGAGCGCACGCGCAAACAGGTTGCCAACTGTCGCGTCGAGGGTGAGGCGCTTGGCACCACGCAGCCAGTTGTAATCGGCGTAGTGGCCCGCGACCTGTACGAAATCGACAGTATTGAACCCGGCGCTGTAACGCGCATCGTGTGGTGGTGCTTCCTGTAGATCGATGACGACATGCTTGAGCGAGTCATCCGCCTGCGGGACTGCGATTGCCGCACTGCGAAACAGATTTGACGCGTAAAGCGCACGTTGGCTCGCAAGAACGTCGGCGCGGCGGTAGAGACCTCCCGGCTTGAACGAGAGCGACTTCATGATCGTTCGGTTGGATACCTCTTTGTTGCCCTGAATCTTGATGCTGGCGATTCGAGAACGCCACCGTGGATCGATTTTTATAGTGACGTCCGCCGTCTTTGCGGTCGTGTCGATCGCTACTGCCGTGTCGATGATGGCGTCCGAGTAGCCGCGATCCCAAAGCCGGGAATCCAGCAGCGCGAGTGTCGAATCAAGCTGGATCAGATTGAACGGCCGGTCCTTTCGCGGCCGGTGAGTGCCGCGAAGATCGCGCCGGCTCAGAACTGTTGAATCCTGAACGATGCTCAGCTGCGAAACCAATGTTGGCTTGCCTTCGTTCACACTGATCGTGACGTGGACCGAGCGGCGTCCATCAGCTGTCACAAGAGTATCTACCTGCGCGTCGCGATACCCGCGCCTGAAGTAGAACACCATCACACGCAGCATGTCGCGTGACAGTTCTGCACGGTTCAGCGACACGTGCGTATAGAAGAGCGGGGACTTGCTGAACACGCAGACTGGGCGAAGCAGCACAGAATTGCAGTGCGACTCGTCCGTCGCAATGTTCATTCGGAGTTCATCCGCATCTACGGCGTGAACTCCCTTGAGGGTCAGGCTCGTGATCTCCGGATTACGTGGTGTCGCTTGCGATGACTGAGCGGTCGCAGGCGCCGCGAATACGAACCCCGCAGCCAGAGTGACCACAGGGACGTGTGCGAGCCGCCGAAGCATCGGAAGGGCCATGCGGACAAAGGAGCAAGCCTCGGGCCGAAGATCGCGCCCGGCTTCGGCCCGAATACCCCCCTCGGCGTTCCGCACAGGCTGATTATGCATCCAGCGTTGTCGTTGTGGCCCTGTGTCTTCAGGCCGTCAGAGCCCCGAGAGCAGGGCGTCGTTGTTCTGAGTCGCGGCAATGCGCTTGATAAGCCACTCCATCGCCGAACTGGAAGGCATCTGCTGTAACCCTCGACGCAGCGTATATACGTGGTCCAGCTGGTCCGCCCGGAACAGCTTGTCCTCCCGTCGGGTGCCGCTGATGCCTATGTCGATCGCAGGGAAAATGCGCTTCTCTGCCAGGCTTCGGTCCAGCTTGATCTCGCAATTACCAGTGCCCTTGAACTCCTCAAAGATCACGTCGTCCATGCGGGAGCCGGTTTCCACCAGCGCGGTCGCGATTATGGTAAGAGATCCGCCGCCGTTTTCCGGAGATACCGAGCGAGCCGATCCGAAGAATGCTTTAGGCTTGGCCATCGCAGATGAGTCGAGACCACCACTCATTGTGCGTCCCGTGCCACGTTCGATGGTGTTGTATGCTCTCGCCAAACGCGTGATCGAGTCCAGTACGATCACGACATCCTTGCCGAGTTCAACCAATCGGCGTGCTCGCTCAAGCGTCATCTCGGCAACGTCGGCGTGGCGCTGGGCCGGCATGTCGAAGCTGGATGCCACAACCTCGCCGTGACCGATCGAAATCATGTCGCTCACTTCTTCCGGCCGCTCGTCCACTAGCAGCACAAACAGCTGCACATCCGGCTGGTTGATCGCGATACCTTCGATCACAGCCTGCAGCAACATGGTCTTGCCGGCACGTGCCGGAGCTACGATAAGCGCTCGTTGCCCATAACCGATCGGCGCTATGAGATCGATTGCACGTCGGGTGAGTTCCGGCCCAGCCTTCGCAGGTCTGCCCGTTTCCAGAGAGAGCTTGCGATCAGGGTACGACGCGATGAGCGAGGCGAATTCGGGACGCCGCAGCGCCGCGTCGGGTTCACCGCCGTTCACCGAAAGCAATTCCGCAACTGTAACGCGACCGCGCTGGTCCTTTCCAACTGTGCAGGTCACAAGATCGCCGCGCCGGAGCCCGGCCTGCCGAACAAGTTGCGTGGGAACGAACGGATCGCTTGCCTCGGCGAGATAGCTGTGAGCGGAGATGCGTAGATAGCCTGCGTCGCGCTGCGGGTCGAAGAGTCCTGAGGTTTCGCCTTCGACAACTATCGGACCGACCGGGCCGCGAGGCGTATTGTCAGCCTGTTGCCGGTTCCGTCGATTGTTTCTCCTGCCGCCGCCTGACGAATGCTGACCGCCGACGTGCTGATTGGATCGTTGCTGCTGTCGCTGCTGCTGCTGCTGCTGCTGCTGCGGCTGTTCCTGATTGCCGTTGGGCTGTCCATTCCGGTTGCGATGGCGATATCGGCGAAACCGTCCGCGACCTTGTCCTCCGCGCTCGTTGCTGCCTTCATCCGTGCCAGTTCCGCCTCTGCCAGGGTCACCGCCAGAGTCGCCGCCAGAGTCGCCTCCAGAGTCGCCTCCAGAGTCGCGGCCCGAGTCGCGGCCCGAGTCACCGCCTGCATCGACCGGACCGCCCCCGTGAGCGCCGCTATCACCAGAATCTCTGCGGGAGTTGGATTCTCCACCCGATTCGCCCGACGCCGTTTGCGGCTCCGAAGGGACCAGCGAGACTGCGGCCTTTTTGACGGGCCGAGGACGCGGCTCCGGCGTTTCTGTTACGATGGGCGCACCCGTAGAACTCGGTTCGAGATAGGGGTTCGCATCCGAATTGGTATCGGGGGATCCAGCGTCGTCGGGATTTTGCCCCCGACCGCGACGACTTGGACGTCGGCGTTCAGTCATAAATGGATTTTCGGGTACAGAGGCGCCAACGACACTCGCCGCAAGCGCATTACGCAACGGGCGCGGTGCGCCTGCATTGCGGTCACTCGATTGTCTTGTTGATTCGGAAGTGTCTCGGGAAGCGCGGGGCCAACTCACGCGGCGCTCCCGGGAACCATACCTTCAATCTGCGCGCGATCACGCGCGCTTCATTCGCACTAATGCCTGTACGCTAGCACCCTCCGCGACCATTGTCCAGAGGGATAGATTTCATGGCATGGAAGACCGTATACAAGATCTGGCTGATCCGGGGCTTGCCGAGCTGGAGCAGGCGGTGGCAGACCACCCGGAAGAAGCGATGCCTCTGGTGCGTCTCGCCAACTCGTACTGGCTGGAAGGTAGAGGGTCAGACGTGGTCGGTGAAATCGCCGAACGCGCCAGGAAGCTGGACCCCCAAAACCGTGGTGCGTGGCATTTGTGGGCGCTATCCGAAATGGACCCTCGAGCCCGTACGGAGCGCTGGCGCCAGGTCACCGTGCAGTTCCCCGAAGACGACGTAGCCCTCGCCAGCCTGGGCGACAATGCGGCGTCCCTGGCTGGGGCAGAGCATGATTATGTAGCACTCGATATGGCGATCGACACGTACATGGCGCTTCTGGCCCGGACAACCGCAATCGAGCCTCGCGAAGCGATCGAGAAATCGCTCGTCGCGCTCAGGAAATGGCGCTTCTAACTGGCTGAAACAGCCATTGGGCTTGCGGTCAGCCAGCCGGAAATGTCATCGCACGAAGCGCGTTTTGGTCGTGTCCAGTCGGTCGATAGCCTTCTCGATATCGTTGCCTACGGCCTGAATTCTGGTGACGCTGCGCGGATTGAAGGCCGGGTCGTACGGACTGCGCGTCGGACCTCCGGCAACTTCCATCACGGCGTCAAAATGATAGCTGTGCACCTTGCCGGTCTTTGGATCACGCCACGAGCCTTCCCAGGCCAGTTGCTTGTTCTTGGGCCAGATGCCGTATGGAAGCGCCATGGATCGAATCTTGTAACCTGGAACAGCGGAGTCTATTCCCATCGCGTTCCGCGCGATTTGCTCCTGCACGACATTGTCCGAATACTTGTTCAGCATCGCATGCCACACGGTGTGATCGCAAAGTTCGAAGCCATTATCAGCAAGCCACTTTACTTTCTGAAACCGCCATTCCTTCTTCTGTCCCTGGAACTTGACGTTGTCGCCAAAGAAGTTGTGGCCGGCGGCGCCGCCGTTTAACAGGCAGAAGACGGCGCGATTCTTCCATCCCGGATGCGTCTTCGCGAAGTCCAGCCAGATTCCGACGCCACTTGTCGGGTCGATTTCAAGCTTGCCATTTCGCTCGATGTAGCTGAACTGTCCGGGCGATGCGTCGTCGAACACTACTACAACTGGCGACATGCCCACTGGCACGTCGCTGAAATCCTTGTCTAGAAGCTGCGATAGGTTTATCGGTCTGTACCCGCGTTTGTATACGTACTCCAGGTCGGCGCGAAAATGCTCGCGCGTCCTGCTGTACAGCGCGTCATGGTCGCCTATCAGATGGTATTCGAGGACCGGAATGCGTCCCAGTTTGTTGGGCGCGAGCTGCGATGGCTGGCTCGGCGTGGCCGCTTCAGCGACCGGAATGCCGATGTCTGGTGTAACCGATTCCGGAGCTGCAGATGGGACTTTGGCCGCAGCGCGATCATCCCCCGACTTGCAGGAGACGACTGAGAACGCGCTCACAACGGCAGTCGCGCTCAGGACAATAGCTAATGGACGATACATTCTGATATGAACCTAAGGTTTCGAAAACCCAAGAAGACGGAATATATACTCGCCGCAATCGGGATTTTGATCCTCGCGATCTACGCCGGTGACGCGTGGCTCGCTACGTGTGGCGGCGAAGGCTGTCCCACGGCGGCAGACATTCGATCCTTTCATCCCGACGAGGGCGGCCGGGTTCTTGACCGGTCCGGAAATTTCATCAGCCGACTCGCCGTTGTCCGGCGTGTCAATGTGCCACTGAGCGCCGTTCCCGTACCGGTTCGGCAGGCGTTCGTTGCGACCGAGGATCGCCGCTTCTACAACCACAACGGCATCGACTGGCACGGGCTGGCACGCGCAGTTGTTCGGAATATTACCGCCGGTGGCGTTCGCGAGGGCTTCTCGACAATAACGATGCAAGTCGTCCGTAATACTTTTGCCGTCAGACGCTACCACGGTCGATCATTTCGGCAGAAGCTGCTCGAGATGCGCCTCTCGCGATTACTCGAGCGCAACCTGACGAAGAATCAGATCCTCGAACTTTATCTCAATGTCATATATCTCGGAAACGGTGTGTATGGCGTGGAGGCCGCGAGCCGCGATCTTTTTGGGAAGAGTGTTGGCCAACTTACTGTTCCCGAGGGTGCCGTCCTTGCCGCCCTGCCCAAAGGGCCTTCCGTCTATACGCCTCGTCGCTCTACGCGACGTGCGGCAGCTCGCCGTAATCTTGTTCTTGGACTCATGGCGAGAGAGGGGTACATCACTCAAACCGCCGCAGATGAGTATGCCAAAACCAAACTTGTTGTCGCGAAGGACGAGTGGCGGCCCGACATGTCGGGCGATTCCTACGCTATAGACGCCGTGCGCGACGTTGTCGATTCCGTGCTGAAGAGCGGATCACGCGACGTCAATGATCTGACTGTGTACACGACGCTCGACGCGCATGCCCAGACCGCAGCTGATCGTGCTGTGCGACGTCAGGCAGCTGTAATTCAGCAGGAGTCCCCGAGCGGCCGCGGACCGCATGTCGAAGGTGCCATGGTCGCGCTCGACCCACGTACGGGCGATATACGCGCACTCGTCGGCGGTCGCACATTCGAGCGCGGTGGATTTGATCGTGCATTGCTTGCGCATCGTCAGCCTGGATCCGCATTCAAACCGTTTGTGTATGCAACCGCGCTCGCAGCAGGTTACACCCCTGCGAGCGAAGTGGACGACATTCCAATAACGGTAAAAATTGGAAAGACGGCCTGGTCTCCCCGGAATTACGGCGGAGAGTATGGCGGTCATGTGACTTTCAGACGCGCATTGATGCGATCCGAAAACGCGGCGACGGTTCGCGTGAGTCAGCTCGTTGGAATTCCCGCCGTGCTCGCTACCGCACACCGCAACGGAATACAGAGCGAGTTGCCAGCCGTTCCTTCCGCAGCGCTCGGCGCGCTCGAAGTGACCCCCATGGAACTGGTTACCTCGTATGCTCCATTTGCAAACGGAGGCTGGCGTGTTACGCCTCGGCTCGTTCGTCGCATCCAGGCCGCCGACGGGCAGATACTGTGGAGCAGTGACAATCAGCGCGTGCGCGTAATGCAGCCGCAGGATGCGTATCAACTCACTTCGATGCTACGCGCCGTCGTCGATTACGGAACAGGAAATGTCATTCGCGACCTGGGCGTTGATGGGCCAGTCGCCGGAAAGACGGGGACAACAAACGATGGCACAGACGTCTGGTTCATGGGCTACACCCCGACTATCGTTGCCGGATTCTGGTTTGGTTACGACAAGCCGAGACCAATCGGATACAACGCGTCCGGCGGTCGACTCGCGGCTCCCGCGTGGGCGGATTTTTATTCCAATGGTTGGGACGAAGCCAACCCGCCAGGTGCATGGGATCCGCCCGCAGGCATGACCCCAGTCGTCATCGACGCACGCACCGGATATCTCGCGACCGAATGGTGCCCCATAACTCAGCGCGAGTACTTCAAACCTGGCACCCAGCCGACAACACGCTGCCCGATTCACAGCGGTCCGCCGGACATTCAACTCGACAGTTCATTTCTTCCGATCCAGAACGTTACCGGAGCAGTTGAAAAAATCGGTAAAGGAATCGGCGGCCTATTCAAACGAATCTTCAAGCACCCAAAGGACTCGTAATACTCGCGGCCCTTCCGTCATTCCCGCGAAAGCGGGAATCCATGTTTCTCCAATTGCGATCGGGCTAAAACAGTATTCTGGCCCAATCCAAAATAGATTCCCGCTTTCGCGGGAATGACAGATACTCGCTGCGAAATCAAAACGCCCGGCTGGTCTTCCCAGCCGGGCGTTTCCAGTCTCGTCTCATCTCTCCGCTCACACGAGCCCGAGCCACTCTTGTGGCCCGCCCGTGTATCCAGGAAAAATCTTCTCGACACGTGTAGCACCCAGATGCTTGACTGCAACTTCGCTGAACACTGTGCGAAAATCCGTCGTCAGTCTGAGGTCGCGCCCCTCATTCAACTGCTCCGGTGCAAGCCCGGGCCATTTTCCGTACACCTTGCCACCCTTTACACCGCCGCCCAGAACAAAGAACGCCGTCGCGTGCCCATGGTCCGTACCACGATTCCCGTTTTCACGTGCTGTGCGACCGAATTCCGACATGGTCAGCACTAGCACATCGTTCATCTGGTCACCCAAATCCTGAGTAAAAGCGGCTAGCGTCGTCGCAAAATCATCAAGTCGATTTGCCAACTGTCCCGTGCCGTTTCCCTGATTGACATGCGTATCCCAACCTCCCACATCAGCAAATGCAACTTCCAAACCTACGTTGGACTTGATGAGCTGAGCAATCTGCATCAACCGCTGACCAAACTGGCTCTTCGGATATACTGCGTTGTTGCGCGGCGCGTATTGTTGAGGATTCGCACTGCGAAGCAATTTCACTGCGTCAAACATTTCCTGACCGGTGCCGTGTACAAGATCGGCACTCCCGGTCCGATACAGAGCTTCGAGTTGTTCAACATCGCTTCCCGTCGCGCGAACCGAGAATTCTCCGAGCGAGCTCATCGCGACCGTCTCGGATGGCCCTTCGAGTATGCGCGGTGTCTGGGCGGTCATTGCGACAGCGCGGAATGGAACAGCCTGACACTCCTGGCAGGTTCCCTGGACGGCAAGCATGCGGTTCAGCCATCCATCGGATGTACCCTTCATGTCGGGTGTGCCAGTTTCCATGAAATCCTGCGCGTCAAAATGCGATCGCGACGTGCTCGGACTTCCAACAGCGTGGATTGGCGCGAGAAGCTTTTGATCCCATAGTGGTTTCAGTGGCGCCAGGGACGGATGCAGTCCGAAGAATCCGTCCAGATCGATCGCGCCGGATGGCTGGCCCGGTCGCGCAACGGCGATCGTCGGGCGCATGTTGTAATACGCCTGCTCCCCGTGTGGAACAACGACGTTCAACCCGTCAGCTGCCCCACGTTGAAAGAGGCACACCAGAGTCTTTCCCTTCGGCACATTCTTCAAATCCATTCCGTACGCCATTCGGCGCAGAAAACTCGGACTCAACCCCATCGTCACAAGCGCCAATGCGCCCGACTTCACAAATACTCTGCGATCCATGACCCGTACCTCCAGCCGAGTTACCTGCGTTGAAATTCAGGCGAGCCAAGTGCAAAACCAACCATCTGTGCCAGACCTTTTAACTGCGGTGCCGGACCGATCACTGGGTTTCGCGCAAGCGCGCGTCCAAGTCCGGGCAAGCCTTGCTGCTTCGCAGCCCCTTTAACTCGCTGCGGTGCGGCCATCGTTGCATCAGTGATCGTTTCATTTCCATCAGCCGGCGCTGCGGTTTGCGCTACCTGCTGGGCGGCACTCGCAGCGAGCGGATGTTCGCCGCTCATCAGGATTTTGCGAGTTTGCGGCGACGCTGCACCCTGCAGTATCGTGGCGACGACTGCATCCACCTGGGTCTCGCGCGACGCGTGTTGTAGCGTGTCGATCCCGGGAAGCTGGCGCATGTTCGCACCCGGCAGCCGATTCGCCGCAACCGAAAGTCCAAAATTGATACGATTCAGTATCGCCCCCGTATTCATCCACGCGTCGCCAGTCTCGGGCCAGCCGTTTGGATCGCGATGTCCGAATATGGGCTCGCCGAGAAACGCAATGGCGAGCGCCGTGCGCGGAGTCGAGTCCGGTTCTGCGCCGAGAGCGCGCGCCGCACTCACAACAACCTCGAACGGCGACTTGACCTTTGAGTGATACGCACGCGTTGAGAAAAATTCTGGCGATGTAACAATCGTCTTCACCACCGCCCGGATGTCGCCATCGGTCTTCATATAGGTCTGTGCGGCACGATCAACCAGAGCAGTCGACGGTGAATCACTCACGAGTCGTCTGGCGAGCTCCTGCGAGATGAAATGCGCAGTAGATGGGCTCCGGGCAACGATATCCAGTACGTCCTCGCCGTCCTGTTCTCCACGGCCTGCAGCAAGCTTGTGGCCCAGGAAGGTCTTTTCTCCTGCGTCGTGCCATTCCGGTCGAAAGATGTATCCACCGCCCTGCGCGGGTGGTCGAACGGTCCACCCAGTAAGCGCTCGCGCAGCTTCGATCACATCCTGCTGCGTGTATCCACCATCCACGCCAAGCGTGTGCAACTCCATGAGCTCTCGACCGTAATTCTCGTTCAGGCCGGTTTTTTTCGCCGCGGCCGCTCGCTGATTCAGTTGCTGTGCCTGCTGAGGGTTCAGATTCCTCCGGATGATGATCGCCTCGACACCCGGAGCACGCCCGCCTCCGCGCGCGACTACCATGCCGCGCCGACCGGCCGCACCAAGCGTAGGCTCTCCGGGGTTCGCACGGCTCTGTGCGTTATCGAGATACTCAAGCATCGCCGGTGAGTGCGCTACAGCGCCAAGCAGATCACGAAATTTGCCAAGTGCATGGTCGCGTATAGTTCGATCGTAGTCAGCGAGATAGAACGCCTCGGTCTGACTCTTTCCTACAAACACGTTGAAGTGATTCTCCCAGAAATCGGTCATCACTTCCTGCAGCTGCCGGTTACTTCCCACGGCTCTCGCTACGCGCGCTGATTCAATCTCACTGACCACTTGAGCTCTGGACTTGCGAGCGTCCTTCAACGCCGATATGTCAGCAACTCCAGCTTGACCCGCTGCGGTATCGCGCTTGACAAGCCGCGATTGCCGCTGTGCTTCTGCAAACTGGCTGGCGAGACCGGTCTGATCTTGCTGCAGCAACGGATATCGTGCCAGCATCTGATCCATTGCATCGTCGTTCAGACGCTCTGGGTTGAGTTGTTGTTCAATCCACGCATCCACACCGATCGTGCGCACCCTCTGTACATCGCCCGGACGAGGGCCAAAGGCGAGTCTATTAAGTACCTGGAGGACTTGCTGATCGGCTGTCTGCTCGCGGAGCGCCAGCTCCGCACTCGATGGAACCGCACTCTGACTGCGAGCCGGTGGTACGCAGCTGGCAACTGCGCCGAGTAGCAGCGCTGCCGCAAGGCATCTCAACCACCGGGGCGCCGAAAGCAATTCAGTATTGTTCACATCTGTCTGACGAGCGGGAGCAATCGCTGTTAACTGCGCGGTTTCGTACAATCGATCGCTAAATCACAATCCGGAGCACTCCGGAGCACTCCGGATCCCCTAAAACGCACTGGTTCCGTGGCCGACGTGTCGCAGACTACCTAGATATGGATCGCCCGGCCAGAGACGCCGAGCGCGGCTTCCTTCACGGCCTCCGCCAGCGTCGGATGCGGATGCACGGTGATCCCGATGTCATCGCTCGACCCTCTGAACTCCATAGCAAGTACAACTTCCTGCAGTAGATCGGCAGCGTCTACGCCGATGATGTGGCATCCGAGTATCTCTTCAGTCTCCGCGTCCGCGACGAATTTCACAAACCCTTGCGTCTCGGCCATTGTCCGCGCGCGACCATTGGCAGAGAATGGAAACCTGCCAGTCTTGTAGGCGCGCCCACTCGCCTTGACCTCGTGCTCGGCAAGCCCGCACGTCGCGATTTCCGGATGCGTATACACAACCGCCGGCATCGACTTGTAATCCATATGAACCTTTTGACCGGCGATAACCTCCGCTGCCACGACGCCCTCTTCCTCAGCCTTGTGGGCAAGCAGCTTTCCACCAACCGCGTCACCAATCGCGAAGACATGCGGAAGGTTGGTGCGCATCTCGGAGTCAACTGCGATCTCACCGCGCTTGCCGAGTGCGAGACCCAGCGCTGGCGCATCAATTCCTGTAAGCACAGGTTTGCGGCCGACGGCAACCAGAACGTAATCACCTTCAAGCGTTTCCTTCGTGCCGTCTTTGTCGATATCCACAAATACTTTGGACCCGTCGCGCCGACCTCCAGTTACGCGCGTCGCCGGCCGTAGCTCGAGGCCTTGCTTGCGGAAGATCTTGTCGGCCTCCTTGATAACCTCTTCATCCAGTCCCGGCAGGATCGTGGCTGCAAGTTCCACAACCGTAACCTTTGCGCCGAGACGGCGCCAGACTGAACCCAGTTCCAGTCCGATCACACCGCCGCCGATGACAATTAGGTGCTTGGGAACCTCTGGGATCGAGAGCGCTCCAACATTCGACAGAACGCGCTCCTCATCGAACGTGAAGAACGGCAACTCGATCGGGATCGAGCCGGTCGCGATGATCACATCGCGCCCTTGATACTGCGCAACAGTTCCATCGTTAGCAGTCACGTCTACAACGTTGTTGGGTCGCAGTGTACCTTTTCCCCTGGCCCACGTGATCTTGTTCTTGCGAAAGAGGAACTCGATGCCCTTGGTGTTTTGTGCAACGACATCCAATTTGCGCTTCATCATAACGCCGAGGTCGGTTGTGACACCTGCGATATTCACGCCGTGTTCCGCAGCATGATGCTGCGCGAAATCCAGGTGCTCGGTCGATGTGAGCAACGCCTTGGATGGGATGCACCCGACATTCACACACGTCCCGCCGAGCGTCTTGTCCATCTCTACACAGACCGTATTGAGTCCGAGCTGGGCGGCACGAATCGCGGCCACATAGCCGCCCGGGCCACCGCCAATGATTAAAACGTCGCAGGTATTCATGATTTAGCAGTCAGCGCGGCATACCTCGGCGAAACCTGCCGAGCACGCGCGTCCGTAGTTAGAGTATTGAAAAATGCCTCTGCGTTCGCGCAGACAGCCAGTGACTCCAGTCGTTCCATGGAAAGGAAGCCAGCGTCCACGCAATTGCGAAGGTGAACGAGGAGCGGTTGATAGAAGCCGTCCACGTCCATGAGCGCGATCGGCTTTGTGTGCATTCCTATCTGCGCCCACGTAAATGCCTCGAAAAATTCGTCGAGTGTGCCTATCCCGCCGGGAAGGACGGCGATGGCATCGCAAAGGTCAAGCATTCGCGCCTTGCGCTCGTGCATCGTGTCAACGATGTGCAACTCGGTTATGTGCGGATGCGCGATTTCACGATGACCGAGAGAGCGGGGGAGCACACCAATCACCTCGCCGCCAGCCGCAATTGCGGCCTCAGCCAGCACGCCCATCAAGCCACGGGACGCTCCGCCATATACGATCCCGATCCCGCTGCGAGCGAGTCCTTCTCCGAGTTCCCGCGCAACCTCGGCAAAACGAGGCGATGCTCCGACGTTCGCGCCGCAGTAAACCGCTACTCGCATCTGCTGCTCACATCACCGCTCACTTCGTGTCGGCGCGAGACGTCGATGGCGCTGCCTGGCATTTCACCGTCGACTCCAGCCCACACGGAAACCAGATCCACAAAGTCACTCGATCAGCATCACTGCAGGGTCTTCCATCAACTCCTTCACGCGTACAAGGAACAATACGGCCGCCTGTCCATCAATGATACGATGGTCGTATGAGAGCGCCACGTACATCATGGGGCGAATCTCAACCTTTCCATCAATAGCGACCGGTCTGTCCTGAATCTTGTGAAGCCCGAGAATCGCTACCTGCGGGTAGTTGATGATCGGTGTCGATACTAGCGATCCAAACACTCCGCCATTGGTGATCGTGAAGGAACCACCGGTGAGATCGTCCATCGTCAGCTTGACGTCCCGTGCCTTCTTGGCGACAGTCGCGATGTCGCGCGAAATGTCGAGCATACCCTTGCGATCGGCGTCCTTGATGTTCGGTACCACAAGGCCCTGCTCGGATGCGACGGCAATGCCCATGTTGACGTAATTCTTGTACACGATCTCGTCGCCGTCCAACTGCGCGTTGACAACCGGGTAGTCGCGCAGTGCCTGGCATGCAGCGCGTACGAAGAACGGCATGAACGAAAGACGCACGCCATGCTCTTTCTCCACGCGCTCCTTCACACGCGACCGAAGCGCCATCACCGCGCTCATGTCGATCTCGTTGAACGTCGTCAGATGAGCCGTAGCGAGATGCGACTGAAGCAGATTCTCGGCGATGCGTTTGCGGCGGGTTGAGAGCTTCTCCCGCGTTTCTCGCTCGCCTGCTCGCGGGGCCGGTGCGGAGTGTAACGCTGGCGGCCCGCTCGTGACCGGCGCTGTCGGAGATGGAACCTCTGGCGCGGCCTTGGCCGGCTGCGCAGCCGCGGCCGCGATGACATCAGGTTTGCTTACAACTCCGCCTCGCCCCGTCCCCTGGACCGATCCGATATCCAAGCCACGCTCATCTGCTACTCTGCGAGCTGCCGGCGCCGATTTCTGCGGTGCGCCGGTTGCGGGCGTTGTCGGTGCAGGCGCTGTTGCAGGCGAAGCCGCAGGTGAAGCCGCAGCTGAAGCCGCAGGTGAAGCCGCAGGTGAAGCCGCAGCTGGCGGGGTCGCCGCAGACTTCGCCGCGGCGGGTGCGGAGGCCGGCGCAGCCGCTGGAGGTGAAGCTGTCGCGCCGGCTGTTGCTGTCTCGTCGATCTCGCCGAGGACGTCGTCAACGTGAACGACATCTCCCTCCTTTACCGACTGCTTGGTCAGGACGCCAGCGCGCAGTGCCGGCACCTCGACCGTGATCTTGTCGGTATCAAGTTCGAGAACGGTATCGCCAGCATTCACCGAGTCACCCTGATTCTTGACCCAGCGTGAGACGGTCGCCTCGACTATCGACTCTCCAAGGGGGGGAACTTTCAACGAAATCATATCTAGTATCTTGATGTTTGTTTTCTAAATATACCCCTTCACGGAGAGCATTACGGAGAGATTCTGCGCGCTCTAACCATCTCTGGCCACGGTGGGCTCGATCAACTGGAACTCCGTGACGATTTGCCAATTCCTGAGCCCGCTCCGGGTCAAATTCGCGTCCGGATTCTTGCGGCGGCTCTGAATCATCTGGATCTCTTCGTCCTGCGAGGCCTCCCCGGCGTCAATATTACGCCCCCCTGGGTGATGGGCGCGGATGCCGTCGGAATCGTGGATGGAACAGATGAACTCGTCGTCGTCAATCCCGGGATCAGCGACGGAACATGCGAATACTGCCTCCGAGGGGAGCAATCCCTCTGTGTCCGTTTCAAGCTGCTGGGAGAGCACCTGCCCGGCACAATAGCGGAGCATATAGTGGTGCCGGAAGCGAATGTCGCCCGTATTCCGAGCGACACTCCCATCCCGGAGGCGGCAGCATTTTCGCTCTCTACGCTGACTGCCTGGCGAATGCTCGTAACCCGCGCTCAGCTTCGACCAGATGAAGATGTTCTGATTCAGGGGATTGGCGGAGGTGTGGCAATCGCCGCGCTGCAGATCGCCAAACACATTGGTGCGCATGTCTGGGTCACTTCCTCCAGCGATGCCAAACTCGCCCGTGCGCGCGAACTCGGCGCCGATGAGACGCTCAACTACAATACGACTGACGTGGCGACTGAGATCCGCGCACGGACCGGGAAACGTGGCGTAGACGTGGTCGTGGATTCAGCCGGACAGGCAAGCTGGCAATCCTCACTCGGCGCGCTCGGCAAGTTTGGGCGACTCGTGACGTGTGGTGCGACTTCGGGGCCAATGGTCAAGACTGACGCCCGCAAGCTGTTCTGGAACCAGTGGAGTATCCTTGGCTCCACGATGGGTAACAACGCCGAATTCGCGACAGTTGTGAACGAACTCCGGGAGCAACGGTTGCTTCCGCCTGTCGATTCCGTGTTCGATATCACGCAAGGAAGAGCGGCGTTCGAACGTCTCGAGAACGGAGCCCAGTTTGGCAAGATCGTCGTGCGCATCGCGTGACGATCAGCTCACGCCCGCCCCGCTACCGTTCAGCTGCACAGAAGACTTGAAAGTTCAGTGCGTCGTTGCGGCCGCAGGTCGTTGGAACACAACCTTTCCGCCGACTATCGTCATCACCACGTGCGCATCCTTTATTTCTGCGGGTGGGATCTTCGTGATATCCCGATCGATGACGGTGAGATCTGCAAGCTTCCCCGGTTCGAGTGTTCCGCGTGAACTGTCAGCGAACATTGCATACGCGCCACCGCTCGTATAAGCGCGTAATGCGTCCTCGACACCGATCGCCTGCTCCGGAATCCAGCCGCCAGGATTCTTGCCGTCCGTAGTGCGACGCGTAGTCGCGGCGTAGATCCCCTCGAGCGGAGTTGGAGGTGCGACATCCCAGTCACTACCGAACGCCAGCCGCGCGCCGCTGTCGAGCAGCGATTTCCATGCGTACGAAGTCTTCGCGCGTTCGTGACCGATCTCCTTCTCCGCCCAGCGTCCGTCATCAATCGCATGATACGGTTGCATGCTCGCGGTCACGTGCAGGGCCGCGAAGCGTGGAATGTCGCTGGGAGCGATGTGCTGTGCGTGCTCGATGCGGAAACGCCGATCACGTGCTCCGTTTTCCTTTTCGATCCGCTCGTAGATGTCAAGTTGATTCCGAATTGCCCGGTCGCCAATCGCGTGGACTATAAGCTGTAATCCGGCCTTGTCTGCGGCGGCTCCCCATTCGTAAAGGCTATCGGTTGGCGTTACGAGCAGGCCCGTGTCGTTTGGCGCATCAGTGTACGGCTGCAGAAACGCCGCCGTGTGTGAACCGAGTGAGCCGTCTGCGAAACCCTTGAGCCCGCCGATGTGCAACCAGTCGTCGCCACGCCCACGTGCCGCAATGGTGTCTCGCAATGTCGCCCAAGATGAGATCGGCACAGCGGCAGAGATGCGCGTTATCATCGTGCCAGCCTTGTGGGCACGCTCGAATACCGCGAGATCGCCCCACGTCCCCATGTGTGCTACCGATGTAACGCCTTGTTCAGAGACGTACTTCATTGCCGCCGCCATCTCGCGGTCGACCATTTCGGGAGTCCGGTCGGGAATGACATCAAAAATGATTCCCTGCGCGTTGTCCTTGAAAATCCCGGTTGGTGCACCTGCGCCGTCGCGTACGATGGTGCCGCCGGCAATATTCTTCGTGCCATTCGTCACCTTCGCGACGCGCATTGCAACCGCATTTGCAAGAATCATGTGACCGTCGAGCCGCGCGATTGCCACGGGATTATTTGGCGTAACCGAATCGATCCATTCGTGCCTGGGAAGTTCGCCACCCCAGCGCTGATGATCCCAATCGCCACCGGTGATCCATGTTCCTGCCGGAACCGTGGCTGCGTACGCCTTGATAGTGCTGATGAACTCGGCCGGCGTCTTCACATCGCGAAGTTGAACGGCCGACAATTGATGGCCGCCGTCGAGGAAATGAACATGCGAATCAATGAATCCAGGCGTTATCATCCCGCCATGCGCGTCGATCGGATGCGTCGTGCCCGCCGCACGCGTCACATCATCGTTCGAGCCAACCACTGCGATACGATCGCCGCTGAGCGCGATGGCCTCAGCCCATGGTTGCCTGGGATTCCCGGTCCAGATGCGAGCGTTGACGATCGCCATGGTAACCGGTTGATCGACTGATACCGATTTCGCGCAGGACGTTGAAGCAAGCGCGACGAGTGATGCGATAACGAGGGCGCTGCGGAAAGCTTGGCCGATTGTGTTGAAAGGCATGACGACGCGCGGTATGGGGAAGGGAACTCGCCCGAGAATATAGCGGGAACGCGACTCCCGGAGCCAGCGTGGCTAATATTCGTATGCAACACTCGAATTGCTGCTAACCCGCTCCGCATCGTCATCAGGAAGGGGTCGCATTCCCGAAGAACCGCACTCATCATGGCCGAATCCGCTCAATTCACCTCGATCCAGCTCGCCGAGATAAAGGACGCTTTCATCGCCAAACGCGATGTCGTCTGCCCTGCGTGCGGTGGCCGCATGACCTCCCGCCCGATCGGCGGCGGCTCATTCGGGCTCGGATACTCCCGGAAGCGGGAGTGGCTGATCTGCGGCGGCTGCCACCGAAGCGCAATATTCGATGTGAAGCGCGGCACGAGGAACTAGCCGGTCGTCATCCCGCCGAAGGTCGTCATCCCGCCGAAGGTCGGGATCCATAGTGGCCGAACATCGATTCCGGCTTTCGCGGGAATGACTGGTAGCGGTTCATCCCGCCCGCGCGCGCTCGACCCGCTCCCGATAGATTTCCCGCCATGGATTCGACCAGCTTTGGCGATCGCCTGCAGGACAGCTTTGACCAGCTCTACCATTACGTCCCTGCGCTGTTCGGCGCGCTCGTAATTCTCTTCGCCGGATACCTTCTCGCACGACTACTCGAGAAGGGCACCGACAAGCTGCTTCGTCGAGTTCATTTCAACAGCATTCTCGAGCGCGGCGGCGTCCTCCAGGCAGTGGAGCGCTCAGGTTCACACATGAATCCGACGCGAGTCACGGCGAGCGTCGTCTTCTGGTTCATCATGTTTTCTGTGTTGATGATCGCGGCCAATGCGCTTGGCCTGTCATCGCTCGGCAACATGTTCGGTGAACTCGTCAGCTACATTCCGAGCCTCATCGCCGCGATCGTAATCATCATCGTAGGCATCGTACTCGGCGAGTTCGTAGGGGGGCTCATCATGGCCTCCGCTGGGGCGATTCACGGCGGCCCTACACTGTCGCGCTTTGGCAAAGGCGGCGTCATCCTGATTGCCATCTTCATGGCGCTCCAGGAACTTGGCGTAGCGACGGATATCGTCACCACGGCTTTCGCCATACTCTTCGGCGCAATCGCACTATCTGCTTCGCTCGCATTCGGCCTCGGGAATCGCGATCTGGCCGGCGAAATCACGCGAAGCTGGTATGAGCGATACAAGGCCGAGCGCGAGGCTATTGACCGTGACAACGCTGCGGTAGATGCAGCAGATCGGACCGAGGAATAGTCCGTAAATTCAAGGTTTCCGGATACCCGAATAAACACCAAAGCAAGCAGGCCAGCGACTGCGCTCAGCCGTCGCCCGTAAGTTGTTGTATCACAAGCACTTAGAGTAACACCTCTGGCTTGCCAAATGCCTTCCCCGAAGCTATATTTCGGGGTTCCCCAAACGATCGATCAAAATCATCAGGTGGCGCCTTCCCGGGTGTCCGCCGCAAGTGCGGTATTGACTCGTCATGACAGCTCCCAATAACCGCGAACGGATACTGCCGCGGCTGATCCACGAAGAGGTGCAGGAATCGTTCATCAACTACTCGATGAGCGTCATCGTTTCCCGCGCCCTCCCCGACGTGCGTGACGGCCTCAAGCCCGTTCATCGTCGCGTTCTCTACGCCATGAACGAGCTTGGCCTCGTCCCAGGTCGTCCATACAAGAAGTCGGCAACAGTCGTCGGAGACGTGCTCGGCAAGTATCACCCGCACGGCGACAGTTCTGTATACGATGCGCTTGTGCGTATGGTGCAGGACTTCTCTCTGCGCTATCCACTGGTGGACGGTCAGGGAAACTTCGGTTCGGTCGACGGCGACAATGCTGCAGCTTACCGCTACACCGAAGCACGTCTGACGAGAATCGCCACCGAGATGCTCGGTGACATCGACAAGAACACTGTCGACTTCCAGCCGAACTTCGACGATCGTCTGCAGGAGCCTCGCGTTCTTCCATCGGCGATGCCGAATCTGCTCGTCAACGGTTCGTCGGGAATCGCGGTTGGCATGGCGACCAACATACCGCCGCACAACCTGCGTGAAGTGACGGGTGCACTCGTCGCGCTCATCGAAGATCCTGATCTTCCTGTCAGCGCCCTGCGCAAATACATCAAGGGCCCGGATTTCCCGACTGCCGGATACATCTACGGTACCGCGGGAATTACCGATTATCAGGAGACCGGCCGCGGACGCATCGTCATGCGTGCCCGTGCGGTGATCGAGGAGCGCGAGAACTCCAATCGCGCTCAGATCGTCGTCACCGAGCTGCCATACCAGGTGAACAAGGCCAAGCTGCTCGTCGATATCCGCGATCAGGTGCGCGAGGCCAGGCTGGAAGGCATCAGCGATCTACGTGACGAGAGCGATCGCGACGGCATGCGCATGGTCATCGAACTCAAGCGTGATTCGATTCCACGCGTTGTTCTGAATCAGCTGTACAAGCACACGGCGATGCAGTCCACCTTTGGCGTGATCATGCTCGCGCTGGTGCCGGATTCGGTTACCGGCCAGTTGGTTCCCAAGGTGCTTCCGCTCAAGGATGTGCTGATGCACTTTCTTGCGCACCGTCACGAAGTCGTAACGCGGCGCACGCAGTTCGAGCTGGACAAGGCACTTGAACGTGAGCACATACTCGAAGGTTTGAAGATCGCAGTCGATAATATCGACGCGGTCATCAAGCTGATTCGTGCTGCCAAGGACACGCCGACGGCAAGTTCACAGTTGCAGGCTCGCTTCAAGTTGAGCGAACGGCAGGCCGAAGCGATTCTCAACATGCGTCTCGCGAAGCTCACCGGCCTGGAAATCGAGAAGCTGGAAGCTGAACTCAAGGATCTGCGCGCATTCATCAAGGAAATGCGCGACATCCTCGCGTCACGTCCGCGGCGGATGCAGATCATCCGTGATGAACTAGTGAAGATCAACGACACTTTCGGAGATGATCGTCGCTCCGAGATCACGAACGACGAGGGCGAGTTCTCCGTGGAAGATCTGATCGCCGAGGAAGACATGGTGATCACCATCTCACACACCGGCTATATCAAGCGCACCTCCACCTCCACGTATCGCAAGCAGCGGCGCGGTGGTCGTGGGCTCAATGGACAGGGGCTCAAGGAAGAAGACTTCATCGAGCATCTGTTCATCGGATCCACGCACGACTTCATCCTCTGCTTCACGGACGACGGCCGCTGCTTCTGGCTCAAGGTCCACGAGATACCCCAGGCGGGTAGGGCCAGCAAGGGCAAGCCGATCGTTAACCTCATCAACGTACAGCCCGATACTCAGATCCGGGCTGTAGTCCCTGTGCGCGAGTTCGGGGATACGCAGTCGTTGCTATTCTGCACGCGTCGCGGCACGGTCAAGAAGACCGCGCTGTCGGCATACGCAAATCCGCGCGCCAACGGCATCAAGGCTATCAAGATTGATTCCGGCGATGAGTTGATCGACGTGCAGGTGACAAGCGGGACGAATGACGTGGTCCTCGCCACCAAGCATGGTCTGTCGGTGCGATTCCACGAGAAGGATGTGCGCGAGATGGGCCGCGATACTACGGGCGTCAAGGGGATTGAACTTCGCCCCGACGATGCCGTCGTAGGCATGGTCGTTATCAAGCGCGAGGCGAGTCTTCTCGTCGTGACTGAGAAAGGACTTGGCAAGTGCTCGCACATCGATGATTACCGGGTTCAGAAGCGAGGAGGCAAGGGAATTATCACCGTCAATCGCACCGATAAAACCGGTGACGTTGTGACCCTGATGGAAGTCTTGCCTGAAGACGAGATCATGCTCATCACGAAACACGGCGTAATTATTCGCTCTTCCGTGTCTCAGGTGCGCGTGACTGGAAGAATCGCGCAGGGTGTGAAGCTCGTCAATCTTGACGAAGGCGATCTTGTAACTGCGGTTGCACGTGTCATTCCCGAAGAAAAGGGCGAGGATGACGAGGGCGCCGCGGATGAGGAGACGGTCGAAACGCTTGCTGACGAAGAGTGACAAGGACCTGACAGAACCTGCGCGCTCCAGGAGCGCGGATTCATCTCCGGAAAAAGTGGAGCCCAAGGGCAACGCCAATCCCGGTCTCGAATCTGCCTCGCTGGACGCGCAGATTCCTGCGCCAAACCCGGAGTCTCCGGCCTCAGTTGAGGCGGTCGCGCGCGACGATACCGCGATCGATCAGCTGGAAGCTCTGCGCGCTGCCCTCCGCAAGGCGGAAGGGGAGCTTCAGCGCACACGACAGGAGGCGGACAGCAAGCGCCACCTCGTCGATATCATGCACGAGGTCATGGGCAATCTCTCGACTGAAGAGATCTTCCACATGGTCGCCAGACGTCTCGCACGTGCGCTTCAGCTTTCCCATTCATCCGTCATTCTCGCCAAACCGGGTGACGCGCGTGGTCTCGTTGCCACCGCTTTCGAGCAACCGAACCTCGCAAACCTCGAAATCGACCTCGACCGTTATCCCGAAGTGTCTGCCGCGCTCGATCAGAAGCGGCCCGTCCTGATTCAGGATCTCCAGACAAGTCCGTGGTACGCCCGTCTCCGCGAGCAATGGTCCCGCGATGGCACGCGCATGAATGTCCGATCGGTGATCGCGATTCCATTCAGCTTCGAGAAGATTCGCACCGGCGTGTTTCTGCTCCGGCGCACCGTCGATCAGGATCCGCTCGCGGCGAGCGATGTCGAGTTCGCCGATACGGTCATCAAGAGCGCTGTCAACGCGATCGAACAGGCGCACACGATTGAACAGACCAAGGCCGACAACGCCCGACTCGAGGCACTCGCACACACCGACGCGCTGACACATCTGCTGAATCGTCGGGCACTCACTATCCGGCTGGTTGCAGAGCTGGAGCGCGTCCGCCGTTACAATTCGCCGCTCACGATGCTGATGATCGACCTCGATCACTTCAAGCTCGTAAACGATACGTACGGTCACCTTGTAGGCGACGAAGTGCTACGCGGTATCGGCATGATCCTGCAACGCTCCGTCCGAAGCGTGGATATGGTCGCTCGTTATGGCGGCGAGGAGTTTGTGATCGTGCTGCCGGAAACCGGCGAAACCGGCGCGATCGCCTTCGCCGAACGCATTCGCCAGCGTGTCGAACAGCACAACTTCGAAGCGGCGCGCGGCGCAATTGTCCGTGTAACGGTGTCGGTGGGAGTCTCGTGCTTCCCATCTGCGCAGGTTGATAGCGCTGAAGATCTGTTTGCGCGGGCCGACGTCGCGCTCTACAGAGCCAAGGAGCGGGGCCGCAATCAGGTGTGCGTCTAGTGGTTCTGGTGGGTCTGCCCCGATCTGACTGATCTGCTCGGGCTGGCTGACACGGTCTGACTAAGACGTGTCTGCGGGCAAGGGAATTGCGGGTGCCATTATTTCATGAGACCCGCCTTTTTATTGTTCGCGCTCGCCGCCGCTCCGCTCGGCTGCGGCACCGGACCCGCTGATTCGCACTCGACCGCCAGTACTTCCGCCGCCAGCAACTCTTCTTCTGGAATGGCCACGAGCGCCCCGATCGAAAGTCGTATCACGGTACCAACTGGCCTTCAGGCGACGGTCATCGCCACTGTTCCCGGCGCTCGCGCACTTCAGGTTGCACCCGATGGTGCGGTTTACGTCAGCCAGCCGGCCGCGAACCAGATAACCCGGCTCGGCTTGAACGCCAGTGGTGTCGCGGTGCCGACGGTGGCCGTGAAGGGATTGGACAAACCGCATGGGATGGCATTCCATAATGGCTGGCTCTACATCGCGAATACCGACGGCGTCGTTCGCGTAAAGCTCGATTCAGCTGGCGTGGCTCAAGGAACACCCGAGCAGCTTAATCACTACGCGGCCGGACCGATGCACTGGACCAGGAGCATCGTGTTTGGCCCAGATGGCAAGATGTACGTGTCGATCGGGTCCAGTTGCAACGTGTGCGTAGAGACCGACTCGACTCGGGCAGCCGTCATGCAATACGATGAAAACGGTCAAAATGGACGAGTCTTCTCACGCGGTTTGCGAAACGCTGTCGGAATGGCCTTCAACCCGGTTACTCACGACCTGTGGGTATCGCAGAATGAGCGGGACAATATCGCGCCAGATCATCAGAACCTGCCGCCAGAAGAGGTCAATATTCTTCACGCTGGCGGCGATTACGGATGGCCATACTGCTACGGTGATCGCATTCCGAATCCGGAGTTCCACGACACTGCTCGCTGCGCTTCCACAATCCCCCCTGCGCTCGAAATGCCTGCGCATTCGGCGCCACTCAGCCTGACGTTCCTCAATGACGCGACGCAGTTGCCGGAAAGCGACCGCGGTGATGCGTTGATAGCGCTTCACGGCTCGTGGAACCGCGACGCGCCGACGGTCGCGAGAGTTGTGCGCGTGCGTGTTCAGAACAACAACCCCGTAGGAATCGAGGACTTCGTCACCGGCTGGCAGTCACCCGACGGCAAGCGCTGGGGCCGGCCAGTCGACGTCGCAGTGCTGAAAGACGGCTCGCTCGCGATTTCCGACGACGGTTCGGGCGAGATCATCCGGGTGTCAAAGAAATAAATTTCGCCACCGGCCCCGTCGTCCTCACTCACTCTGTCGTCCTCTCTCACCGCGTCATCCTCGCGAAAGCGAGGATCCATGTTGCTTCGAGGGCAGTCGAAAATGGATTCCCGCTTTCGCGGGAATGACTCATTCAGAGCAGAGCGCGAATCAGCGCCCGATGTTCTTCAACTCCACGAGCAAGCAACGGTCCTGCACTACGTCGATCCCGGCCCGCGCGATCTTCTCCGCAGCTTCATCATTGCGAATACCTAGCTGGAACCACACGGCCTTGGGGTGCTTCGCAACGATGTCATCCACGTGTTGTGGAATGTCCTGCGGCCGCCTGAACACGTCGACGATATCGATATCGCCGGGTATTGCGGTCAGCGAACGGTACACCGGTTCCCCGAGTACTTCGCGAAGCTCGGGATAGTAAACGGGCACCGGGACTATCTCGTAACCCGCTTTCTGGACGTACTCGGCAACGTAATACGCGGGCTTCGTTGGATCCGGCTTGATGCCCAGAACCGCAACGCGCCTCGAACCCTCCAGCAAATGTCGCATCTGCTCCGGAGTCGTCAAAATGCGGGATTCCCATTCCATTCATCAAGGATAGTGGGGGGTACCGTGAGAGCTAGACTCCGTTGCTGCGAGACTCCGTTGGGTTGACTCCCGGCCCCCTTCGGGGTACGATACAGGTCTGATGAGTATCTCTACCATTGTAACTCCAGCCATGGAACGACCGAGCCTGTATGCGGCTCCGGACGCCCGCGCCATGAGTTCGTGCGTGGGGTGATCATGTCGATTTCGTAGAGATCGAATCGGTTCCAGGGCCATTGGATATGCCGCCTCCCACGTTTTTCCGGGAGGCTTTTTTGTTGCACGCTCACTTTTTTTTGAGGAAATGACAATGCGGATGCTCGTCTTGGGTGCGGGGCTGCAGGGCTCGGCTTGCGCGTACGACCTTTTGCAGAACCCCGACGTGACCGAAGTCCGTCTGGCTGATCTTCACATCGATCACCTTGCTGATTTTCTCAAGCCCTATTCGGGCAAGCGACTGATTCCTACTCCGCTCGACGTCCGCGATGCTGATGCCGTCCGTGCATTGATGCGTGGTTGCAATGCCGTAATGAGCGCCATTCCATACTACTTCAACGGCGATCTTGCGAAACTCGCGGTCGAAGTCGGCGTGAATTTCTGCGATCTCGGTGGCAACACCGACATCGTGTTCGAACAGAAGAAGCTCGATGCCCGCGCGCGGGAACAGAAATGCACCGTCATCCCCGATTGCGGCCTGGCACCTGGAATGGACACCATCCTGGCGCAGTACGGCATCTCGCAGCTTGATGAGGTTGATTCCGTCAAGATATTTGTTGGCGGTCTCCCGCAGCATCCTGAAGGACCACTCAAGTATCAGATCGTTTACTCACTCGAAGGCGTACTCGACTACTACACCACGCTTTCGTGGGTCGTGCGGGACAGCAAGCGCAAGCAGGTTACGGCGCTTAGCGAGATAGAACCAGTAACTTTTGCTGCGCCAGTTGGCGAACTCGAGGCCTTCCACACCGCTGGCGGACTCTCCACCATGCCATTCCGGTACGAAGGCAAGATCAAGGCGATGGAATACAAGACGCTGCGCTACCCCGGTCACGCAAAGATCATGGAGGCAATTCGCGACCTCGGCCTTCTCGACCTCGAAAAGATCGACGTGAAGGGAACCAAAGTCGCTCCCCGTGATGTCGCAGTCGCCGTAATGGGGCCGCATCTC
>JBDTAW010000080.1:0-2626 GCA_039924445.1 Gemmatimonadaceae bacterium
ATGACGATCACGCTTGCGCGCGCCCTGAGGCGCAGGTAGCTTCAGGATACAATTGATTTTCGCGGTCGGGGGACACGGAAGCCGGTGAAATGCCGGCGCGGCCCCGCCACTGTAACGGGCAGTATGCGCATCTGCGATCCCACTGGTTGACGTGAACCGGGAAGGGAGATGCGACGGCCCGGAGCCAGGAGACGACTCTCGTCCGCGCCACATTCTACAGATCCTCGGGGGAGGGCTGGTGGCGTTATACGTCGTCGGTGATTGATAGCGTATACACGTTGCGGGTTTCCTCGGGGAGAGGATACCCGTTTTGTTTTTCTGGTCGGTGGTGTACTGGCATTTGACAGCGATGCGTTGTCGGCGCATTGCTGGCGTGGCCAGTACAATCCTGCTTGGCGCGATCGTTTCGTCGTGCAACGGCAAAAAAGATACGCCCGCGACTGCGCTGACTTCCACTCGCGTCGCGAGTACGCCGCGTGATGATTTCGGCCGAGAGATCTCGTTCAGGACGCCGCCTCAGCGGGTTGTGTCGCTGAATCCGACAACGACCGAAACCATCTTCGCGATCGGTGCCGGACCTCGCCTGATTGGCCGTTCACACTGGGATGAATGGCCTTCGGCTGCGAAGGCGGTACCTGACATGGGCGATGGGATCGGAGTGAACGTCGAGCAAGTCGTCGCGGCGCACCCGGATCTCGTCATCCTTTATGCGAGCGAGGATAACCGTGCCGCCGCGGATCGACTCGAGAGCGCCGGGATAGCGACTCTCTCGCTCAAGATCGATCGCATCGCCGACTTCAACCGTGCGATAATGCTGCTGGGACGCATACTCGGTGACAGCGCCCAAGCGGCATTTGTAGAGGATAGCGTCGCGGCGACACTCAAGCGTGTCTCTCGCGCCACCGGACCACTGCGCCATCCGACAGTCGTCTGGCCGCTCATCGACGCATCACCGATGGTCGTCGGTGGCGGAAGTTTTCTGAACGAACTGCTGGAGGCGGCGGGCGCGGACAACATTTATGCCGGACTTGCACAACCGTCGCCTCTCGTATCTATCGAGGACGTCACTGCCCGGAATCCCGACTTCGTCATTCGTGGCGGTGAGGGGGGGAGCATGGCACCGCTGGGCGACGTGTGGCGTGCGGTGCCTGCCGTGGCACTGGGTCACATAATTCGCATCCCGCTTACAATGGTCATGCGGCCCTCGGTGCAGATGGGTGCCGCTGCATCCGCGCTCGCTCGCGCGTTGCATCCAGGGCTCGAGCTCCCGTGATTGTCCACCGCGCCTGGCACTGGTGGGCCGGCATACTGGCACTCGTTGCGGTGTGTGTTCTGGCTGTCGCGCTCGGAACAGTGCAGCTATCGCTTGCACAGGTTGTCGGTGCGCTCACCAACAGCGCAACTGCGTCGGTGCATTCAATCGTCGTAACGCTTCGTTTGCCGCGTGTCGTGCTTGCAGCGCTCGTTGGTGTTGCTCTCGGTACGAGCGGTGCGACGCTACAGGCAACCCTGCGAAATCCTCTCGCCGAGCCGTACCTGCTCGGCGTTTCCGGGGGAGCAGCGGTTGGCGCAGTCGCTGCGATGATGCTTGGTGCATCATCGGCGTTCTGGCCACTGCTGGCTTTCACCGGTGCCGCCGTTGCGGTCGTGCTTGCGATCGGTGTTGCGCGAGGCGCCGGGAAATCCGGCCACACGGATGTGCGCGTGCTGCTCATGGCTGGCGTAGTTGTGGGAGCATTTGCGAACGCGCTCATAATGATCCTGCTTGCGAATGTTCCGGCGAATACGATACGCGGAGCGCTCTGGTGGATGATGGGCTCCGTCGCCGATGCCACCTGGTACACAGCCGCGTGGCTCGGAGCATACGTCGCGCTCGGGGTCGCGTATCTCCTGATCTATGCCCCGGAAATTGACGTGCTGACGCTGGGCGAGGACTCCGCCGCCGGTCTCGGGGTGGATGTGTCGCGCGCGACACGCAGAGCGTTTCTTGCCAGCGCGATGCTTGCGGCGGCGACTGTGGCTGCGGCCGGCCTCATCGGGTTTGTCGGTCTCGTCGTTCCGCACATGGCGCGCGCGTTCGGATTGTCGAGGCAGCGCGCGATCCTGGCCGGGTGCGCAATCATCGGAGCAATACTTGTCGTCGCCTCTGATCTGCTCGCGCGCATTGTGATACCACCGTCGGAGCTTCCGCTCGGCGCTGTCACCGCTGTGCTCGGCGTGCCGTTCTTCCTAATTCAGCTACGTAGGATGCGATGATCAGATACGAGAACGTGACAATCGCATATGATACCTCGGTCGCACCGGTCGTGAGCGACGTGACTCTCGAAGCCGTTCGGGGTTCGGTTACAGCGATCGTGGGGCCGAACGGAAGCGGCAAGAGTACACTGGTTCGCGCGCTACTCGGTCGCGTTCCACTGGTACATGGTCGCATACTCCTCGATGGCATCGACGTAGCCACAATCCCGCGAAAGGAACTGGCGCGCAGGTGTGCCGTGGTGACTCAGCGGGAAGACACAACGTTTTCGCGTGGCGTCGCCGAATACATCGCACTTGGCAGATTTCCGCAACAGGGATCCTGGAGCGCACCTGCATCAGGTGACGCGGAGGCCGTCGGTATCGCAGCTCG
>JBDTAW010000081.1:0-5583 GCA_039924445.1 Gemmatimonadaceae bacterium
GGCCCGAGCGATCCACAGAGACCGAATTCGGCTTTGATGTAGGATTCCTGGACCAGCGCGTCGGACTCGAGGTCACGCATTACAACAAGAAGACCGACGATCTTCTCGTGGCAGTGCCATTGGCGCCATCGCTTGGCCTGACCGCGACGCAGTTCCAGAATCTGGGCTCCGTTCGCAACACGGGCTGGGAGTACGTCGCGAATGTGAATGTGCTCGACAGAAACGACATGCAATTCAACTTTTCGGTGAACGCATCCACGAACCACAACAAGCTGCTCACGCTTGGCTTGTTACCCACCGGCAGTCCGGTGCCGCCAATCGTCGTCAACAGTAGTCAGCAGCAGCGCGTCGGCTACCCACTCGGATCCTACTGGCTGAAGCCGATCACTTTCAGCGATGCAAATGGTGACGGTATCATCGCGCGTTCGGAAATCACCGTCGGCGACACGGCCGTCTATATGGGAAACATCTTCCCGACGAAAAGTTTTTCCGTGACGCCGAACCTCACAGTGTTCAACTGGATCAAGCTATCCGCACTCATCGATCACAAGGGCGGTTACAAGTTGTTCAACAACACGGCCCGCTTTCGTTGCACGTTTGGCAACTGCCAGGCATCGTACGACAAGAGTGTTCCGCTTGCTGACCAGGCGGCATCCATCGCAGCTACTGCACTTGGTACCGATGCCGGCTACATAGAGAACGCAGCCTTTACCAAGCTCCGCGAACTGTCTGTGACATTCATTGCGTCCGACAGAATCGCCCACGTCTTTCACGCGCAAGGGCTCAACCTCACTCTCGCGGGCCGGAATCTGCACACCTGGACGAGCTACAAGGGCTTCGATCCAGAAGTCAATTCTACCGCCGGCGCGAATTTCTCCACCTCTGACTTCCTGACGCTACCTCCGTCGCGGACATGGACGGCGCGAATCAATGTCAATTACTAAGCCAACGACCCACTCACCGAGACGCGACATGAATATCAAGACAGTCTTGCGTGGATTCGCGGGTCGGCGAGCCCGACTTGTGGCCCTCGCCCTGGCGACTACGCTTTCAGCATGTGATACAAACAAGATTCTCCAGGTCACTGATCCTGACGTGGCCCGGCCAGATGCCTTCACCAGTGCTTCTGCAATACCAGCGCTCTTTGCTGGTGCGTTGGGATCTTTTGGCACGGCAGTCAATGGATCCGCCGGTGATGTCGAACAGGTCCAGCTTTCCGGCTCGCTGTCCGACGAACTGATCAACACGGAAACCTTCCCGACCCGCATCGAGATCGATCAGCGGACACAGACTATCACCAACACAAGTCTTGGGCCCGTGTTCCTGAACATAACCCGCGCCCGGGCGGCGGCAGAACGTGCTATCAACGCGTACCAGACTCTTGCCAAGACGAAAGCCGACAGCACCGGCTACGCGGAAGCACTCGCACTCAACGGATACGTATACATCCTGCTCGCTGAGAACTACTGCGGATCCGTTCCGACAAGTGTCCAGAATGCCGACGGTACATTTACCTTCGGTGTAGGTCTCACGACGCAGCAACTGCTCGACAGCGCTACAGCCAAGTTCAATCAGGCGCTGACCAAGGGTGGGTCGTCGCTCACCGCGTCCGTCAAGTCATTCGTCAGTATTGGGCTTGGACGCGCTGATCTGGACCGTGGAAGCTTCGCGGCCGCGGCCACCGACGTCGCAGGAGTGCCCACCACGTATCAATACACCTACGCTCACTCACAAACGAGCGGCGGGCAGAACAATGGTACGTGGCTCCTCACCGTGAACGTCGCACGGTATGGCGTGGCCAACCTCAAGGGGACGAACGGTCTGCCATTCGCCAGCGACGGTGATGTCAAGGTACTCGGTGCGGCGGCTGACCCGCGTGTTGCGGACAGCCTGCGTGCCGGTAATCACCTCGGCTTCGACGGATCGAGTCTCCAGTACATTCAGACCAAGTACCCCAATCGCGATTCACCCATCGTGATAGCGGACGGTGTCGAGGCGCGATTGATCGAAGCCGAGGCAGCGTTGCAGAACTCGAATCCCGCCGGCGCACTGACGATTTTGAATGCGCTCCGTAGCAACGCTTCGCTGCTGGCGCTGCGCGGGTACCCGACCGGATCACTTCCTCCGCTGACGCTTCAGACGACGCCAGCCGCGCAGCGCGACCAGCTTTTCAAGGAGCGAGCGTACTGGCTGTTTCTTACGTCGCACCGACTGGGTGACATGCGCCGACTGATCCGTGACTACGGATTGGCACCGGAATCTGTCTTCCCGACCGGAATTTATGTACACAACGGTGGTACCTACGGCACCGACGTCAACTCTCCGGTTCCGCAGGCAGAGCAGAACAATCCGAACTACGTTGCAGGATCCTGCAAACAGAATCAGGCATAGCGAACTTCGGTAATAAGTGCGAAATACGGGCAGGCCGCCGGATCGGCGACCTGCCCGTATTTCGTTTTGTCCAACTCGATTAACCGAAGCCAACCCGACCTCGTCGTGGAGCTGCTACTGTGGGTCGGAAGCGTTATGCGTGTGAATGTAGATCACGCCAGCTGACGCGTTGGTGCCCTGTATTCCGGTGCCGCGAATTCCACTGAAGATCTCGATACTCGCAATCGCACTCGCCGGAACGTCAGCAAGTCCACGGACGTCGGTAAGCCGAGCGCCATCGATGATGATCATCGGTGTGTTCGCATCGGCCAGGGAAAGCGAGCTTGCGCCGCGTTGCGTGGTTATCTGAACGGGCCGTCCGGAACGATCTTCGGCATACGTATAACGTCGGACTCTGTGCTTCAGGACCTCCCACACGTTGACGTCAGACGAGCGAACGATGTCGGCTGCCGTAATGATCGTGGGGTCGTCGTCGGGGGGAGACAGGGACCGATTTGTCGTGCCGCATGCGGTCATGGTAGCGAGCATCGCGGCGTAAACCGAAACACCAACACGCTGATGATAGTTCATTGCGTAGCCTCGCTGAGGATTGGAGATGTTGCGGCCCATTGGTCGATCCCGATCAGGGACGTGACATGGAAGCTATTCTACTACCTTCCTCATTACATGGAATGTACTACGCCGACTGGCGACCGGCACACGTATGTAGGGTGCTCCCGAGTATCATTGTGCGCGGCGTCAGCGACGCGGCTACGCCGCACCCGGACAGGTGCGGTTCCTAAATTTTACGAGTCCATGACAACCGGCCCCCGAACCAACGTCGAGCCGCGATCAATGCCAACCGAGAATGCCAGGTAAATGCAATGGTGAACCCGAACGACATTCGCGAATCACCCACAAAACGCGGTACCGTCGCGTCCCTTGTGATCGATGCGTCACCCGAGCGCGCCTTCCAAGCCTTCAGTGATCCTTCACGCCTGGCGCGCTGGTGGGGTCCGAATGGCTTCACAAATACAATCACAGAATTCGATCTTCGCCCCGGCGGCACGTGGTCCTTCGTCATGCACGGCCCCGACGGCACCGACTACCCGATGAAGCACGTCTTCATCGAAGTGAAAGAGCCGGAGCGCATCGTCTTCACGCATCTGGATCAATACTTACCAGATATCAAATACGATCACGACTTCGACATGACCATCACGTTCTCGGCGTACGGTACGGCGACGATCGTTGGCTGGAGTCAGATTTTTGATTCAGAAGCAGAATGGAAGCGGGTGGCCGAGTTTGTGATTCCCGCGACTGCGCAGAACCTCGATCGGCTTGCTGCGGAGGTTCTCAACACGCAGCCGCGCGATTTGTCGAAGTAACGCGAACGCGAGTTGACCACGCGTTATGCGATAACCGCGAGCTGCAACTTGGAATTCGCTATTCGCCCGACTCCCCGCTCCCGCAACATCCTCGCCCGTTCTCCTGAACCGACGGACACGGCACCGATCCGTACGAACAGTAGACGCAACAGTCGCCCGGCTTGGCTCTGATCAGTGCGCCGCAACCTGCGCATTCGTAAAAGAACACACACGTATCCGTCGGCATCTCATGCGTCTCCGCATGCGAGCACTCAGGACACGTCAGTACCGACGAACTCAGTACCTCCAAGTCTTCAGATCCGCCCCAGCTGGAGCGTACTTCTCCATGTGAGATGTCATCTTCGGAATCAACTCCGCCATGCTCGGGCCCCAGCAATGCGGCGCCATTGGCTGAAACACAATCTCGCCAGTCGGCGTCGGATTCGTCGCCTTGCTCAGAAATCCGTTGAGCATGCGTACGCCCATGTTCAGATAATACGTATCTGCGTCTCCAACGTACACGTTGATCTTGTTCGCGAGCTTGGGGCCGAGCGTTGGCCAGTTTGTTTCCAGAATGTTGCGCAGATCGTAGTTCTGCTTCCAGTACGCTGCAACTTTCCTGTCGATGACACCGGTCTTCTTGTCCCAGATCGGCGCGGGATAACCGTTTGACGCAACCGGTCCGTACGTGGCCTGCCAGATGTCCCACTGTCCACCGGAACGCGAATCGTCGCCGACTGCGAGCTCATACCAGTTCTCGTCCTTCATCATTGTTGTGATATTGCCATCCGGCTTGCGTGAATCGGGACGTTCCAGTTTCATCCAGCTACCACCGTCGACCCAGTACGCATTCGCATCATCATAGATGTTGACGATCTGATGATACCGGAAGTCGACACCATCCGGGCACAGCGACCACGTTCCACCATACGTGTCGGGATACATGACCTGATGCGCGAGTGAGATCCAGCCACCAGTCGATCCGCCAGTCAGCAGACGAGCCCATGACTCGCGCTTGACACGAAACTTCGTCTCGACTTCGGGCAGCAACTCCTTCTGGATCGCGTCACCGTACGGGCCGTTGTTCTCCGAGTTCACACCGTACGAGTCGTCGTAATACGGCGACGGATGCTGCAGTGTAACAAGAATCACCCTCGGCGTTCCATCCGCGAGCCAGTACCTGGTGAAGTTCGCACCGGCACCAGTCGTTCGTCCAAATCCAGCCGGCGCGGCGAGCGAAAAGTGACCTTCGTCATACACGACTGGATACTTGACGTCAGGATGCTTGGCGTAATCGCGCGGAAGAAGCACAGTCGCACCCAGATAGATCGGATGACCCCACCATTTGGATAGTATCGTGCTCTGAATCCTGATGTGCTTGACGTTCTCGTCATCGACAGGTGTCGGAATTGGAGGGATCACCTTGTCGGCAACCAGCGAGATCGGCTTGGTGGACTTGGGATCGAATGAAACGACAACCGGATCGCCGTACATGTTGCCCGGTGATTTC
Source organism: Gemmatimonadaceae bacterium (assembly GCA_039924445.1). Classification (GTDB taxonomy): domain Bacteria; phylum Gemmatimonadota; class Gemmatimonadetes; order Gemmatimonadales; family Gemmatimonadaceae; genus Fen-1247. The sequence goes on from JBDTAW010000081.1 coordinate 5,248, forward strand.
TTCCAGTTCTGCCCTTCCCACTGATCCATGTGCAACCACACAGTGTGCCCATCAGTGCGCGCAAATTTTGTGTACACATTCACAAATGGTTCGACGCGATATTTGCCTGCCGGAAGATTCTTGAGGCTCTGTATGGGATGACCGAACGCGCTTGCGTCGATGATCGCGTGTTCGCCGGGAGCAAGATTATCGACGTTTTTCCCAAAGAGCGGATCGCCCGTCTCGCCAGTTCGCTGAATCGGCGTGCCGCTGGTATCCGCGAGTCGACTGATCGCGACGTACACGCGTCCGGTTACGGGGCCCGAGTGTGCGGATGTCGGAAACGAGATCTCGAAC
>JBDTAW010000082.1:0-13461 GCA_039924445.1 Gemmatimonadaceae bacterium
GCGCAGGGGCCACACCCGTTCCCGTTCCGAACACGAGCGTTAAGCCCTGCAGCGCCGATGGTACTCCGATCGAGAGATCGCGGGAGAGTAGGCCGTCGCCGGCACTTTTTTCAAAAGGCCGTCCATCATTGGACGGCCTTTTGTATTTTCACCCATCACTATGACCAAAGCCGGAACCGTTACCGTCGCGGGGAAACCCAACGCTGGCAAATCAACCCTCCTGAACCGACTCGTCGGGCAGAAGCTGAGCATCACAAGCGATAAACCACAATCAACTCGGGATCGTGTCGTCGGTATCCGCACCGACGGCGACTCGCAGATGATCCTGGCTGACACGCCCGGCCTGCTCGATCCCACATATCTCCTCCAATCTGCAATGCAGTCCGCAGCAGTCTCCGCGCTCGGCGACGCCGATTGCATCGTCTATGTCTGCGACGCCCGGGACGGCACACCGGTCTCGCTCCAACAGGCTGCAGGCCTCCAGACGCCCCCGCGCGCCCCAACACTGATCGCGCTCAATAAATCAGATCTGCTCACTCCAAACGAACGCACAAGCCTCGCCAACGCCCTACCAGATGCGTTCCTCATCTCGGCGCTCACTGGTGATGGGTTCCCCCAGCTGATCACCGCAATCGAAGCCCATCTACCAGAGAGCCCGTTTCTGTTCCCGGTCGAGGACGTCAGCATACATTCCGTTCGCTTCCTCGCGGCGGAACTCATAAGAGAAACTGCCCTGGAGCAACTAGGCGCCGAAGTACCTTATAGCGTCGCTTGCGAGATCGAAGAGTTTCGGGAGGACCGCTCGCCGATTTACATTCGAGCAGTCATCCACGTCGAACGCGACAGCCAGAAACGTATCCTCATCGGAGAAAAGGGGCGCCGCATTAAGCTCCTTGGGACGGCTGCGCGAAAAAAAATCGAAACACTTACAGGCAGTAACGTGTACCTCGACCTTTGGGTCAAAGTGTTGCAGAATTGGAGAAAGGATGCCGCGGCACTCCGCCGCTTTGGCTACACGACCCACAACTGATACCCGCATGCCCGTCGCTCCACAGTTACTTGAGATCCTCGTTTGCCCCAAGTGCAAGGGGCCGCTCGAGTATCGCGAAGCCGAAGATGCCTTGATCTGTCAGCACGACAAGCTCAGATACCCCGTCCGGGACGGGATTCCGATAATGTTGATTGATGAGGCCACGCCCGCCTAGCGTGCGATCCCACCTGATCACGCGAATTGCGGCTGCCACGGCAGCCGTCATCGCGGTCATGCTGCTTGTGTTGCCGACTGGACTGTTGGCACAATCGGGCCAGGAAACAATATTCCTGCTGCTCCCCGTCGGCGCGCGTGCTGTAGGGATGGGCGAGGCAGTGGTCGCTCAGCGTGGCGGAACTGACATGCTTTGGTGGAATCCATCCGGGCTTGCCGGCAATGACTCGTCAGGTCATGAGGTTGCACTTCATCACTCGACAACCGTCGTCGGGCAGGGAAACGCGCTCGCGGTGGTATGGCCGCTTCAGAACAAAAGCGCAATCGGCTTCGCCGTGAACATTCTCGACCTGGGCCAGCAGACACTCACCGACGATCAGGGAAACGGAATCGGCGTCGCGACGCCGACCGATTACTCCGTTGCCGCCACCTACGCTGCCCCGGTTATGCGCTGGCTGACCGTTGGAGCAACAGCGAAGCATGTGGAGGCTGGAATCCCCTGTTCAGGAGTGTGCAGCGGCCTCGGTCTCGAGGGGTCCCGATCGAACGGGTTGGACATCGGCATGCAGATCCGACCGGGCGCGATACCGCTTACAATTGGAGCCGCGGCCCGCAATCTGGGCGTCTCAGGACCGGCGGGCCGCCCGGGCCGGCTCGATTTGGGCGCCGATTACAAGGTGGTTGCCTTCGAGCGAGGCGACGACAGGGTAGAGGTCCACGGAGCTGCGAGCCTTGTGAGCTCCCTGAGCATGGATAGCACGAGCGCCCGGTTCGGCACGGACGTAATCGTGGACGAGCGACTGCATGTCCGAGCAGGGTACATCCGCGACCCTGCGAATGGGTCCGGCGGCTCCATCGGGGTGGGTCTCCAGTCCGGTAAACTGGTGTTTGACCTGGGCCGGACCTACGGAGGGCTTACGGGTACCAACGACAAACCACCGACATACTTCTCGCTTCGATACCTGTGGTAGCCTTTAGCTGTCTGTATATGGGCGCCCGGCAATTCTGTCGCGACGACCCCCGACCAGCAGTTATCTTTGACCGGTTGAGATGACGGATCAGTCGCTCCCCACCCCCCAGCTGCCAATAGCGCTCCTGCTGCAACCAGCGGAGGCCGCCCTGCCGCCCGTCGTCTCGGCGTGGGTCGGCCATCAGCCGGTGACGGTAGTGCCCGTCACGTCGATCGACGATCTGATCGTATACGCGCTCCGATCAAGGCCGAGGTTCATTGTCATCGACGGACGAACTCCGGCAAACGACCCGCTCCAAGCGTGCCGGAAGATCAAACGCGACCCGTACACTGGTGTCGTACCTGTCATTTACGTCGCCCCGGACGGCCTGCGACCGCGAATCGAGGCACTTGAAGCCCTCGCGGATGAGGTCGTTTCGGCGGACATGGACGAGGCCGAGACGAGGACTCGCCTCCGATGTACGATTACTCGGTCAGATCGCGACGTAAATGTCCACCCGTCGACCCGCCTGCCCGGGGCGCCGGCAATACATGACGCAATCAGGGAGCGCCTGGACACTCCGTTTGCCGCGTGCTACGCCGATCTGGATCATTTCAAGGAGTTCAACGATCGGTACAGCTACGTCGAAGGCGACCGCGTCATTCGACTGTTGGCGGCGCTCCTTCACGACACAGTGCGAGGAATGGTAGGGGACGAAGGATTCGTAGGACACATCGGCGGGGATGATTTTATTTTTCTGATTCCGCGTGACAGAGTTGACGATGTGTGCAGTGAAATCGTCCAGACATTTGACACACTGATCGCTTACCAGTACTCGGAGAACGACAGGCGTGCGGGATATTTCTTCGGCAAGGACAGGCGCGGCCAGCTCCACCGGGTACCTTTGATGACGCTTTCGATCGGCGTCGTCACGAACGAACGGCGTACTTTCACGCAATCCGTCGCTGTGAGCGCGCTCGCTACTGAAATGAAGACTTACGCAAAGACCCTTCCCGGATCTGTATACGCAGTGGATAGGCGCACTGATGACAGATCCGAGACCTCGACATCGCAGTTGACTGAAACCGGTGCCCGTCAATGACGCCAATGATCGTGCAGTGCTCATCGTGTCTGACCGAATTCGAACTGGATCCGGACAAGGTCCCGGCCCATGGGGTCCGTGCGCGCTGCTCGGTTTGCTCTGCGGTCATTGTTGTTCCACCGCCGCGCTCAGAACCACGTGCTGCGCCGGCTCCAACCGAAGCCCCTGTCCCGGCACCAACTCCGGCACCAACTCCGGCAGCAACCCCGGCATGGACGTCAGCGCCCACGGTGGCTGCGTTTTCTGCTCCTTCAGCGCCTCCGCCTCCCCCGGCGCCTGCACCGTGGAAGGCAGCGATAGTCGAACCACATTCGGCCCGAGTGGCACCACCGGCAGTGCCGGCGCCAGTGGAGCACCCCAAGGTCGACCCCACACCGTTTGCTCCACCGCGTGTCGACGTCTACCAGCCAACGCCTCCTGCCGTCGCTCCTGCCGTCGCTCCTGCCGTATCGCCGCCAGCGCCCCCAGCGCCCCCAGCCGCTCCTGTTGCGACGCCACCGGAGCGTGCTCCGCGTCCAACCTGGTCGGCGTCGGACCGCCCGGAGTTCGCGCCGGTTGTTCCAACTCCTACTGCGCCCGAAGTGCCCCATTTCGGAGCCGGTGAAGCTGCGTCACCGGAGCCGGATGGCCAGCGTAGGTCGATCAATCCGTTTCTCACCAGGGACCCGGCGCTACGTGCGAAGCGGCTTGCCCGAGCCCTTGTGTCTGACATCGTTGCATATCATCCGGCAAGACACGCCGAGGGATTGCGCGATGGCACGCTCAAGACCTTGTTCCGTGACGAGATCAAGAAGAGCTACGAGGAATACGTCGATCAGGTTGGACGCGACTTCGCCGGATCCACGACGCACTTTCAGGATGCGCTGAACGACGTTCTAGCGAGCGGCAAAAAGCTGTTCTAAGGCCGTCGGTTAGTTGTCCCCGAAAAAGCGGGAAGCGGCACGCCAGTCATCCCCGCGAATGCGGGGAACCATGTTATCGTTCTCAGAGCGTGCTGACGGCAGAAAGTCAGTCGGCGACAACCGGGTTCCGGCATTTACGGGAACGACTGCGCCTGGTTCGCGCTTTGTCAGCAACGGTTTAAAAAATCTCGCACTTATAATCAATCATGCTTGATCACGAACGGGCGCGCTTGCTCGAGCACTCCAGGCAACGCCTCGCGGAACTCCGGAGGTATCTTTGACATCGCCGGAAAGCAGGAGCGTCTGACGGCGCTTGATGCGCGCACATCTGAACCGGCATTCTGGGACGATCGCGACGCTGCACAGCATGTGGTAAAAGAAACGAAAATCCTCAAAACGTGGCTGGATCCTTTCGACGCGCTCGACGCGCGCGCGACAAGCGCCGCTGAACTGGACGAGATGTTGCGCGAGTCTCCGGATCCGGAGATGATCGCCGACCTCGATTCCGAGCTTGATGCGCTCGACGTTGCGATTTCCGCCTTCGAATTGCGCTCGCTGCTCCGCGGTGAGGATGACTTCCGCGATGCGCAGGTTGAAATCGCCGCAGGTGCAGGCGGCACTGAAGCGCAGGACTGGGCAGAGATGTTGATGCGGATGTACACCCGCTGGGCAGAACGCCGCGGCTTCAGCGTGGAGATACTCGATCGCAGCGAGGGCGAGGAAGCGGGTATCAAGGGCGCCGTGCTCGAGATAAGTGGCGATCATGCGTACGGCTTTCTCAAGCCTGAAGCAGGCGTACACCGCCTCGTAAGAATTTCTCCGTTTGACTCGAATGCGCGGCGTCACACGAGCTTTGCTTCGATCTTCGTCTATCCGGTCGTGAACGAAGAGATCAATATCGAAATCAAGGAAGACGACCTCCGTATCGACGTCTATCGTGCCTCCGGGGCCGGTGGTCAGCACGTCAACAAGACGAGTTCGGCGGTTCGTATCACCCACATTCCGAGCGGTCTCGTTACTGCATCGCAGCAGGAACGTTCGCAGTACAAGAACAAGGCTACGGCGATGAAGATGTTGAAGAACAAACTGTATCAGGCCGAGGTTGCGCGACGTGAAGCGGAAAAGGCGAAGGTGGATGCGACGAAGACGTCCGTAAGCTTCGGCAATCAGACTCGTAGTTATGTTTTCCAGCCTTATACGATGGTCAACGATCACCGCACCGAGTTGAAGATTCCGGATGTCCAGAAGGTGATGGACGGGGGAATCGATCCGTTCATCGAAGCGTATCTGAAAATGCAGGCTGAGCAGGGACAAGTATGAGCGACGAGCTGAATTTCGTGTTAGCCGCGCGGCGCGAGAAGCTCGACGCGCTTCGCATGGCTGGCGTGGAACCGTTCGCGTATAGCTTTGCACGCACTCACAGCGCTCACGATGCCTTCGCGCTGGCTCCCGAAGATCCAGCGGGCGAATCCACCGAGGTCGTGCGAGTTGCGGGGCGCATCGCTTCCATGCGCGCGCATGGCAAGACGACGTTCGCGCATCTTGTTGATGCCAGCGGCCGCGTGCAGCTGTATTTCAGGCGCGATGAGATCGGCGACGCGTATGCCCACCTCGACCTCCTCGATATCGGTGACGTGATTGGCGTGATTGGCGTAATATTCCGTACGCGGAGCGGCGAGCCAACCATTCGTATATCCAGCTTCGATTTGCTGGCGAAGTCGCTACGTCCGCTACCGTTTGGCAAGGAGGAGACCGCGGCTGACGGTACTGTCATTCGACACTCCGGATTCAGCGACCCGGAGCAGCGCGTTCGCCAGCGCTATGCTGATCTAGCCGTCAATCCGGAAGTCCGCTCCACGTTTGTTGCGCGGTCACGCATGACGAGCGCGATTCGTTCGTTCCTCGACGCGCGCGGGTACCTGGAGGTCGAGACACCGGTGCTTCAGCCGTTATACGGTGGCGCAGCAGCGCGACCGTTTACCACTCGACACAATGCGCTGGACATGCCCCTGTTCCTCCGCATCGCGGATGAACTGTATCTCAAACGGCTGATCGTAGGCGGACTGGAGCGCGTTTACGAAATTGGCCACGATTTTCGCAACGAAGGTATCGATCGGACTCACAATCCGGAGTTTACGATGCTGGAGTTTTATGAAGCGTACGCGGACTACGAAGTGATGATGGACATTGTCGAACGGCTGATTGTAGTTGCTGCCGACGCCGTCCGTGCAGTACCGCAGTACGCGGAAACCGTGCCTGCGTTCACGACTCCGTTTGCCCGCAGGGAGTGGCTTGCGTCTGTCAACGCCGCACTTGGCGAGGATGTCCTCGCACTCGATCGCGCGGGGCTCATTCAGCGTGCGGAGCGAATCGGCGTCCAGCATGCCGGGGCTATGACTCGACCGAAATTGATGGATGAGATATTCCAGGAGCTCGTGGAGTCGCAGATCGTCGACCCCACGTTCGTCGTTGACTATCCGGTCGAGTTGTCGCCGCTCGCAAAGCCGAAACGGGGTGATCCACGGCTTACCGAAAGATTCGAGTTGTTTGCGAACGGACGCGAGCTTGCGAATGCCTTCAGTGAGTTGAACGATCCGATCGACCAGCGCGAGCGATTCGAGGCTCAGGCGCGATTGCGCGCCGAGGGCGACGAGGAAGCTGCCGGCGTCGATGAAGACTATCTTCGCGCGATGGAATACGGCATGCCGCCGACCGGCGGAGTCGGTATCGGGCTCGACAGACTTCTGATGTATCTGACAGGGATTCCGCATATCCGCGACGTCATACTCTTTCCGACACTCAGGCCGGAATGACCCGACTGGAGCTGGCGATCGCCTGGAGGTATTTGCGTAGCCGGCGCGGATCCAGGTTGCTCTCCTTCATCAGCGTCATTGCCATTGCAGGCGTCGCGATTGGGGTGAGCGCGCTGATAATCATCATCGGCGTGATGAACGGACTGCAGCACGATCTCCGGGAGAAGATCCTCGTCGGGAGCCCTGATATCCGCGTCCTCACATACGGCGACGATCTCACAATGGACTCGTGGCGCTTCGCTCTCAAGCGTGTGCGCGAGGTGCACGGAGTCGTAGCCGTGGCGCCGTTCGTTCAGAGCGAAGGTGCGATGAATGCTGGTCGCACGTATGCCAGCGGCGTTTACGTCGTTGGCATCCCGGGACCGGGGTCTGGCTATCCCGAAGTCACGACCGTCCGCGAGCACGCCGTCCGGGGAAAGTTCTCGTTCGAGAGCAAGGATGGGACGGGACATGGCGTCGTCATCGGGAATCTTCTGGCTTCGCGATTCAATGTGTGGCCCGGCGACAGCATCAACCTGATCTCGGTGGCCGGCGTTCAGCAGAATGCCGCGACGGGCGGATACGTTCCGCGCGTGTATCGATACGAAATAACGGGCGTCTTCCGGACCGGCATGTATGAATACGACAATGCGTATGTGTACATCGGCCTGAAGGCAGCGCAGCAATTCGCTGGTATCGACAGCGCGGTAACAGGCCTTGAAGTACGCACGACGGATCGGTGGAACGCTGGCGTTGTCGCGTCTGCAATAACCGATCACCTCGGATTCCCGTATCGGACTGTGGATTGGCAGGAGCAGAATCATTCGCTGTTTCAGGCACTCAAGCTCGAGAAATTGGGGATGGGTGTGATACTGCTTCTCATTGTCATCGTCGCCGCGTTCAACATCGTCAGTACGTTGTCGATGGTTGTCCACGACAAGACGCGAGAGATCGGGATTCTCAAGGCGATGGGACTGCGCTCGTCGGCGGTACGGAACATATTCCTCGTCCAGGGCTTGGTGATCGGTGCGGTGGGGACGGGAATCGGGTTGATACTTGGCTTTGCTGGCGCGCTTGCACTCGACAAGTACAAGTTCATCAAGCTCGACCCGTCGGTATATTTCATTGATCACCTCCCTGTTACGACACAACCTCGCGACGTGATTCTTATCGTCGTGTCCAGTCTCGTCATTGCCGGACTTGCGACGCTTTATCCGGCGATTCAGGCAGCGAAGCTTTATCCTGTTGACGCGATTCGCTCGGAATGACGAACGTTCTCGAAAGTCGTGCTGTGACAAAGCGCTACATCGGCGGCGACGGCGCTCCACTCGACGTGTTGCGCGGCGTGGATCTGAGTGTGCAGGCCGGTGAAATGATCGCCATCATTGGTGAGAGTGGATCGGGAAAGAGCACGCTGCTTCACATACTCGGCGGCCTGGACCGTCCGACGTCGGGCGACGTGCTGCTGTCTGACCGCACGCTTTCTGATCGATCCGATCAGGAGCTTGCGGATGTTCGGAACCGGGGGGTGGGATTCGTCTTTCAGTTTCATCACCTTCTGCGGGAGTTTTCCGCACTGGAGAATGTTTCATTCCCACTTCGCATCGCCGGGCAGAGCGTCGGCGAGGCAGAGGATCGTGCGCGAGAACTGCTTGAGCGCGTCGGGCTTGGGTCCCGGCTGCACAATCGACCCGGCGAGTTGAGCGGGGGCGAGCAGCAGCGTACGGCGGTGGCAAGGGCGCTGGCGGCTCGCCCGGGCGTGGTGTTGGCGGACGAGCCCTCGGGTAACCTGGATCTGGCCAATGGGGAGCGGCTGCACGATCTTCTCTCGGAGGTGGTCCAGGACCTCGGGGTGGGCATGGTGGTCGTCACGCACAACATGTCACTGGCCGAGCGGGCGCGAGCGGTGTATCAGTTGAAGGAAGGAAAGTTGAGGGAAATCGCCATCGGCGAAGGAGGCGGGTTCAGTGCTGTGTGAAGTCTGCAAGGAAAACGACGTTGTGATCACCGTCACGGAGATTGACGGGAACGGCGTTCGCCAGGTTCGGCTTTGCGAGCAGTGTGCAGCCGAGCGCGGACTGCAGGCGTCGGTTGCCGCGCCGCCAGCCGCGATCGGTGACTTCCTGCAATCCGTCCAGCAGCACATTCCGGCTTCGCAAACCGACGCTGTTCGGTGCTCTTTCTGCAGCTCAACGTTGCGTGACTTTCGTCAGACGGGGCGTCTCGGTTGCCCATACTGCTATACCGCTTTCGAGCAGAGTCTGCGGGACCTGCTTCGCAAGGTGCACGGGCTTGGTCAGCACCGTGGTCGCGAGTACGCGGGCGGTCCCAGCGGTCCGACGCTGGTCGACGCTCCGTTGCCGACTTCACCAGACAGGCTGCGCGAGAGACTGGAGCGCGCTATTCGCAACGAAGAGTTTGAACTTGCTGCCTCACTTCGCGATCAGCTTCGGGCGATAGAATGACGTTCGATCCGACGACACTCCCCGATGGGGGACTGGGCTGGATGGATGGCACTGGCGAGCAGGCAGACGTCGTTGTATCCAGCCGTGTTCGCCTTGCACGCAACGTTGAGGGTTACGCGTTTTCCGGGCGTGCTCGGGATGGTGAGCGGCTTCGCATCCTCTCTCAAGTTCGAGATGCACTGGCGCTGATACCTGCTGCGCAGGATGGCGTGCTCGTGCGGGTAGATCAGCTCGAAGAGACTGATAGGCTGCTGTTGCACGAGCGACACGTCGTCAGCAAGGAACTCGCGGCGCTTGATGTCCATTCGGAGCCGCGCAGCGGCGCTGCCGTACATGTCACGCACGACTTTGCCATAATGGTGAACGAGGAGGACCATCTCAGGATTCAGGCTCTCCGATCCGGACTTGATCTGGAGCGGGCGTTCGGCGATGTGCGGGATATCGACATCGAACTCGGCCATCGAGTCCCGTTTGCGTATCACCGGGAGTTTGGCTTCCTCACAGCTTGCCCGACCAACGTCGGCACAGGCCTCCGGGCTTCTGTCCTTGTCCACCTGCCGGCGCTGGTACTGACCAAGGAGATTGGGCGCGTACTGGTCGGCCTTCAGCAGGTCGGGCTTACGTACCGAGGCTTATATGGAGAGGGAAGCGAGGTCATCGGGAATCTGTTCCAGATTTCCAACCAAACGACTCTCGGCAAATCCGAGCAGGACTTGCTGGATTATCTCCAGGATATCGTGCGTCACGTGATCGATAAGGAGCTTGAGGCTCGCAGGGTGCTTTTGCGTGATGCGGAGTATATTCTAGAGGACAAACTGTGGCGCGCTTACGGCACGTTGCGATACGCGAGGAGCCTGCCTTTCGAGGAGGCGATGAACTTTCTGAGCGGAGTGCGGCTGGCTGCGGGACTGAAACTGATTGACGGGTTGAGTGTACATATTCTGAACGAGCTCCTTGTATTCACTCAATCAGCACATCTCGCACATCGCGAGGGTCGTGTATTGACGGAGGATGAGGCTAGCGTGGTTCGCGCTACCTTCGTGCGGGAGACTTTGGAAAGGGCTGCCCAATGAACGGATATAATTTCACGGAGCGGGTGCGAAAGGTTCTCGCAATGGCACGCGAGGAAGCTGCGCGTCTGCACCACGAATATGTTGGCACCGAGCACATACTGCTCGGGCTGATTCGCGAAGGCGAAGGCGTCGCAGCGGCGGTCCTGCAAAACCTCAGCATCGATCTCGACGACATTCAGCAGAAGATCGAAGAGACGGTCAAGAAGGGAAAAGCAGCAACCGCTACCGGACCTGACCTTCCGTATACATCGCGCGCCAAGAAGGTACTTGAGCTGGCGATGGCGGAAGCGCGTGAGCTCAACCATTCCTACGTAGGCACTGAACATCTCCTCCTCGGACTTCTTCGGGAAGAGAAGGGAATTGCTGCGCAAGTGCTGACGGACGCCGGTATCAACCTTGATGAGGCGCGCAAGGAAACTCTGCGCCTGCTCGGGACCGAACTACCGCAGGGCAGCAGTGCAACCGCGACAAGCGGTGCACCATCGGCCCCGCCGACGGCAAAGGGCGAGAAGAAGTCCAAGACTCCAGCGCTGGATCATTTCTGCCGGGATCTCACGCAGCTTGCGGCGGATGGAGAGCTGGACCCGACGATCGGGCGCGCAAAGGAGATCGAGCGCGTCATGGAGATCCTCACGCGCCGCAAGAAGAACAATCCGGTTCTGATCGGCGAGCCAGGCGTTGGCAAGACGGCAATCGTCGAGGGGTTGGCGCAGCTGATCGCAACCGGCGAGTGCCCGGATTCATTGCGTGACAACCGTGTCCTGTCGCTCGACATGGCGGCGGTGATCGCAGGTACCAAGTACCGCGGTCAATTTGAGGAGCGACTCAAAGCCGTCATGAACGAGATCGCGCAGAACAAGAACGTCATTCTGTTCATCGACGAACTCCACACGCTGGTTGGTGCGGGTGCAGCGGAAGGAGCGATCGACGCGAGCAACATGCTGAAGCCTGCGCTTGCACGTGGCGAGCTTCAGTGCGTGGGTGCCTCGACACTCAACGAATATCGCAAGTACATCGAGAAGGACGGCGCATTGGAGCGCCGCTTCCAGACCGTGGTGGTGGAACCACCTTCGGTCGACGACACGGTCGAGATATTGAAGGGGCTGCGGAGCAAGTATGAAGATCACCACAAGGTGACCATACCTGACGCAACGCTGGTCGCGGCCGCAAGGATGTCCGAGCGGTACATCACGGACAGGTTCCTGCCGGACAAGGCAATCGACGTCATCGACGAAGCGGGCGCGCGGGCGCGTCTTGCGACGCAGGCGCCGCCGCCGGAAGTGGCCGCTCTCAAGCACGATCTTGAAGGCGTGAATGCCGAGAAGGAAACAGCGGTCCGGGACCAGAACTTCGAGCGGGCGGCATCGCTGCGCGACAAGGAGCGCGAGCTTCAAGGGCAGATCAAGCGCGCGCAGGAAGACTGGGACAAACGCAGGCAGTCGCATCGTCCGGTTCTGGACGAAGAGGCTATCTCGTTCATTGTGAGTCGCTGGACAGGAATTCCTGTTCGTCGGCTTCAGGAAGCGGAAACCGCACGCTTGCTGCGAATGGAAGAGGAGCTGCACGCTTCTGTCATCGGACAGGACGAAGCAATCAAGGCGCTGTCGCGTTCGATTCGGCGCAGCCGCGCCGGGCTCAAGGATCCGATGCGCCCGATCGGTTCATTCATCTTTTCGGGACCGACAGGCGTTGGAAAGACCGAGCTCGCCCGTTCGCTGGCCAAGTTCCTGTTTGCAGACGCCAGCGCACTGATTCGCGTCGACATGAGTGAGTACATGGAGAAGTTCTCCGTGTCACGGCTCATCGGTGCGCCTCCAGGCTACGTGGGCTACGAGGATTCCGGCACGCTCACCAAGGCCGTGCGTAGGAAACCATACAGCGTCATTCTTCTCGACGAAATCGAGAAAGCGCACCCGGATGTCTTTAATATCCTGCTGCAGGTTCTCGACGAAGGACATCTGACCGATAACTACGGTCGAGTGATCGACTTCAAGAACACTGTTGTCATCATGACGTCGAATGTCGGTGCAAGGGATATCACCAAGGGCGGATCGCTGGGCTTCAATACAGGTGAGTCGCGCGATTCGTTCGAGCGCATTGTTCAGCGCGTGAAGGAGGAGATGGCGCACACGTTCAACCCGGAGTTCCTGAACCGGTTGGATGATGTGATCGTATTTCATCCATTGTCGAGAGAGAACATCCGCTCGATCGTGGACATTGTCCTTCTGGATGTGCAGAAACGTCTCGTCGAAGAGGAACTCGTCCTGCGGCTGACTGATCCCGCGGCAGACTTCCTGGTGAAGCACGGATACGATGACAAGTTTGGAGCGCGACCTCTGAAGCGTGCCATTCAGCGTTACATAGAGGATCCGCTCTCGGAGAAGATTCTCATGGCTGAGTTTTCCAAGGGAGACGAGATCGAAGTCGACATAGCTCCGGACGGTGAGAAGCTTGACTTCCGGGTCATGACAAAGGCCAGCGCGGCGTAAACATCTCGCTGTGACAGAGGCAAGAAGAAAGCGGGTGAGGCATCATTGCCTCACCCGCTTTTCGTACAAGGTGGATGCGCCGTCAGCGCTGGCGGCGGCGGAGCAGCGGAAGCAGTCCGATGATACCGGTTGCAGTAAGTAGCAGGGAGCCAGGCTCAGGCACGGTGCTCGGGTGCTCGAAATCGGCTTGCGCTTCCTCGTAGGGTGGGTCGTTGGACTGAGGCGTCGTTGTCGAGTCAGCCGTCGTCGGGACGAACTCGTCCGTCGCTGGAGACTCTGGCGCCGTATTATCGGCGGCTGGCCCCGGACCAGGGTTTGGCGGAGGAGTCACTGATCCAGTATCCGAGGGTGCTGACTCATCGGTCGGCGCATCCGCGGGTGAGACAGCCGCAGCTGGCGGAACTGGTGGGGTTGCGGCCGGAGGAGTTGCGGGTGTCGCGGAGGCGCCGGGCGGAGCCGCAGGCTGAGGTGCCGGCGCGGGTGG
>JBDTAW010000083.1:0-20392 GCA_039924445.1 Gemmatimonadaceae bacterium
GCGGCGGTGGCGGTACGACTGCGGTTGCAAGCGTCGCTGTGACATCTCCGTCGACCAATCTGCTCGTTGGCGTAACCGACAGCGTTGGCCTTGGAACTGCCACTGCAGCGGCCACGCCGATGGACGCAAACGGTAGCTCGCTCACTGGACGAACCGTTACCTGGTCGTCGAGTTCCACCAGTGTTGTTACTGTCACATCAAGCGGCGTCATCACCGCGGTTGGCCCGGGCACGGCTAATATAGTGGCGACAAGCGAAGGAAAGTCTGGACAGGTGGCCATCACCGTTAGCCGGCCAGCGACGGCGGTAGTGACCGTAAGCCCTGCGCCAGTGAGCTTACTGGTCGGGGTACAGGACAGCGTCGGCCTCGGAACCGTAGCGCTGACCGCAACTGCGAAGGACGCCAGCGGACACAGCCTCAGTGGCCGCACGGTTGCATGGTCCTCGGCGACAGCATCAGTGGCAACGATCAGTTCCACCGGCACGGTGAAAGGAGTCGCGGCGGGATCTTCCACGATTACGGCCACTGTCGAGGGTCAGGCCGGCACGAGTGCTGTTACGGTTGTAAGGCCGCCTGTGACGCAGGTTACGGTCGTTCCGCAGAGCAGCTCAATCAAGGTTGGGGCGACGGAAACGCTCGTAGTTACGCTGCTGGACGCCCAGGCCCATCCGCTGACTGGCCGCCTCATCTCGGCGGTAAATAACTCGCCATCGGTTATAACCGTTGCTAGTGGCGTGGTCACTGGCGTTTCGGCCGGGACGGGAACGATCAACTTCGCGAGCGAGGGCGTCACGACGATCGCAACCATCGCGGTAACGCCATAACCGGCCAAATCGGCTCGTTATGCTCGGTCTGCGCCGAGGATTTTCTCGATTCCAAATTGATTCGCCGTCGCGGCACGATCTCTGCTTAAGTGGTCCGTGTCGCTATTCACCAACAGCTACGCATTGAGCCAGATCGAGAATGGAAGCTTGGATGGCGGAATGCCCGTGGTGCAAAAACACTTCAGCTCGGAGAAGCACATCATGAAGCAACTTTGGAATGGAATACGACTGACCGCAATCGCGGCAGCCACGATGGGTATCGCCTCAAGCACTGCTGGCGCGCAGATTGCATTTTCGGGGAACACGTTTGGCTGCTTCTATTCTGCAGCCACGACGCCGGCCGATTGCACCGGATTGATGTCAACTGTAGGCAATCTCGCCTACAAGGGTTCCACATTCAGCGTCACCAGCAATCCGGCCGACGGACTGGTTTCGATTGGCGGCGCACCAGGAACTCCAAACGTGAATAATCTTGGGTCGTTCACCCTGAATGACGGCACGTACGATTACACAGGCAAGCGGTTCGCGCTGTTCGTGAACTTCACGAACCCCGCGGGCGTTTTGGGCAATAATGCTTACGGCGCTGTTGTCACGGGCAACCTGTCGAACGCGACCACGGGGAATGTCTTCGTCGACTTCGTCAACACGCCAAACAACTTCACGTTCACAGACGGCACAAAGCTCTCGTTTGGCGTTGACGATCTATCGCTGGACGATAATGCCACGGGAATGGCAACCGTCGCTGTAACAGGTCACGGGTATGCGACGCCGTCGACCGTACCGGAGCCGAGCTCGACGGCTCTGATGGCAACGGGCTTGATCGGACTCGTTCCTCTCGTCCGTCGCCGCAAGAACAGCTAGGTTCGCTTCTGAGTACAGCCTTGGACTGAAGGAAGCGACAGTAGTTTGGAGGGCCAGCAATTTACTTGCTGGCCCTCTTCGCATTTATCCACCTTATCCTCCACTTAACGGAACCGGAATTTGTTGCGTGAATCGTAACCGCACGCACAGCAGCGTCGCTTGAAGACGTAACGGGCCATGTTCGATCGGCTTCAGCTGTCTCGAATTTCCAGCCGACTGGTTCGGTGACATATATCGTGTAATCCTCGCTTGCCACGACATAGCTTGTCCCGCTCAATACACCATTGTTCCATTGCACGTCGCTCAAATTCGGGCCACCGCAGCTTACGTGACGCGATGTCGAAAGGAACTGGGGATGTGACTGACGCGCGTGGATACAGAACACCTGGATACCGAACGTCGAATCAATCGGCCCCGGCACGAATGTGCGTGAAAACGGACCCCGAAAATCGTGGGACCAGAAGTCGAATGCAACATACTGGCTGTCCGGTGACAGGCCCAATTCCGCGAGCGGTATTCTTGCGGCGGCACCCGGGATACGGGCGAGAACAGTCCAGTCTCCGAACGCCGTGTTCATATCCAGGAGATAAAGTGAGACGGTTGATTGCTGTCCTGCATCAAATGGACGCGGCCCCGCACCACTCAGCTCAACAGCAGCCCTCGGCAGTTCATCCGAACGAGACGGATCGACGTCGTACACCTGCTGCGGCAACGTAAACAGAACCGGTGCCGCCTTGCGCGCGATCTGCACGCGTTTACTCGCGTACGTCTGCACGCGATCCGTAAGCATGAGGATGGAACCGGTCAATGAAGTGAGCGAAGTCGATCTGTAGGCATCGGCACGAGACAGTTCGATGTGATCCGGATCGTTTCGCCAGATGACGTTGTTGAAGGAGTTGTACTGCGAAAATCCACCATAGCCAAAGCCGTCGTCACCAACGCGTGTAGCGTCGATGATGCCAATCAACTCCGGGCGAACACCCCAGGAGGCGAGCATGTATGACTTGGGGCCGATTTCGTCGCGTATTGACTGCGCGAAGTCTCTATAAACGCGCACGACGTCCAGCTGCTTATCCGTGAAAAAAGCGGCGTGGCTGTTGTAGCCTTCATAACGCAGGTGTCTAAGCGCGTCGATCTTGAAGTAACGCCAACCATCCTGCACAAGCTCCCGATATACCGGCCGGACGAGCGTGTCGAGTGTCGCCGTATTGGAACCGTCCATCACGAACCCGATCCAGTTGCCGTACGACGGCGAACCGGAGGAATCGCGCACAAAATACTGCGGATGAGCTCGCGCCCACTGCGGATCGTGGAACGTCACATTAGTCCATAAACCTGGTGTCAGGCCGCGCGATGAGATGTATTTGCTGAGGCTGGCAAGTCCCGCCGGGAACTTTGCGTTGGGGTGGAGCCAGTGATCAGGCACGCCGATAGGACTCTGCTGAAAGCCGTCGTCAATCTGTAACACGCGATACCCATACGGCTCAAGCGAATCCGAGAGAATATCCGCGATGCTTTCGACGTCCCGCTGGCTCACGCCATCCCGATACGCATACCACGAACTCCAGCCTGCGACCGATTCGCGTTTCACGCGATACGTCCATGGTCGGAACGCGGAGAGACCGCGATGACGACTGTAGTAGCGGGGTCGGAACCGCAACTCGATCTCGGCACCAGTTGCACTGATGCTGAATGTGTTACTGTCCGACGTTTCGCGAATCGGCGTTAGAGTGACCTGAGCGGGCAAATCGATTGAGACAACCCAATCCTGTGCGCGATCGTACACTGCACGATTGAGTAGACTGTGGCTCAACCCGACGCTATTGCGGACGATCGGCATCGCATCAACTCGACGGTCCACTTCTGCCGGGAAAGACTGATCGCTGGCGTGTATGATACCCTCGAGGGACAGCCGCGAATCGTCAAATGCGGTCCATTTCACTACCTGCGTGACTCCGCCGTTGACCGTATCTGCGCGCAGCCGGAGGTCGGGTTTGTCGCCGGTGTAAGCAACGGTACCTTCAAATATGACCGCCCCGTCGTATGTGAGAGTCACGCGTCCTCCGTGGTCGACGAAGACAGCGGGTGCATTGGGTGGATCGGCAGCAGCACCTTGCGCGAGCGTCGGGGTGCCCGAGACGAGAAGCAGCAGCAACGCCGCCGCCAGGTTCCCACTCTGATGCTGGCCGGACACAAGTCCTGCGTGCGCGAGTTTGAAAATCAATTCGAACCCCGTTGTTGGATAGCGCGATACGGTTTTCACAATGGAAATGCTCCTGCGATAATTGCCCGGCATTTGCGTGAACGCAACCCGCCCCGGCCATGCCCCGACTTTGCGGTCCTGCACGGCCGCTCTGGCGCCGCAGAATCTTCTTGCGCTTATTCAAGCTGGCAACGTTTTATTCGTACGTCGCCGATCAGCTTCTGCTACTGCGGTTCGCCCGCTCACATCCCCGCCCTCTCACCATGGTGCCCCAGTGAACTCACGACGCAAATTTCTCATTCAGGCGCCGCTTGGCCTGATCGGCGCACTTGCCGCGTGTCGAATCGAGGAAAATCCTGACATGACGAAGACTGGGGGAACTGCTTCGGCAACACCCGGCGCGCCACCTGCGTTCAACACTGCCCCGCCAGTGGGCCCGGAAGTCACGACCGGGACATTTGCGGAAGCAGAAAAGCTTGCGCAGGTACAGCTGACTGAAGCGCAACGCCAGATGGCGTCGACCAGTTGGCGCACTTCCATGGCGCCGTTGATGGAACGGCGGACCGGTCCGAGAAAGATTGCGTTGGAGCCAACGCTCGCGCCTGCCACGACCTGGAACCCGAATGTCGGCGGCCAATCGATGGGTCCGGATCACGACCGGTTCGTTCGGACGAAAGGCGACACCGCACCGCTACCGAGTAGCGATGCCGACATCGCATTCGCACCCGTAACTCAACTCTCACGGTGGATTGAGAGTCGCGCGCTCAGCTCACAACGACTGACGCAGATATATCTCGACAGGCTGGCCAAGTTCAATCCCAAACTCCGTTGTGTCATCACACTTACTCGCGACGCAGCGCTCGCGCAAGCGAAGCGGGCAGACGCAGAGATCGCGGCTGGCAAATATCGTGGCCCGCTGCACGGCATCCCGTATGGTGTCAAGGATTTGCTGGATACCGCCGGCATTCCAACGACTTACGGTGCGGAGCCATTTCGCGATCGCGTGCCCACAGTCGATTCGGCCGTGGTGAAGCGACTGCGAGACTCCGGTGGGGTGCTGGTCGCAAAACTCAGTATGGGCGCAC
Organism: Gemmatimonadaceae bacterium; assembly: GCA_039924445.1. Taxonomy (GTDB): domain Bacteria; phylum Gemmatimonadota; class Gemmatimonadetes; order Gemmatimonadales; family Gemmatimonadaceae; genus Fen-1247. The sequence continues at coordinate 4,974 of JBDTAW010000083.1, forward strand.
TGGCTCTGAATGACATCTGGTTTGGTGGACAGACCATGAACCCCTGGCTACTGGAGGAGGGGGCCTCCGGATCGAGCGCCGGTCCTGGCGCCGCAACTGCCGCGGGACTGGTTGGCTTCTCGGTTGGAAGCGAAACCGGTGGTAGCATCATCAGCCCAACGATGCGCTGCGGGATTACCGGTCTGCGGCCCACCTACGGCCGAGTCGCTCGTACCGGCGCTATGACACTGTGCTGGTCACTCGACAAGCTGGGCCCAATGACGCGCAGCGTGGAAGACACTATGCTCGTGCTCAAGGCGATTACAGGACCCGATGCCGGTGACGTTGCCAGCGTTCCGAGTCATCTAGACTTCGATGCGACTGCGTCCGTCAAGGGAATTCGTGTTGGATATGTGCCGGCCTGGATGAAGGAGGCGCCCGCGACAGATGTGGACCGTGCGACTCTTGACTCGATGGGCAAGCTGGGAATGACTCTCACGCCGATAACACTTCCCGACTGGCCGTACGACTCGCTCAACCTGATGCTTTTCGCCGAAGCCGCAGCAGCATTCGAGGAACTCACGCTCTCGGGCCGCGCCGACGAACTCAAAGCGCAGGTACCAGATGCGTGGCCCAATCAATTTCGTGAAGCACGCTTTCTCTCGGCAGTCGATTTCGTCCAGGCCGACAGACTCCGGCGCAAGGTCGCTGTCGAGATGGCGCGCATAATGTCGCAGGTGGACCTGCTGCTGGTTCCGTCGCTACGCGATGAGATGCTTGTGATATCGAACAACACTGGGCATCCATCGCTGACATTGCGCACGGGCTTCGTGCACGTCTCCGAAGCCCGGAGCGACTGGGCGCCAGATCCGGCACACCCATTGCCCAAGTTCTCGCCACCTCGCCGCGTCCCGCACGGCGTGACTCTGATCGGAAGACTGTTCGACGAAGGAACCATAGCGCGCGCCGGACTAGCCCTCGAGCGATCGCTCGACGTCGTGGGAGAACGGCCGCCAGGATTCGCGTGATTCGTTGTCGCAAGATGCATAAACGGCTCGACGGCGTTGCCGTCGAGCCGTTTTGTATTGCGGTGCGACCGACTCAGTGCACAGCGTTGATCATGTCGAATATTGGCAGATACATGGCCACCACCATTCCACCGACGATGACGCCGAGAAAGACAATCATGAGGGGCTCGAGTGCGGCCAGCAATCCGGTTACGGCCGCATCCACTTCTTCATCATAGAAGTCGGCGATCTTGGACAACATCTCATCCAGTCCGCCAGTCTGCTCACCAACGGAAATCATGGAGATAACCATTGGCGGGAACACCTTGCTCTTGGCGAGTGGCTGCGCAATCGTATCACCACCGGCGATGCTGGCGCGGCTGGCCATGATCGCGTCCTGAATGACGCGATTACCCGCAGTCTTTGCAGTAATCTCAAGACCGTCGAGGATACTGACGCCGGAGCTGATCAACGTTCCGAGCGTTCGTGTGAACCGCGAAACGGCGCTCTTCCGGAGCACGCCGCCGAGAATCGGGACATTGAGCAGAATCTTGTCGATCCTGAGTTTGCCATTCGGGGTCGTGTAGTACTTCATCAATGCCGTCACGGAACCCGCAATGACTGCTGCGAAAAGCCACCAGTAGCCCTTGAGCAGTTTGGATGCACCAATGACTACACGAGTAGGCAACGGTAGTGCCAGACCGACCGACCCGAACAGATCCTGGAAGACAGGGATAACGAACAGGAGCAGTGTCGTAACTGCGATGAACGCAACCGACATGATGACGCCAGGGTAGATCATCGCTCCCTTCACCTTGCGTATCAAAGCGTCGTTCTTTTCCATGAACGTAGCGAGGCGCATGAGAATGGTATCGAGAATACCACCAGCTTCACCCGCGGCGACCATGTTCACGTACAATTCACTGAACGCCTTTGGGTGTTTCCGGAGTGCGTCAGCAAGAGTATGTCCGCTCTCGACATCGAACACGACCTCGCGCGTAACCGACGCTAATGAGGGGTTGTCTGTCTGTTTGGACAGAATATCGAGCGCCTGCACGAGAGGGAGTCCCGAGTTGATCATCGTCGAGAACTGCCGGGTGAAGATGACGATATCGCGTGTCTTGATACGGCCGAGTCGTTTACGCTTCTTCTTCGCCTCGTCCTCGATCTTGACAAGGGTCAGGCGTTGACGGCGCAGTTGGGCAATGACGTCATCTTTCGATGCAGCCTCTATTGTCGCTGACTTGAGTTCGCCGCCAATGGAGCGCGCTGTGTATGCAAATGTGGGCATCGGTTATCTCTTGGCCGAGTACGGCGTTTGTGCCGTACCGCGTACTGGTCCATCCTTGGTTGGCTCGCCGTCGGCGTTCACGCCTGTCATGCGCATGAATTCCGCCGGATCGCCTGAAACACGCAGGCACTCTTCGCCCGAAACCTCGCGTGCCATGTACAGAGCGTACAGTGAATCGTTCAGTGTTTGCATGCCGTATTTCTTACCGGACTGCATTGTTGAGTAGATCTGGTGCACCTTGTCGTCACGGATAAGCGCGCGAACAGCCTGGTTCATGACCAGGACCTCTGCGGCCATCACGCGAGCCTTACCACCGACGCGCTGAACGAGCGTCTGGCAAACGATGCCTTCCAGCACAAAGGCGAGCTGAGCGCGAACCTGGGACTGTTGATGGCTTGGAAAGACGTCGATGATTCGGTTGATCGCTTCAGCAGCCGAATTCGTGTGAAGTGTGGCGAATGCAAGGTGGCCCGTTTCAGCAATCGTGAGCGCAGCCTGGATTGTCTCCAGGTCGCGCATCTCACCGATCAGGATGACATCCGGATCTTCGCGAAGTGCATACTTGAGAGCCGTCGCGAACGATTTGGTATCTGTGCCCACCTCACGCTGATTGACGATACAACCCTCGTGGCGATGGATAAACTCGATGGGGTCTTCGACGGTGATGATGTGACCGCGGCGTTCGCGATTGATTCTGTCAATCATCGCAGCGAGCGTTGTCGATTTTCCAGACCCGGTCGGACCAGTAACGAGCACGAGTCCCCGCGGCCGCTCCGCCATCTTCGCAACCGCAGCAGGAAGCTTCAAGTCATCGAAGCTGCGCACCGAGAACGGAATCTGGCGGAACACGATCGAAACCGAGCCGCGCTGCTTGAATACGTTGCCGCGGAAGCGTGCGAGACTCGCGAGCCCGAACGAAAAGTCCAGTTCGTCGTCGAGCTCGAAACGTTTTTTCTGCTGGTCTGTAAGGACTGAATAGGCCAGCTGAAGCGTTTCCTTTGGAGTCAGCGCAATCGGATAGTGCGAGTCAGTTATGTCGCCGTTGATGCGCAGCTTGGGGCGTGTATTGCAAACGACGTGAAGGTCGGAAGCCCCGCGTTCGATCATCTCCTCGAGCAGCGCACGCAGGCTCAACTCCTGCGGGCGCTGTGCAGCGGCATGTGTCGGTCCGTGCGCGGCGGATCCGGCGGCTCCGGCGGATCCTGGCTGCGTCGCCGCGCGTCCAGCCGATGGGGGTCCTGGAGCCGCAGACGGCGCGGCGATGTTGGATGTGGCAGCAGGTGCGGTCATTTGATCTTGCGTTTGAGTGCGTTTCCCAGAGAGCCGCACATCGGCGTCTGGCAAGACGGTGTAGACATTGACTGGGTCACGCAGTGGTCTCCCGGATCACTTGTTCAAGTGTCGTAATTCCCTTCAGGACCTTGAGCCAGCCGTCCATGCGGAGGGTCAGCATTCCTTCCGTAATCGCGGCCTCGCGGAGCTGGTCTGCGTCTCCGTTTTTCATGATGATTTTGCGAAGTCCCGGCGTCACAAACATGACTTCATACAGACCTTGGCGCCCCTTGAGCCCGGTTCCTGCGCAGGTCTCGCATCCCTTTCCCTTGAAGAAAGGGAGTTCTCCGATGGTGGTGTCCAGCGACAGGCCCTTCAGGTGCGGTGCCGCATCGGCGGTGGCGCGCGACCGCGCATCGTCCAGCGATTCCGTCGTGAAGCGCAACTCTCGCAGCGTGGTTGTTGCCTTGACCTTGGCGCCGCTCAGTTCGAGGTCGTCGGGGACATAGCGTGTCGCGCAATTCGAGCAAATTCTGCGAACGAGGCGCTGCGCAAGAATCAAGTTGAGCGCGCTCGCAACGTTGAAAGGCTCCAGACCCATATCGAGCAGACGCGTAACGGTTTCGGGTGCGGAATTGGTGTGCAGCGTGCTCATCACGAGGTGACCCGTGAGGGCCGCCTTGATCGCGATGCCACCAGTCTCCAGGTCACGCACCTCACCGACCATGATGATGTTCGGATCCTGACGCAGAAAGGCCTTGAGTGCCGCGGCGAAACTCATTCCAATTTCGGTGCGTACCTGCACCTGATTGATGCCGTAGAGGTTATACTCGACGGGATCTTCGGCCGTCATGATGTTCACGTCGACCGTGTTCACCTTTGACAACGCTGAGTAGAGCGTCGTTGTCTTTCCAGATCCCGTGGGTCCGGTAACGAGAACCATCCCGTACGGATTCTGAACGGCTTCCATCAGCTCGCGCTCGGCACGTGGCTCGATACCGAAAGTTTCAAGATCGAGCGTAAGGTTTCCCTTGTCGAGAATACGCAGCACGACCTTTTCACCGAACAGTGTCGGCAGAGTCGAGACGCGGAAGTCAATGACCTTGCGGCCGATCTTGAGCTTGATACGACCATCCTGAGGCACGCGACGTTCTGCGATGTTCAGACCAGCCATGATCTTGAAACGCGAGATTAGCGCCGGGCGCATCTTGAACGGCGGCTTCATGACCTCGCGCAGGACACCATCCACGCGGTAGCGTACGCGCAACTCCTTTTCGAAGCACTCGAAGTGAACGTCTGATGCGCCCTTATGAAGGGCATCCGTCAGAATTGCGTTGATGAGCTTGACGACGGGAGCTTCGTTGACTGCGACTGTGAGGGCCGCAGCCGTCATTTCTTCCTGCTCTTCCTCCACCATCTCGACGTCTTCGTCGGCACCAAAGTCGATGTCGTCGAGGAGATTCTCCATCCCCATGTCCGGAACAGCACCTTCGGGATACACGCGCTCAATCATCGTGCGCAACGTGTACTCGCCAGCTATGACGGGATAGATGTCCGACCGCGTGCGGAACTTGAGATCATCGATCACGCGGATGTTGGTCGGATCCGCCATCGCGACGTACAGAACTCGGCCCTCGCGCTTGAGCGGGAGCACGAGATGATTGACTGCAATTTCCGCAGGAACGAGCCGGACAAGTGCCGGATCGATATCAGACTTGGTGAGATCGACCGCCGGGATCTTGTACTGGCGCGCAAGCAGGCGGGTTAGCGTCAACTCCTCGATTATCCCGAGTTTGACGAGGATGTAACCGAGGCGGCCACCGTTTGCGCGTTGTTCCTGGAGCGCTTGCGCGAGCTGTTCGCGACCGATCAGGCCTTCAGAAACGAGCAGTTCACCAATGCGCTCCCCAGTCTGCGCGACGGGCGCGACCGTCGTGGTCATCGATCACGCCCCGACGGGATGGCGCGCGGATCGATCACGGTGTTCCGTGGTCGTGGAACGCGGGAGAATGTCACTCTAGGCGCCAGTTTTCTCAAGGTACTTACGGTAAGGAATGGAACCCGCCGCAACTCGTTCAATGAACCGAACGGGCCGAACGAGTCACGATCTGCAACTATGAGACGACCCATCCCCGTTGGTAGCAAACCGAGTGCATCGATCTCTGCTGCCGTGGCGCGGTCCAGGTCGACTACAAGGTTGGAGTCTCGGTTGATCTGACCTGATCTTGAAGTGTTTGCGGTCTTTCGGACACTCGTTCGACGAGGCTTGGAGGACTTACCGACGGATTTTGTTACCTGATCGGCGGGCTCGGTGACGTAGCTGCCATAATCGGACTTTCCGGGCTCACCGCCGTAGCTGCGCCATACCCTGACGGATGCGCCAAGCACGGCGACGAGCCCGAAAAAGATGAGCGCCTTTCGCTCGGCCGGAGTTGCCATAGGGCAAAGCTCCGCCAAAAGAGAGCGGCGCGAGGGATCAGGGATCCCCGCGCCGCATCATTAATCGTAGGGCATATCGGGTATGGCGGCCGAGTTGGCGGAGCACCGCCATGTGCATGGCTTACGGTTGACTCGTGACGAGGGCCGCTGCGACATCGCCGACGATGCCGAGCGATTTTGCGGAGATCTTGTCCATGGTATCGGCGAGCGTGTGGTGATAGTTCTCCGATGCGGATTCGTAGTCGATGTCGATTACATCAATGACCCGCAAGCCGGCCTGGAGCAGAGGTATGTGATCGTCCGTGACGGCATACTTCGCTTCGGGGATGAAGTACTTGGAATAACCCAGGTCTGCCGCAGTATTCCATACGCGTGAAACCACTTCTGGTGCGCGGGCTAGAGAGTTCTGCTCCTGATAGATGTTGAGTTGCTTGTCGCCTATCATGTCAAAAAGGACCCCGAAGATCGGCTGATAGCCCGGCGACGGGAGATGTGCGGCAAAGTAAGTCGAGCCGATCAGGACGTCGACAGCAGGTGGTCCAAAGCTGCCGTAATCCTCGCCATCGACGAAGAGCAGATCTACGCCGACGTTTGGAGGAGTCTTTTTGAGAAGATCTCCCAGCGCGACAAAGAGACCGACACCGGAAGCGCCGTCGTTGGCTCCGAGAATGGGCTTTGTACGATTGGCGGGATTGGGGTCGTTGTCGGCGACCGGTCTGGTGTCCCAATGCGTGAGATAAAGGACGCGGTCGGTTGCCGTCGGTCGAAAGCGTGCGAGGATGTTACGCATCGGAATGCTGTCGCCATTCGCGAGCCTGTGCATCCAACGCTGTTCGATGACAGTGTCCGCGCGTGTTCTCATTTGAGCTACGATCCAGTCGCCGGCCTTCTGCCAACCTGGCGAGCCGGGAACTCGAGGACCGAACGACACCTGAATACCAGCGTAATTGTAGGCAGCCTGACCGTCAAACCCCGTCTTTGTCTTCTGCGTGCAGGCGGCCATGGAGACAATTGCGAGTGCAGCGAGTAATCGATTCATACCCATACCTGATGTGTGTCGGGAAAGATACAACGCAGTGGTCCTGCTGGTGCGACGCGGATCAGTGCATTTCTCCAGAATAGAACTGCAAGTGCAGGATGGCACTGAGGACAGTCTGAGTGAATTCCCTGCTCAGGTTGTTGTCGAAACTCTGAACCCGGGAAATGACGAAGCTCGATGTCATCGTATCGGAGACATCGGTATCGGCGGTAAATGACGCGGATCGACGACCGTTATCCGTAAGCCTGCTCCGTCCAAGTGCGACGAGCGGATTAATCACGTAGCTCTCTCCTCTACTGTTCTGGAACGAGATGCGGGCACGCAGGTCACTGTGCGGATGCCACTGAGGCGGGAGGGTAAAGGCGCGAGATATGTCGGCGTTGAGGTCGAGCGCTCTTCCGCTTCCTGCCGCACCCGGCCGATTGTCGAGTCGCTGTATCAGGTTGGCACCAAATGACGTTGTGGTTGGATGTGATCCAGTCCAGATCGCACTGAGCGAGATTGGATAGCTCCGGATTCTCGTTTCACCACTGTCGCCGTCATCCGCACGCAACTCACCAGCGCTTGTAAGCATCTGGCGCGTGCCGGCGACACGCGCGCTGGCTGTAAAGGCTTTTATCAGCGCCGTCGAATCTGTGGTGTGAGTAGTCCAGCGCAGAGCGACATCCGGGAAAACAAGCTGCGTCACATCTCCGATATCCTGCGTATTGTCGGAAGCCAGCGTCCAGTTGCGCATACTGATTCGCTGCAAGTGATTGGTCAGAGTGGCACCGAACGGCAGATTGATCGTCTGCGACATGGACAGCTGGTTGTTGAGCCCTGCACTCGAAGCCTGCTGAGATCCAATGTGTCGGAACTGCGCGATGTCGCCGAATCCAAGTTGATACAGGAGCGGGGCTCCCTGCGCCGCGCCGCTATACGCGGTGAGGACATCACGATCGAGAGAGACATCCAACGGCTGGAATGCATTCAGGAATTCCAGAATTCCAGATGGGAGCGGTGCCATGCTGGCAAGCGAACGGAAGTCGACAGTGAAACCGAGATTGGTATTTTGAGTACCGCCGATCTGTCGCGGTATGCGGTACGCTCCGAGCGAATCTACCGATCGAATGAAATCGAGCGTGTTCGGATCGTGCAGCATGTTGTAGTTGGAACTCGTATTGAAGCGTGCCTTCAGCCATGGGAGTGGCGCAATGCTGTAGTTCAACTGGGTTCCGACATTACGCTCACGTTCCAGGCCTGTATCGAATCCGGCCAGTCGATTCCGTTCGCTCGCATCGATCAGGGCGAGTGCCGGAAAATCCGAATATGTCCTGAGATCCCGCAGGGAGGAAAGGTTGAACCGGATGGTTCCATTCCGAAGCGGATGAAACGCAATCGCGCCGCCGTTGCGAATCGAGTTCGTCAGTCCAGTCACGACGCGCGCGGTATCGTCAATCGCATCGGCCGGTTTCAGGTACGTAAGACGGCGATCGGTTCCATTTTCATACGTCGACGCAAGGTAAACCTCGGTCGGCAGGATTGACGCAAGAGTTGGCGAGAGTGACCGAATGAGATTGTATTCAAGCCCGACACGCAGGTCATGGGCGTGACCGTCCTCATATTCACTTCTCGCGGCGGCTGACGTGAAGGTTCCCTGCATACTGAGGTTGTTCAGCACGGGAGCGAGTGTTCCGCCCTTGACCGGTGTGGCGCGTTTCACTCCGAACGTGACTGTGGTCGCCGCACTTCGCGGTGTTCGCAATCCGGGGACGGCACTCGCGTCGATATCGGACTGTGTCAAGTAGGTGGGATCACTCGATGCGCCGCTGTAGTTGATTGTTACCGGGATGGCATAGCCGACTGAACGCGGAAGCAGCTTCTCCAGCCTGAACGCCGCGCTCAGGTCCATCGTGTTGTCGGTGAGATATGTCGGTTGATCGCCGAGTTGTCTGAAATTCGGATCGCGACGAGTGGCATTGACTCGTACGTCTGCAAAGTCGGACGCGGTAATTCCAAGTGCCACCTGGCCCGCAAACCCAGCTGCGTCGACGACGCCGCCGAGTCGGATGTCATCCACCCAGAGCTCAAGCGTGTCTGCGGGTGTAATCGGACTCGCGGCGAGACTGCCAGGAACGCGTACCATCCCCACGGCGACTTCCTGAATTGCCGCAAGATTCGGGGGATTGACACCCGGGTCGGTCGTGTAAACCATGTAACCATCCGAACACGCTGCGTACAGCGCACTGGTCGCTGTTGTTGGCTGGAAGGGGGTATTGGCGATCAGGACGGAATCGTCGCCAGTACATGTATTCCGTTGCAATCCGCGAAGGTATGCATTCTGTATCTCAGCTCGGAGTGCGATGAGTTTGCTGAAGTCGACACGGATCTCCGGCTGCCATGCGGCCGGCCCTGCTCCGCTCCCGGGAAGAGTCGTGTGATACATGTAGAAGTTCGTTTCGTCGTGTCCGATCTTGACGTAAAACTGCAGCTCTCCGTTGGGGCCCCATCCGGCGCTGACTCCACGCGCCCACAATCTCAGTTCCTTGTAACCGAGAAAGTTCTTCTGGCCTTCGGGGAACCGATAATAGGCCTCGGCCCGGTCGAACGTGTTGAGACCGCCCGCGACAATGCGAAGTGAGTGTTCATTGATCAGCACACGCGACGAAGTGATTGGAGTCGCCTTGAGATCCGGCAGGTTGCCGACTCCCGGCGGTGAGTCGTAGTTGATTCCGCTTGAGACGCCGCGATCCTCGGTCCCGACTGTACCGACCGTGACAAAGCCAATGCCTGGCTGTTCGCCCGCGATTCCGCGGACGGGCGCATCGTTTCGCTTCAGCCACGGCGCGCCGCTCAGGCGAAGCCGATCGAGTGCGACCTGACTGAACGCGCTATCGGCAATTCCAGCGCCGGATATCATGGTGATCCGTAGCGCGCGTGCGCGACGCAGGGCCGGCGCGTTGAGAGTATCGTCGGGAGAGCGGAATGGTACTCGCACAAAGACCCAGCACACGGGTGGACCTGCTGGTTCACCGCTTCTCACCGGCCGCGCAATGCATTTGCCAACCCGGTTGTACTTGCGCTGGTCCGATAGATCCACGACGAAGCGGCGAATCTGTTCCTGCTCCCGTTGCGAACTTGTGAGATTGAGGACGTTGTCTCCATCCAGATCTTCTTCGTCCAGGCGACCGTTGCCAACGGTGCAATTGGCACGCGTGTCGCCGAGCTGATAGAGTGCTCCGTACTGATTGCGACAGATGGCGAATCGCGGTACCGTGCGCGGTATCGGAACCTGCCCCGCGATGGTGTCCGCGATGACAACAACGCTGTCTCTGTCTCCCGGCAATCCGACATCGTTGACATTCGCGTTGAATGTTCGTGAGAACGGATCGCGCTCGCTATCGAGTTGGTCGTAGCCAGCGAGCCGTCTTCCGGTCATCGTTGTATCCCGGAGAATGCGATTCACCGCCAGGATCCGCACCGTATCTGGCTGAAGTGCTACAGAATTTTCGGATATCTCACCTACGTCGAACACGAGGGTCGGGTTTTTGGATCTCCCCGCGGAAGACGTATCAACGAGTGCCCAGAACTCGAGGTTTTCAGTACGTGATACATCTGCGCCGGACGGACTCAGTGACGTCCGGATGGAACGCCATCGCCGGCCAGTCGTTGTTTCGCCGGTGCTCCAGTGAGCGTTGCTATTCGGGTCGTTGCGTAGCCCGAGGGAGAGCGGGAACATTGTCAGCCAGAGAATCTGTTCTGGCGCGGCGGCACCGACCCCCGCGAATTCGACTTCCGGATCTATCTTGTCGATGGTGAACTGCAGCTGCCGACCGGTGGAATCGCGCACGTTCGTCTGATAGGCCATCTGTGCCGCACGATTCAGATCGAGTGTATTGGTGCCGAATCGTGCCAGTACATTATGGGCGACAGCGGGTTGACTGCTGTAGTACCAGTATTGATCACCGAGTAGCACGTCCAGTCCGCCGGCTTCCTCGAACGATTCGAGATACGCCTGCTGTCTCGGATTGGGTTGCGGTTTGCTCGCCGCGAACTCACCGGCAAGCGACACATGCGAGCGGACGTCGGTGTGGCCGTATGGCAGGCGCGATACCAGTCGCGTCAGCGGATCTGCCTCGAAGTTCATCGTCGTGCTGATGCCGGCAATGAGCATCGATTGTGGTTCGAGTCCGAGCGCAGGGCGCGTGTAGGTGCTTTTCTGGGATTGAGAAAGCGCGAGGATGCTTATCTGTCCGTTGTTGAGCGGTATCTCGAACGACGATCCGATGATGGAAGTCGGGGTCTCGACGAACAGCGGATTTTCCTCGAACTGAACAGTTACCTGGCGAGATCGCTGAAAAAGCGTATCGGGGCGCGCAAAATTGACTCGGCCGAGATCGTAATCGACCGAGTAGTCGCTGCCGCGGGCGAGGAGAACATTGTCGACGAGGATACGCTCGGAGTTGGGGCGCACCTGCACGGCACCCAGCGAGAGGGTACCGTTCGAACCGTTACTCTGAGCCTGATAGCGCAGACGCAGGTGGTAGACTGCGCCAGGTCGCTGCGACGTGATCAGATAATCCGCAGGAGTCGTGTAGACCGTGTCGTTGTGCGGATTCCCCGGACCCGCGAGACCGGTGCTCGCGAACGGTCTAACCGATGGAAAGACGAGAAACTGATCGCGTATGGTCGACGTACCGAAGGCACCGACACCAAGCGCAAAGTCAGGATCTGTTGGTCTTGGCCAGAGGCGATTCTCGACGTCGAAGGTGGAGCTGTTGGTCGGCTGAGCGAGACCGAACAGCTGAAGATATGTCGCAGCGTTACCTGCCACGGGCTTTTCCTGATCGGTAGCGTTCCCCGTTACGACCTTGACGGATACACTCTGTCGCACGACGTCACTGCCACCAAGGCGGTAGACCGATCGGATTTCGCGTAGAAACGCAGGGTCGGTCGGTTGCACGTTCGGGTCCCAGAGAAGGTTCGCGAACTGATCGCGACTCGATGAATATTCCAGATCAGGAGTACCGCCCGTCGAGACATGAGTCGTTTCGACACCGTTAATGCGGACCTTGTACGCGACGACGAGTCGTTCGTTGTTGAGCGAGAGCGGTCGCACCAGCGCTATCCAGAGCCGTGACGGGTCTACGTAATAATCCACGCCTTCGCGGAGGTATTCGTAAACCTGACCCTTTTGAGAACGCGGGTCTCCGAGGATGCGGAACTGAGGTCCGTTCGGGTTGGGAGGCTGTCCGCCGATCAGGAGTCGGTATACGAACAGCTTGACCGGCCGCAGAGTATCCGGAAGCGCAGCCGCGAGGCGGCTCATCTGCTGCCGATTCAGGATGTCGACATTCGGATATCCTGCGAACAGCTTCGGATCGACGGTGAAGAAGAAGCGACGCGGCTCGAACTGATAATCCTCGACAGTGCGGTCAACAGCCTGCAGGACGTGATCGCCGACGGTAAACACCCTATCGCGGACGACGTTGCCCTTTTGCTGCGCGATTATGCTGCGGAGTTTGATTCCTTCGCCGAGGTTGGCGATGGCCTGAATGCCGTAGTTGCCGCTCGGGATTGCGGCCGTAATGAATCGTGACGGCGGCGGTTGGAAGGTAACATTGCCGACTTCCAGCTTTTCCAGGAATTCGTTCGGCTTCCCCTCGAACGCAATCGATATCGTGTTGGACGCATCGAACTCGCGCTGGGAGTCGTAGTCGACGTTCACATGCACGCGACCGGCTACGACGCCTGCGGATCGGAGCGCGTACTGAAAGTCGAGTGTTGGCTCGAAATTCGACCGGCAGGTGTTGGCGGTAAGGAAATACGTGACGCCTCGACACCGGTTGGTTTCGTCCTTCTCGTTCCTGAATTCGAGGCGGGAGTCGACCTGAATGCCCAAGTCGGCATAGTCCCCGAAAAGCCCTTCATCAGTTGATGGACTTCGCGGTTTTCGTTGCTGTGCGTCGGCGGCTGATAGGGGCTGTGGCAGGCTGGAGGCAAAGCTCTGTGCGGCGACCTGCCCCCAGACGGATTCGAGTATCGAACGACTGTTCAATTGGAAGGCTGTGGCACGGGCTGCCTGAAGCTGGGCCTCGGCTTCGCGGTACAGGGCTGCGTCGGCGCGGGTCTGGAGGACGGAGAGCCGGAGAGGGAGGGTATCGGTCCCGATGCGGACGCGCAGGCGCGACGGATTGCGCGTCGTGGTGTCCTTTACTTGCGCGCTAAGCGGGGTCGCGAACGCGGGCGCCAGTGCGAAGAGCAAGGCAGCAGCGCGCGCGAGCAAGAGGACCGATGCACTGATTCGGCGCGCGTCCCGTGACCCAGGGGACGCGTGCTCTCTCCGGCGCTCAAACGAATGGAGCCCGGGGGAGACCCACCCTGTAAATTTCACCTCGTGAAGATACTCTCCAGATACGTCCTCAAGGAGCACCTGGGGCCTCTCACATTTGCGCTTACCGCTCTGACTTCGCTACTGCTGCTGAACTACATCGCGAAGCAGTTCGCGAATCTGGTGGGCAAGGGGATCCCCTGGTCGGCGGTAGCGGAGTTCTTTGTTCTCTCGATTCCCTTCACCGTCGCGCTGACGCTTCCGATGGCCGTGCTGGTGGCGACGCTGCACGCGTTTAGCCGGATGGCGTCGGAGAACGAGATAACCGCTCTCAAGGCGAGTGGCGTAAGCCTGAGCAAGTTGATGACGCCTGTCCTGGTTGCCGCAGCCGGTGTCACAGTATTCATGATCATATTCAACGATCAGATACTGCCGCGCACGAATCACCAGCTTGCGGTGCTTCAGTCTGACATCGCACAGAAGAAGCCCACTTTCGCGCTTCGCGAGCAGGTTATCAACGAAGTGAGTCCGGGCAAGCTCTTTCTTCGCGCCAATCGACTGGACGAGGGGTCCAACCTGATGCGCGGCGTGACGATTTACGATATGAGCGACCCGACTCGACGCAGAACGATCTATGCAGACAGCGGCAACATGGCGCTCGCTCGTAATCAGAGTGACCTGCTGATGACGCTGTACCATGGGAGCATGCAGGATGTGCCGGTCACGAATCCTGATCAGTTGCAGCGACTGTTTTTCAACGTCGATCTCATCACTGTCAAAGGCGTGGCAAACCAGTTTCAGAAGTCGGGTGCGGGTCAGAGCAAGGGAAACCGTGAGATGTCGGTTTGCGAGATGCAACTCGAGGTGATGCGTGGCCGCACGCAATACATGCTTGCGCGTAACGACTTTCTGCACGGATTACAGACCGCACGTGAAAGGGGCGTCAAGTTGATGCCGGATTTATACACGACCGACACGAGACTTCCGTCCACACTCTCTCTCGGCGGCCTCTATTGTGGGTTGCTTCGCAGGATCGAAGTGCAGAAGCTTGGCGCGCAAGGCGCACCGCCGATGCAACGAGCTGCGCAGCTGCCGCAGCAAAGACCTGCGCGCGCTGTCCCAGACCGCGGTGCAGATGCGCCGTCGCTCAAGCCGACAGTACAACCGAAGACGCCAACTTCAACGCCAATACCGCAGACCTCCACTGCTGGCCGCATCTCCGCGGCTGGTGAGTCCGGTCCATCGGCGCAGGTGACGCCTAGCACGCTGGAGGTTGCGCGTATTCGTCTGGCGGACGCGCGAACGCTGATCGACGGGTATGAGATCGAGATTCACAAGAAATTCGCTCTGGCTGTCGCGTGCTTTGTATTCGTGATGCTTGGAGCCCCAATCGCGTTGCGCTTCCCTCGTGGTGGCGTCGGCCTGACGCTCGGTGTAAGTCTCTTTGTTTTTGCACTGTATTACATCGGTCTTACCGCCGGAGCGGCCGCAGCATCGGCGGGATTGCTGCCGCCGTATATCGCGATGTGGGCCGCCAACGTGATATTTGCTCTTGTCGCGGTAATTATGTTGTTGCGCATGGGCAAGGAAGGGAGCACAGCGCGTGGTGGGGACATGACAGAACTCTGGTTGAAGTTGAAGTCATCGACGGCTCGGCTGTTGCGTGGAGCACACTTGTTGCCTGAGCGCAGGATCGACGTATGAATCTGAAGCGGATAGTCAGTCCGCTCGATCGCTATGTGTTCAGCGAGTTCTGGCGGATATTCCTGACGACTTCACTTGGGTTTCCGGTGCTTTTGATTGTCATCGACGTCACTGACAATCTCAACACATACCTTCAGCGCGGACTTCCCAAGTCTCAGCTTGCGCTCAGTTATCTGTACTTCCTGCCGGATTCAGTGTTCATGATTCTGCCGGCGGCAGTTTTGTTTGCAACGGTGTTTTCGATTGGTTCGATGACGCGGCACTCGGAGATCACGGCAGCGAAGGCGTCGGGAATTTCATTTTACCGCTTTATCGCTCCCATTTTTGCGGGAGCGCTCTTCGCTGTGGCGCTCGGATTGGTGCTTGGAGAGTGGGCGC
>JBDTAW010000084.1:0-4096 GCA_039924445.1 Gemmatimonadaceae bacterium
CGTAGCGATACGCGTCGTTCCTGCCGAGCGCGGGCGCGGCGGCCAACAGAGAATCCAGCGCGCGCTCAACAATACGTTCGTCGTACGGCGGAATCGGCTCGGTGCGATACGTGCGTCCCTTCACATAGAACTGCGGCCGCTCCCCGAGAAAATTCCCGGTCTGCGCCGACGAGCGGAACGCGGTCGCGAGCAGCATCTGCCACGCGCTCCACGCCGATGCGTTGTAGCGTCCGTACCTGCGCGTGATGTAACTGCGCGTCCACGCATTCAAATCCGGCACAGTGTCGCGCCATACCTGATCGAAAACGAAATCGGGAACGATCGGGTTCGTGCCCAACCCCTCCATCGTCATTCCAAGTCCTTCCATCCGTCCCTTGTCGGGACTGCGAATAGCCGTGTCCAAGTTGGCAGCAATCTGCGGCAGGTCTCCGTTCACGCTGACCTTGCCACCAAAATTGTACAACACGTTCCAGATCCACGGCTTGCCGTAAAACGCGTGTCGCACCTTCCACCCTGGTGATCTGTCGCCCCACAAATCCAGCACCAGCATGTGACTATTCGGCACAGCACCCAACAACGCCTCGGCCTGCGCCTCCTGCCAGAACTTCTTGCCGTACACCAGGAACCACGCCTGAATCACCCACGTCGCGCTCGTGTCGGACGAGCGCATGCCGTTGTAAATCGCGCCGCCCATCTCGGCGAGGAACGTCGAGTCGTTCGACGGTGGATCGATTTCGTTGAACGGATCCGCGGCGTACAGGTGGTCGGTGCCGAAGAGTTCGGTCTGCTTCTCGATGAACTTTCGCCCCATCCGTTGAAACAGCGAATCCTGCGGATCCAGAAACCATGTGCCGGAGAAACCGGCAGACCAATCTCCAGTTTGATGAATCTTCGTTCCGGGAATCACCCGCGTGATCGACTCCGGCACATGTCCGGTGAATCCCTGCAGCACTGGTGTCATGCCAAGTGAGCGCTCACGCGAGAGAATCTGTTTTTCCAGCGTTACGTGACTGTCAATCCAGCTATCGGGGAGCGGACCACCCAAGCCGTCGATGTTCGCCATCCAACCCCACGGCAGATATGCCGGACCAACAATAAAGTCGCCGACCTGCTTGCGCGTGAACCCGAAATCGCCGAGCACAGAGCGCCAGACTGCTTCCTGACCCGTGACCGCGAGCGGTGCGTTGATACCCTTGAGCGCCATCCAGTCGATCATCGATTGCCAGTCGTTCCAGTTCCACCACGCCATCGAATACGAGAACGTGCAGTAATTGAAGAAGTAGCGCACGCGGTAACGCGTTGATATGTGCACTGGCGCCGTTACGCGGGGCAGAGGCATTCGCAACGCGATCGGCTTGAGCGGAAGCGACGCGTCGACGCCGGCAACGTGCTCCAGATACCAGTTGAGTGCCGATGCGACTGCAACTCCCGATGATCCACGTAACATCACACGCGATCCGACATTCGCCACTTCAAATACGTCGCGTCCCGCGCTGTCGGGAATCGCTGCGACGTCGAAGCCGGCGGCATTGGTCGGTACAACGCGCGCGATCAGCGAGCGTGCAGCCGCCAGATCCACGGGATGCGACGTCTGGGCACGCGCACCAACCGGGAGTCCAACGGTGAGTGCGACGGTGAGTGCAAGAGCTACCCACACATACACGAGCCGGCCGATTCGAGGCTTGATGAAAATCATGTTGTCATGCGGGTCAGTGTACGATCCAACTTGTTCAACTCAAATACTTCGAAATGCCAGCACGCCGTTCTGTCCACCGCGGAGATGGGCGTCAGATCTCGCACCATGCAAACCTGCAGAAACATGCCGCAACGTACAAGAATGCGATTGCGATTATTCGTGCAGAGTGCAGATCGATCGCATAATACAAGATTTGACCCCGGCTCGGCTTTGCGGCTCCGGCTTTGCGGCTCGGGCTCGGGGACACCCGCTTGGGACAAAACTTACCTCGCCAATCCAACGACACAGCGTTGGATTGTGGCTGGTGCTGTTCAACATCCGTATGACGCTGTAACTTACCGTTGCAGTTCGAAGTACCGGCCGCTTCCGCCTCGGCGGCCAACATGTAGAGGATGGCGAGAGATCCGGCTCGTTGACCCATCCGCCAGACCGTAGCCTTCACCACCGAAGGCCCACGGTGGCCCTGCCGACCAGACTCACGTCTGGATCCATGCGCGAATGAGACGGCACGTTTCAATCGAAAAGGAATCGAACATGCTCCTCTTTCAGGGCGGACTTACTCTCCCCAATATTTCTGCATACGGCCACACCACGAGACCAGTGGCGATCAACGTCTTCGCCGCGGTCGCAGCACTGCTAGCACGCGAAGCGAGTGTCGCCGAATCGGGCTCGGCGTACCTGACCGGCGGCCTGATGCACGCCGGGAGCGTGGCACTTAGGGAAGCGGCGATGCGACTCCAGGAGACGGCGCCTCCGTGCGAGGAAACGGAATGGATCCCCAATACGCTCAGAGTATTGAGTGACCTTGGGATGCGCTTCACCAAACACCGCGATGCATTCGAGAGCTACGCAGCGGCACTGCGATCGTTAACGGTCGTGCCCAAGCTATCGGTGCCGCGCGGCGCCAGGCACATCTCGCTGTATCACGACGCGCGCCCGGCATGGGATGTGTGCAGACGGAACCGCGGTGAGCCGCGGCGCGATCCCGAACCTGTCAACTTTGACGGAGATCTCATCATCTCCAAGAATGACCTGGCACTGCTACAAGGATTGTATGACCGGCCCGATTGCACGGTCGCGAACTGCGATGACTGGTTGCACGCGGCATATGTACACAGAGTCGTACTACGCGGCGACTGGACCATGCCGACGCTACGAAGAGCAATCAGCAAGGTGCATCCGGCGTGGGTGATACGGAGGAAGATCGGAACACGCATCCAGACTACACTCTCCGCACGCGGGCGTGCGATTGTCGAGATGGAGGTACGCGTCAGGGTCCGGGGGTATCGCGGCATCTACACCGGAATGCGTCGGATCTGGTAACGCCGGTGAGCGCAGCTCGGATTGAGGCGATCGCTGGCGGCGTCACACCACGTCTACCCGAATTCCGAGTTTCAGAATGTCGCACGTCCACTGAAAACACGTGAGCGCAGCCGGCGTGGTAGCCCGAATAACTGATAGCGAGGATGGACAGCGAGGCGTTAACCGACCAATCGGTTCCTGTGTGGACGGGTTGTACCAGGCTCCGAATTCAGAGCACTGATTGACCGCGCGCACCAGACGACGATACACGTAGCTGTAACGGCGACTCTGGCCGAGTGCGACGTCGGCCGGCATATCGGTAGCAGATAGTGAAATCTCTTCGTCGAGCCAGGACTCAATATTGTGTTGCGTGCAGTCGCGCGGTCGGCCGTATTTGTGAAAGTATGCATCAACGTAGTCCGCAAGTTCGCGATCTGCGACCAGAAGTGCTGGCGTCCGCGTCTCATCGGCGTGCGCCCGGAACCACTCGAAATGCGCCCGGCGCGGAGCCCGTGCGCCAATATCACTTGCGACGCTCAGTACATAGCTCGTTTCCGCACCGCGCATCGCGTAAGCCAACACAGTACTCTCGTTCTCCTGAACCGATAGCCTGCGCAGGAGTGGTGTGTCGAACTTCAGAGCATGCTCAACAATCTCACGGATCCGCCCTGGTGATTTTGCGTGTTGGAGCAGCGGTCGCGCTTGCCTGGGACGACCGCGTTTCTTCTTGCGAGGCTCCGCATCGTCAAGCCCCGCCAGACAATGCAGCCGGCTCATATAGGAACCGACCGCGTAATATGGAGCTTCGAACCAGCCTTCCAATATCTTCAGTCTCTCCATCGCAGCGTCGACAACCGCGTAAAATCTCGCGTCCTCCTCGCCGGGCCACGTCCACTCGAGCGCTGTCGCGCAGTCCATGAAAGGCGATACGCAACGGTTCATCATGCCGCCGATGCTGATCGCGAATCCCGAAAAGGCAACGGCGGTCTCGCGGCGCAATGACATGGCTGCGAAGTACAGTGCGGCCGCGAGATCATAGCGCGTATTGCACGCCGAGATATCGTAAAGATTTACGCCATGGCTGTAACGATTCCTTGG
>JBDTAW010000085.1:0-16332 GCA_039924445.1 Gemmatimonadaceae bacterium
GACTCGCTCATGCGGAGGGTCTCACGGATGCGGAGGCGCACGCACTCGCGTCTGAGGGGAAAGCCGTGGTGTGGATCGACGGCGGCCTGCACGCGAGCGAGGTGCTCGGCGCCGAGCAGCTTATTCAGACAGTCTACGATCTCCTGAGCCGGAATGATCCGGAGACCAAGCGCATTCTCAACGACTGCGTCATACTCGCCGTGCATGCGAATCCCGACGGCATGCAGCTCGTATCCAACTGGTACATGAGCGATCCCGACACTCTCAAGCGCAACGAGAATGTGCCGCGACTCTGGCAGAAGTACACGGGCCACGACAACAACCGTGACTTCTACATGTCGAACCAGGCGGAGACCAAGAACATAAACCACGTTCTGTACTGGGACTGGTTTCCCCAGATCGTATACAACCACCATCAGACTGGCCCCGCCGGGGCGGTGATGTTCTCGCCTCCATTCAGAGATCCGTTCAACTACAACTACGATCCGATGATCGTGACCGATCTGGATCTGATCGGCGCGGCAATGCACGACAGATTCAATCGTGAACGCAAGCCTGGCGTGGTGACGCGGTCCGCAGCGAACTACTCGACGTGGTGGAACGGTGGGCTTCGGACGACGCCTTATTTCCACAATATGATCGGACTACTCACCGAGGCAATCGGGACTCCGACGCCTGAGAAGATTCCGTTCGTTCCTGATATGCAACTGCCGCGCGGCGACAATCCGTACCCGATCGCTCCGCAGGAATGGCACTTCAAGCAGTCGATCGACTACGAGATAACCGCCAACTACGCGGTTCTTGATCTCGCATCTCGCCAGAAGGATGAATTTCTCTACGATCTCTACTCGATGGGGCGGAATTCCATCGAGAGGGGAAGCCATGATAACTGGACGATATCTGGCGACCGGATCGCTTCCGTGGACTCGGCTGTCGCAGCTGGTGAGAAGGGCACGCGCGCCGGTGCGGCGCCCGCGCAGTTCCGACGCGGTGTGGATGACAAGTTCTACACCAGTATTCTTCACGATCCCGCGAAGCGCGATCCCCGCGGCTACATAATCAGCGCGGATCAGCCCGATTTCCCCACTGCCGTCAAGTTCGTCAATACGCTACGTCACAACGGCATCGATGTGCAACGTGCAACCGCGGCGTTCACGGTCAACGGCAAGCAGTATCCAGCTGGCTCGTACGTCGTAATGGCCGCGCAGGCGTTTCGTCCATACGTAATGGACATGTTCGAACCGCAGGATTATCCGAATGACTTTCCGTATCCGGGTGGCCCGCCGACGAGACCGTACGACAACACTGGTTACACGCTCGCGTACATGATGGGCGTCCACTTCGATCGCATTCTCGACGGCTTCAACGGTCCGTTCGAAAAGGTGTCTGGATTGGCCACCCCGCCGGCTGGAACGGTTGCAGGTGCAGGCGGCGCGGCGGGCTTCCTGTTCTCACACGCGGAGAACGACGCGTTCACTGTGGTGAATCGCCTGCTCAAGAATCACGCTGACGTGTACTGGATGAAGGAGCCGGTTACAGCGAACGGAAAGGCGTATCCCGCCGGTACGTTCTACGTCGCGGCTGGCTCTGCAGCGATGCCTGTTATCACCAAGGCCGCTAAGGAATTGGGCGTGAGCTTCACGGGAACCAACACCCGGCCGACTGCGAGCGATACCAAGCTCAAGCAGGAGCGGCTGGCGTTGTGGGACATGTACGGCGGCTCGATGCCGTCCGGCCAGATTCGCTGGATGCTGGAGCAGTTCGAATTCCCTTACACTCTGGTCTATCCAAAGGACATCGACGGCGGCAAGCTCGACGGGAAGTACGACGCTCTGATTTTGCCATCGGGCGCGATCAGTGCATCGAACGGCCGCGGATTTGGCGGCGGGTCGCGTGATGCCGACGTTCCAGCGGAATACCAGCATATGACGGGACGACTGTCAGCCGACAAGAGTGCGCCGATGCTCAAGAAATTCATGGATCAGGGCGGCGACGTCATTACGATCGGCGGATCAACGTCTCTGGCGGAAATGATCGGGCTTCCTGTAACCAACGCTCTTGTGGAGTCAACGCCCAATGGCACGCCAAAACCGCTGCCGGGTGACAAATTCTACGTGCCGGGGTCGATTCTGAAAGTTGCGGTGAACAGCAACCTGGGAATTGCGGCCGGTTCCGCTTCGCAAGTTGACGTCTTCTACGACAACAGTCCGGCGTTCCGACTGGAACCGGATGCTGCGCAGAAGGGTGTGCGTCCCGTCGCGTGGTTCGACTCGGCGCATCCGCTCGTGAGCGGCTGGGCATGGGGTCAGAACTATCTCGATAACACGGTTGCGATGGCAGAGGCCAAGGTGGGAGCGGGCCAGCTGTTCATGTTCGGCCCCGAGATCACGTTCCGCGCGCAGCCGCACGGCACGTTCCGATTCCTGTTCAACGGGATATACGGCGGTGGCGAGAAGTAACCGGATTGCATTAACGCGGATTCCGCGTTCGAGAGTAAGAGAAGAGCCCCGGCGATTATCGTCGGGGCTCTTCGCTTACATGATGCATCTCTATCCGCCGGGCTGGTTCACAACTGCAATGCAGCGGGTCCGGCGCGTGTGACAAAGAACTCCGCTTGCGATGCTCTGCCCGGGAATGCAGCTGTGTATTGAGTCTTCCATTGGTCGCGGAAGTCCTCGGGTGAGGAATTGATCAGCGCCCACACACTACCGCCGAAGCCTGCACCGAATGCCGATGTCGCTATCGCGCCAAGTCCCGTCGCCTGCGCAACCAGCAGCAGCGTTTCGGGAATTTGATTCTCAAGAGCACGCTCGGCTCCCCGCTGAGACAATGCGACGAGTCTACCAAACTCGTCTAGCTCGCCGCGTTCCAGCGCGTCACCGGCGGCCGGAATTATCTCATTGCTCTCGGCGACGAACTGATCGAATCGCTCGACCAGCGATTGAGGAGAATAGCCGGCATCCGAAACGGCGCTCAGAATTTCACGAATTAGATCGCGCGCGTCGGGCGAAGAAGCTATTGCCGCACCCATCGATACATCACCGCGGCCAGTGGCTGTACGCCAGGCTTCGAGGCCGGCAGTCAGTCTTCGTGAAACGCGGTTATATCGTTCAAGTGCGGCGCCCGTCTTCGCAGCAGTCACGCCGCTCGATGCGATGACGAAGCAGCAACCAGCGGGGAGCTGGATAGCGCGCTCAAACTTCACAGGACAGAACGAGTACTGGACGAGCGTATTCGGACGCGAACACAGAATGGCTGTCTGGTCCTCGCTCCCGCCGAATGTGCCGACACCAACGTTGCCGTGGAGTGCCTTGAAATCGAGTCCGTTCTCGACGCAGCCCAGATATCCACCGAGGTCTTCTGGCGAGACAATGTTTTCGCGGTACTCGGGACGCGATGGCAGGTCATTTACAGCAGACAGGGCGAGGAATATGGAGACAACCAGCGCACTCGAACTGCTCACTCCGGCGGCGTGGGGCAGATCGCTTTCGAAGATGATATTCGCGCCGCGCATCGGGCCGCTGAAGTTCAGCGCGATTCGACGGGCGACGGTGATCGGGTAGTTGGACCAGTGGCCCGGTGCGGGCGCGATGTCGGATCGGAGTTCAAACTCGCAGCTGGTGCCAGAACCAGCGTCGGTGACCCGCACGAGTGTTGGCGACTCGCGGCGACTCGGGAACGACTGATCGGTTTGCGCGGCAGCTACGACACAGATACCGCGCTCGACGGCGCAGAGCAGACTTCGGCCGCCACCGTAATCGGTGTGT
This sequence comes from Gemmatimonadaceae bacterium, assembly GCA_039924445.1. GTDB lineage: Bacteria > Gemmatimonadota > Gemmatimonadetes > Gemmatimonadales > Gemmatimonadaceae > Fen-1247. The sequence continues at coordinate 3,768 of JBDTAW010000085.1, forward strand.
TTCCCCAGTACTTCGATACGACCGGGCACCCAGAAGGCGTGGATATTCTGTTCGTCCTTATTATCACTCGCTTCGAATCCTGTGAGCAGCTTCGACAGTTTTGCAAAGCGAGCCGCCTTTTTTTGCGCCTCAGTTTCGCTCATGCCCGCAGCGGTAAGGCGGGCGCTTATCGAGGTCAGAGGTTTACCTCGGTTTTTGCCAGAAGGGCCGCAACAGCTGGGATGTCGGCGCGCCGTGAAAGATCAAGAACAGTAGCGCTGGAATGAATCACGCCAAATTTCATTCCGAGTATATCGATCGCATACTGCACTGCGAGTGGCAGTTCCAGTTCGCCGCGCGGCGAAGGTTGTACATCTCGGCACGCGCGGAAGAATTCCGATGTCAAGCGCCAGCAGTTCATGCTCACGTGGACGACAGCGTTGCGCGTTGCCAACGGCGCATCTGCCGGTTTTTCGGATATTGCACGGAGGTAGCCGTCGTTTCCGATGTCGAGGACCGCGTAGGCCGCGATGCGTTCCGCGGAGATGTTGCCGCCTCGAAGTAGCCCGTCACGCGAGAACGCGACAGCTGCGGCACCCGGCGCATTTCGAAGCTCAGCGAGCACGGCGGAAGGATAGTAATTGTCCGAATTGAGTACCACGTACGGTTCGCCGGCGGTGAACTCTTCCGCGGCGAGAACCGCGTCCGCAGTTCCTATGGCCGCGGACTGTACGGCGAATGAAATCCGTATGCGCTGTGGTACCGCGCGGGTCGTGTAGTACTCGCGCATTTCGTTGGCATCAGGTGCCACGACAATGCAAACATCGGTAAATCCGGCGTCGGCGAGCGAACTCAGGACGTAGTCGAGGAACGGGCGACCGATCGGGATCATTGCCTTCACACCAGAGTCCGCGGCCATAGACTGCGCTGGATCCAGCGCGACACCAGCGTCAGACTGGCGCATGCGGGTACCGTTCCCGCGGGCAAGAATGACGGCTTTGGTACACGGGCGCCTCGCTGCGATCGCAGAGGTTTCGCTGCCACTCAACTCCGGTTCATCGGCCGTCCAGATGCGCCCCACCACCTGCCAAAGCACGATGCCGCTCACCACAAATGCGACAGCCCACATCGAGGCCTGTAAAGTCCGTCCGTAGATCAAACTGCCCGTCCCGAACAGTCCGGCATATACGAACATCACGCCGGAGGTCCAGCCGAGCATCATCTGCGGCAGACTGTCGGGCGAGGCGGCAACGCTGGACTCGGCGCGAATCTCCTTCCATCCGGGACCGGACGGTCGCGTCAGTTCGTAGAAACGCAGCAACGTTGCGTGATCGGCTGGCTTCGTGAGCAGCGTAACTGTAATCCAGACAACGGTAGTGACGCCAACGGTCGTCAACAGGGGAATCGGGTCGGGGATATCCGCGCCCATCTTCTTTGCCACGAAGAACGCGATGGATATGGCGAACGACGACGCCATTGCCGATACCTCGCTCCACGCATTGATGCGCCACCAGAACCACCGCAGTAGATATATCAATCCCGTGCCGGCGCCGACCGAGAGCAATAACTCGAATGCTTCGCTGGCAGTCGCGAGGAACAGGGTGAACGTTCCGGCCGCGATCATCAGGACTGCGGTGAGCGAGCGTGAGATCCACAGGTAATGGCGTTCGCTCTTTCCTGGGGCAAGGAATCGCTGATAGAAATCAATTACCAGATAGGACGAACCCCAATTGAGGTGGGTCTCCATCGTTGAGCGATAGGCAGCGAACAGGGACGCGATGATGAGTCCCTTCATACCAACCGGCAGCAGCGTCAGCATCGCGGGATATGCGAGATCGTTACCGATCAGCGCGGGATCGACGTTCGGGAGCGCGCGGTGCAGGTCGCCGAGCGTCGGAAATACAAGCATGGAGCACAGTGCAACGATGATCCACGGCCACGGACGCAGCGCATAGTGTGCGACATTGAACCAGAGCGTCGCGCCGAGAGCGTGTTTTTCGTTCTTGGATGCGAGTATTCTCTGCGCGATGTAACTGCCACCACCCGGTTCGGCGCCTGGATACCATACAGACCACCACTGAACTGTCAGTGGTATTACAAACACCGTCACAGCTAGTGAAGTATCATGAAAGTCGGGTAACAACGAAAGCGTTTTAGGATCGATCTTCGAGAGCATTCCGGCGAGGCCGCCGACCGCGGGCTGATCCAGCGATACGTACGCTGCGGCAATGACTCCGACCATCGCCAGTACAAACTGGACCAGATCCGTTGCGAGCACGCCCCACAGTCCGGATACGGAGGCGAACAGCACGCACGCGGTACCGGTGATGACTATTGTTTCGAGTCGACCCCAGCCGAGCATGACATTGGCGATCTTGACGGCAGCGAGAGTCACCGTAGCCATGATCATGATGTTGAAGAACAGCCCGAGGTAAACCGCGCGGAAGCCGCGCACGAGAGCAGCCGGCTTTCCCGAATATCGTAGTTCGTAGAATTCGAGATCGGTCAGAACGCGAGACCGTCTCCATAGTTGCGCATAGAAGAAGACAGTCGCCATGCCAGTGAGCAGGAAAGCCCACCACACCCAGTTGTAGGACACTCCGTGCGAGCGAACGAAATCGGTGACCAGGTTCGGTGTGTCAGTACTGAACGTGGTTGCAACCATGGATGTGCCGACAAGCCACCACGGCGCGGATTGCCCCGACGTGAAAAACTCAGCGACACTCGACTGGGATCGCCGGATATAGAACAACGCTGGCAGATAGCAGAGAAAGAGGCTAACTGCGACGATGACCCAATCAATCGACGTCAACTGCATTCGGTCGTATCCTGTTGGCTATGTGTTGATGCGCGACTGCATTCGCGTTTTATACGGCCGACATTTCGAGCGTGAGAACTTCGAATGGCTCAAGGCGAATCTTGCGATCCTGCCCAGCTCGGAATCGAACCGGTGGAGTTCCGCGATACTGCGCCCACGGACTCTTCGCCAAAAACTGACGAGGAGCATTCGGGGGCAATTCAAATGCGCGCTCGACATCGATTGTGATGTCCTGCGCGACGTTGGACGGATTGCGGAGAGTGAGGATCCCCTTTCTGGATGACCATGATGCCCACCCGTATGGTTGCAGTCGCTGCGGGTCGCCACCTACCCAGTGTGTGTCGACGAGCGTGTCGGCGTTGGAGCGCGACCACTTGGCACATTCGGCGATCGTGTCCCAGTTCGCAGGTGTGAGGAGTGACGCGGTGATGTACATCTCCTGCAATTGCGTTCCGGTGCCAAAGTAATCGCGGACTTCTGATGTGAAGTCGTTGCCGGGATCGGTCATCAGGTTGTGAGCCTGCTTCGCGTAGATCATGCCGTGCAGCATGAGCGAGTTGATCGGGAACAGCGCGCCGGCACGAACGACATTTTCATACGTATCCGCATCGCGGTACGTGATCCACCGCTGCCGGCTCGTGCCGATCCCCGCGAATGAGTGGTCTTCTCCGCCACGCCAGATGGAATCCGCGTATCGCAGCCAGAATGGCGAAGGATACGTGCCGGTTGTGAGATTTACATACAGATCGGGCTTCTCGGTGCGAAGCTCACCAATGAGATGTATCGCAGCGTCGAAGTCACTGTCAAACGGGCTTCCGGGGAATGTGTTGGTCGTTTCACCAGTGCCGTCAAACTTGAACTGATTGACGCCGTAGCGTCGGATCATGTCGAGGCAGGTATCACGGAAGCGTTTGTAGTAGATAGGGCCCGACAGTGCAAACCCTTCCTTGTTGGTCTCGAATCCCTGTTCTTTGCCATACGCAATGCGATCGGCGTGCGGCTGGCCGTAGCCGCCCCATGGTGACATCCAGACGCCGGGTGCTGCGCCGTATTTATGAGTTGCCGCCTCGACGTTCGTGAAACCGTTCGGAAAGCCGGAATTGAACCGCCATAGCGTCTTGGAGTCGTCCCATCCGTCGTCGAAGAGGAACGAATCAAGTGTGACGCCGCGTTTCTGGTGCAGCTCCGTGCCGAACGCGTTAATTGCGGCGAGTGCGTCGGCGTCGGAGTACTTGTTGAAGTATCCGATATCGTACCAGGAGTTGTAATGCAGGAAGGTGCGATATGGATGCGCACGCTCCCGTTCTACATAAGTGAGGAAATCGCGACGCAACTGTCCTGGATGCGTGACGCCGACGACCGAGCTGAATTCGATTGTGGTTCCCGGGCGGAGCGGGAGAGTCCGCCCCATCCGGCATCGAATCCTGTCGCCGTCCACTCCATTGTTTGCGAGCGGATGTTCGAAGGCGAAGTACGAAGTCCCGATCACGATCGGAGTCCCGCGCACCGTGCCGGGCACCATTGCGTTCGGAGCGTTGAAGTCCACCAGCGAGATTTCACGCAGCGGGACCTCGCCTTCGAGGGCGCGAATCGTAATCTCCTGGCGTAAGTACGCTGAACCATCGCGCAGAACGCCGCTCCAGACGACTTCGATGCGGCCTGCGGTGTCGCGCATGCTTATGGTCACCTTGCGTCCGGCGACACGCTCTGATTTGCGCGACGCCGTTGGATCGGCGGCCAGGGACTCGGTCTGCGGTGGCGACGTCATTCTCATGTCGCTGGCGTTAAGCGTCGTTTTGTCCGCAAACGTCAGGACGAAGGCTTGGGCTGGAACGGGGAGCGACGATTTGTTAAGCCCATCCGTCATCTTCGCCGGTCGGAACGAGCCCGAAGTCGTCGTCCATGTCGCGGTGATCGAAGCGTTGCCGAGCGTAACCTCATCGGCGGCGATGGTGGATTCGGCAGGCAACTCACCCGCGCGAGACTTCCCAACCATGCCGAGCACGTCCCCGAAGGCACTGCGTCCGAGCCCGAGCTGCAGGGCGCCAAGCCCGATGGCTATCCGACTGCCGCGGTCGAGAAAGTCGCGCCGAGTGACGCCAGACCGAGGCGAGTCTGCAGGCGTTGCTGGATCCCGGTTGTCCGCCACGTTTCAATCTCCAAGATGTAAGCCCGTCGAGAGCGCTTACGGATCGCTCATCGTGGAGGCGAGATTACCGCATGGGAGGCTCCGGGTCAAGCGGGAGGGAGCCGCGTGTCGAGCACGGATCGGATTGTCCTCGGAGTTACACCGATAGGAGTGTCGCGTTAAGCCATCAGGTCAACTTCGCTGTTGGCAGGAAGCGAGGTGCAATGCGTGCTTTTGTAAGTTGCTCGAATGCATACGCCAGTTTTATCAGAGTCGGCTCGCTCCACGCAGGTCCGAAGAATGACAGGCCGACCGGCAGTCCGAAATGATAGCCAGCTGGAACGGTGATATGCGGGTATCCGGCCACCGCGGGAAGGTTCGATGCGCCACCACCACCACGCGGATCGCCATTCACAAGATCGATGAGCGCGGGCGGCCCCTGCGTTGGAACGACTATCGCGTCCAGTCTGTACTTCGCGACGGCAGCGTCGATTCCTTCGGCGCGCGATTTGGTGTGGCCAGCGGCGAGCGCATCGATATACTTCTGCTCTGTCAACGGACCACGAGCCTCCGCGGTCTCGAAAATCTCCTGGCCAAAGTACGGCATCTCCTCACTGCGGTGCGCGCGGTTGAACGCGATCAGATCAGCGAGATTCTTCATCGGTGAATTTGCACCCAGTGACGCAAGATACGCATTGAGGTCTGCCTTGAATTCGTAGGACAGGACATCGTTCTCTGTGTTTCCCGAATTGCCCAGTTCTATCGGATCGATAACAACCGCACCCGCCGAACGCATCGCGTCGATTGCGGCGTTGGCGATGGCGTCGGTTGCAACACTGTAGCCGAAGTACCTCACTCGTGGAATACCGATGCGAGCGCCTTTGAGTCCCGCACTATCGAGAAACTTCGTGTAATCCGCGTGAGCATTGCCGGCGCTCGGCGCAGTTGCGGCGTCTTGCGAATCGACACCGGTAAGTACACCGAGCAGGATCGCCGCATCCGTTACCGTCCGCGCCATCGGACCGGCAGTGTCCTGGGAATGAGAAATGGGGATGATGCCTGACCGACTCACGAGTCCAACCGTTGGCTTAATACCGACGAGAGATTGTACCGCAGACGGCGACGTTATCGAACCGTCGGTTTCAGTCCCGATAGCGATGGCGCAGAGACTCGCTGTCGCGGCAGCGCCAGAGCCCGAGCTGGAGCCAGAGGGAGTGCGGTCCAGCGCATAGGGATTGTGCGTCTGTCCACCCATCCCGCTCCAACCGCTGGTGGAATGCGTCGAGCGATAATTCGCCCACTCGCTGAGATTCGTCTTGCCGAGTATAACTGCGCCCGCAGCACGCAGGCGCTGGGCGACGAACGAATCGGTTGCCGGAATGGAATGCGCCAGCGCCAGCGACCCCGCGGCCGTGGTCATGCGGTCGTGTGTGCCGATGTTGTCCTTGATCAGCACCGGTATTCCGTGCATGGGGCCGCGCACGTGGCCTGACTTGCGCTCGTTGTCCAACGATGCTGCTATATCGAGCGCATCCGGGTTGATCTGAAGCACAGAACGGATCGACGGTCCGGTCCGATCGATTTCGGCTATCCGATTGAGGTACATCTCGCAAAGCGAACGCGAGCTGTAGCGCCCGGAGGCCATCCCCTGCTGCAGTTCTCCGATAGTCACCTCGTCGAGTTCAAATCCAGGTGGCCGCGACGCGTCTGGTGGGCGTACACGGTCGGCCGCCAGCGCTGGTGACGGGAAGGCTCCTGCAGCAGCTGCCAAGGCGCCACCAATACCGACGCCCAGGAATGTTCGGCGGCTCAGGTTTGATGGCGAGCGTTCGTCGGATGATTCAGTCATGGCTCGGGATGGCGGAAGAGACAGAGTGCGTCTGGCGGCCGATATGATAATGGACCGACAACATTAAGGTACGAAGGATTCTCCTCACCTGCCAAAGCACAGCCCGGGGAACGGCGCCACATTAAGTTGGTGGATCATTAGTGCCGATAGAAAGAACACGCAAAACGCTCCGGAAGGAGCTATTGTAGGGACTCCATGACCATTACCAGATTCTGGCGACGCATGCTCTCCGGCCGCAAGCCGTGGCTGGTTGCGCTCCTCATAGTTGCATCCACTGGCCCGATGTCGGCGCAGCAACGGAGTCAAGGAAAAACCGCGCCGGGTGCGGTCCACGACTTCAGGATCGCGAAAGGCGAATTTGAGCTTGATGGCAAACCGCTTCAGCTCATCTCAGGCGAGATGCACTACGCGCGGATCCCGCGAGCTTACTGGCGGCAACGTCTCAAGATGGCCAGGGCGATGGGATTGAATGCCGTCGCCACGTACGTATTCTGGAATTATCACGAGACCCGACCCGGCGTTTTCGACTTCCAAACAGGCAACCATGATCTTGCGGAGTTTATTCGCATCGCGCAGGAAGAAGGATTGTGGGTGATCCTCCGGCCGGGCCCGTATGTTTGCGCGGAGTGGGACTTTGGCGGCTACCCGTCATACCTGCTCAAGTCACCAGCGGCCACGGTGCGCAGCAGCGACGCTCGTTACTTGGCGGCGGCGCAACGCTACATAAACGCGCTCGGAAAAGAGGTGCGTCCTCTGCTCGTAACACACGGCGGGCCGATCCTGATGGTCCAGGTCGAGAACGAGTACGGCTCGTTCGGCTCCGACTCCAGCTACAAGGCGGCCTCTCGTAGCATGCTTCTCGACGCGGGGATCGACGTGCCCTTGTTCACTGCTGACGGCGACTGGCTGTTTGACAAAGGGGGAATACCGGGCGTCTTCGCTGCTGCGAATGGCGAGACAAATTACGACACGCTCGCGAAACGGTCCGATGCCTTCAACAAGGGGAACGGCCCGTACATGGTGGCGGAGTTTTATCCCGGCTGGTTGACTCACTGGGCAGAACCATTTCCGACGACGCCGACGAGCAGTTTTCTTCCCGCGTACGATAGCCTGCTCAAGCGCGGTGTGAGCATCAACCTATACATGTTTCACGGTGGTACGAACTTCGGTTTTACATCCGGCGCAAATTATACGCGGCGAATTCCGGTCCAGCCCAGCATGACCAGCTACGACTATGACGCACCGTTGTCCGAAGCCGGCTGGCCGACGCCGAAATACTACGCTCTTCGCGATGTAATTCGCAAGCACGTTTCATATCAGATTCCCGATGTTCCCGATTCGTTACCTGTGATCTCGTTACCGCCAGTGACAGTCACGGCCGATGCGAACCTGTTTGACCTGGTGGCGAGCGTCAAACCGGTACGTGCGGCCGACCCCCTCTCGTTCGCAGACGTCAATCAGTCCGATGGTTTCGTGCTTTACCGGCATCGGTTTGAGCATGCGACCCAGGGTTTGCTCGAGGTTCCGGGCCTGCGCGACTTCGGCGAGGTTTTCGTGAATGGTGCACGGGTCGGAACGCTCGAGCGCAGCAAGAATAGTCTCGCCGTGCAAGTACAGATTTCCGCCGGCGGTCGTCTTGATATTCTCGTTGAGAATCTCGGTCGGATCAACTACGGCGCGGAGCTGGTGAGGGACAGGAAGGGAATTATCGAACCTGTTGTGCTGGACGGCACACGAGTTACCGGCTGGGATATGTATCGGCTACCATTTTCTGTAGCTCCGACAGCGCACGCTCGTAACGCTGCACGAAAGGCGATAGCGGGTGTGCCAACCGTGTATCACGGAACATTCACGCTAACTAAAACTGGCGACACGTTTCTCGACATGCGTAGCTGGAACAAGGGCTTCGTGTTCGTGAACGGTGTCAATCTCGGCCGTTACTGGAACGTCGGACCCCAACAGACTCTATATCTGCCCGGCGCATGGTTGCGCCGCGGAAAGAATGAGATCGTCGTCGTCGATCTCGATGGCCACGGTGCGTCGGCTTCAGTTGCCGGCCTGCAAACACCGATTCTGGATCAACTCAAAGTTGAGTCTGTTGGGACACCGTGAATTGCTATTTGCGTCGCGACGTCGTGTGAATATCGATAACCGGCTTGCCCAGAACCTTGAGATTCGGTTTCACGCCGAGCCCAGGTTCCTTCGACGCCGATAGCCGACCCTTGTTTCTCCGCGGTGCGCCATCAGCAAATGCGACTGTGACGTACGAATTGAAGTCGGTTGCGGAAAACAGGAATCGTTCTGGAGTGCTGTGCGCGAGATGTGAGATCGCTGCAGTGATGATATCGCCACCCCACGTGTCCTCGATTGTCATCGCGATACCAAGTGATACGCAGAGATCGCGAATCTGTCGTGCGCGAGTCAACCCGCCGACCTTGGAGATCTTGAGGTTGATGACATCCATGGCGTGATCTGCAACGCCGCGAACCACCATGTCGATTCCGTCGACAACTTCATCGAGGATGAATGGTCGATTGGTGTGACGGCGGACAGCGAGACACTCTTCGTAGCTGGGGCACGGCTGTTCGATGTACACATCAACGTCGCGAACGGCGTCAGCGACGCGGACGGCTGCGTGCTGTGTCCAGCCCGTGTTCTCATCTGCGATCAGCACATCGCCACGCGTGAGCTCCGCAGCAGCGGCGCGGATTCTATCGATATCCGTATTCGGGTCGCCCCCGACCTTGAGCTGAAACTTGTGATACCCTTCCTTGCGATAGCGTGCGATTTTCTTCGCCATCTGCGCGGGCGATTCCTGCGAGATCGCGCGATACAACGCGAAGTCTTCGCCCACATGTCCGCCCATCAGCGTTGCGACAGGCAGGCCGCTCGCCTTGCCGAGGAGATCCCAGCACGCCATGTCGATGGCTGACTTGACGTATGGATGCCCGCGCATCGACCGGTCCATCAATTCGTTCAACTCGCCGAGCGCGAGCGGATCTGCACCAAGCAATTGTGGGGCAAGTTCAGCGATGCCGGTGCGTGCACCGCGTGCATATGCCGGCAGGTAAGCCGGCCCGAGCGGACACACCTCTCCCCAGCCGGTCAGACCTTCGTCGGTCTCGACCGCGACGACGGTCGAATCGAAAACTGAAACGGCATTGCCGCCTGACCAGCTGTATTTCCCTTCATGAAGTGGAAGGTCAATCTGGTACGCCCGAATCGCGGTGATCTTCATGCGGCAACCTTGACTGGTCGGCGTGACGACATCCACAGCGTAGCCGATGTGTAGAGTAATACGCCGACAACTACCCACTTGACGACTTCGAGTGGCAGCGACTTGACGACAAACGCGGCGACGAGCACACCGGGAATACCGCCGATCGCAAAGGCGAGCGCCGTGCGGCGATCAAACCGACCGGAGCGATAGAAACGGATTGCGGCGGCGGGCAGAATGAGTGAGGCCGATGCGGCCATGATTGGGAACACGGCTTTGGTATTCATACCGAGCATGTACGTCATGGCCATGGTCGGCGCATAATTACCGATGCCCAGGCTGGTGAGCGAACCGATCACGACGCTGCCAAGCACTGCGATTACGAGCGTCACGCCGGTGAAGCCTATCGTCCCGGCGTCCAGCGAGAGGCTTGCCAGCATTCGCACCGCCATGAATGCTGCGGTGATGAGTAGTGCTATTGCCATGGCGCGTTGCATCAACTGACGCGGCCAGTGGACTACTATGCCGGTGCCGAACCACGCGCCAATCCCGCCTGCTATCACCATGCTCGTGATTGTCGGTACATCGATCAGGCCGCCGAGGATGATGATGAAGATGATTGCCTCGGACACCGTGGGGATGGCGTGTCCAACGTTGAGGGTCCCGGGGATGTCATCGTCCTCGACCATTTTCCCCAGCACCAGTACTGCGGTCGTCGTTGCGAAGGAGCCAATGCCGAGAGTATCGAAAAAGTTCGCGGCGGCGCCAAGTCCCAGCAGCGCTGGCATCGAAGTACGGCGAGTGGTACTGCCCGGTGCGGTCATCAACGCTCCAAAACTAGGGGTGTCAGTTTCCCGGCGGTCGCCTTGTTGAAAGCCGGGATGTCGTGCTGCATCAGAGTATTGTACGCAGTACGTGCCTCTGCAAGGTCGCGTTCAATACTCGCCAGAACGGCGTGCGATGTATCTGTGGGACGGAAATCTGCGCCACCAGCGACGTCGCCAGCGCCGCTCCCTACTTCACCCGAGAACCAGATAAGGTTCATGTAAACGTGATAACGCTCCACGTAGTATTTGTCGTCGCTATTCAGATCTGACTTGGACAGGAGCTTCAGCTCAACCGCCATGAGCTTGCTGTCCATGGCATCGAGGGCCTTCGACGCATCGGGTGTCAGATTGGCAGCCCGCCGCTGATCTTCGATCTGCAAACGCATCTTCTCAAGAGAGTTGATCATTTCCACAGCAGAATTCATGTCGTCCCGGATCTGAATCTGCATGCGCGTCGAGGCGGCCAGGTCGGCATCCGAGGACAGGATATCCGTGCCCTTCAGAATAGTTAGTGGAACGACTTGTGGTGTTGCTCCGGCCACTACAAGCCTTACAGAGTAGGTTCCCGGCGCTGCGATCGGTCCAGCGGCCTCGGCACCCTGAATCCCCCAGTGCGTAATCGGACGTACCTTCTTGCCCTTGAATCTTGGCTCTTCCCAGATATGCGGGTTTACGCTCGGCGTGGTGCGAAGATCGACGTGCATTGGCGCATCGTACCGAAGATCCCACAACGCGCGATTGTAGCCAGCGCGCGTCGCTATGCGAATCGTGCGGATTGTCGCGCCACTCGAGTCGCGAATCTCGAGCGTGGCAGGTTGCGCAGTTTTGGCTGGTAGAGAAAATGTGATATCCGCATTGCCGCTGCGCGGCTCACGATATCCCGGATGTGGTGAATACAGTTTGACATTGGTCGCGTTCGCCGACTCTGCCCCCGTCTCGAGCGGCGTAATGTCTTTCAGTATGAACAGCCCTCGCCCATACGTCGAAACAACTACGTCATGCCAGAGTTTTGGTACCACGATCCATGTGACAGGCGCTGCCGGAAGCCCTTCGGAAAACTGCGTCCAGTGAGAACCGCCGTCGCGTGAATAGAAGAACCCACGCCCCGTCCCGGCGAACAACATCCCCTTCCTGTTGGGATTCTCCGTGACGGCCATTACATAGTCGAGCGGGCCGTCAGCCGGTAGGTCGCCGGTGATGTTGGACCACGTCTTACCGTAATCGGTTGTCTTGTAGATGTACGGCTTCCGGTTGTCCATGATGTGGAAATCGATCGCAACGTAGGCCGTGGCTGGATCAAAGTGCGATGGCTCGATCTTGCGAATCGTTCCCCATGTTGGCAGTCCGGTCATGTTCTTCGTTACATCAGTCCATGCGGTACCGCCGTTGCGCGTGTACCAGAGCTTCCCGTCGTTCGTGCCGGCCCAGATCAAGCCCTTGCTGATCTCCGATGGAGCAATTGCGAACACAACCTCACCGTAGAACTGACCGAGATTGTCACCAACGATTCCGCCAGACGAGACGATGCGCGATGAGTCGCGCGTCGACAGATCCGGACTGATGACACTCCAGCTCTGTCCACCGTTCGTCGTCTTGAATACGACCTGACAGCCATAGTAGACGGTGTTGTGATCGAACGGATCGATCGCGAGCGGCGGCGTCCAGTGGCAGCGGTATTTGGTTTCGTTTGGTGGAGAATCGAGCGTATGGATCCAGGGACTCACCGAGCGTGCGAGTTTTGTCTTGG
>JBDTAW010000086.1:0-7422 GCA_039924445.1 Gemmatimonadaceae bacterium
CCAGAGCAGAAGCCGGCGGGCGTGACGCGTCCAAAGCCGTGATCGCGAGATGGGGCTGACGGCACGGGAAATCGCGCAGCTCGTCGACGGTGAGTTGCGCGGTGACCCGGAGTTGGTTGTGGATGGCGTGGCTCAGCTCGACAGGGCGGGGCCGCGCCATGCTACTTTCCTGGCATCTTCCAGATACTCGTCGGAGCTTGCAGTCAGTCGTGCGGGCGTCGTGCTCGTTGCGCGTGACATGGCCGACTTTCCGTCCAGGTGCCAGACCCGGATTCTGGTGCAGAATCCCCACGAAGCGATCCAGACGTTGCTGCCGCGGCTGTATGATCTCGCGGCTCCCGAGCCGTGGGTTGCACCTACGGCCAGGCTGGGTCGCGGCGTGAAACTCGGCGCCGGTGTCAGGATCGAAGACTACGTCGTGCTGGGTGACGGAGTAAAGATTGGCGACGGGACGCGACTGTATCCCCATGTAACGGTGTACGCCGGCGGCGAGATTGGCGCGCGCTGCTCCATTCATTCTGGTGTTCGTATCGCGAGTGACGGGTTCGGTTATGTCTTCCGGAATGGACAACACGAGAAGATCCCCCACGTCGGCCGCTGCATAATTGGTGATGATGTGGAGATCGGCGCGAACACGACGATTGACCGTGGGAGCATCGGCGACACCACAATCGGCGCCGGAACCCGAATTGACAACCTGGTGCAAATCGGCCACAACGTTCGAATCGGCTCACTCTGCCTGCTGATGTCACAGGCTGGCATCGCGGGATCGGCTCGAATTGGGAACGGCGTGATCATTGCTGGCCAGGCGGGGATTGGCGGGCACGTGACGATTGGCGACGGCGCTCGAATAGGAGGTCAGGCTGGCGTATTTGGCGATGTGCCCGCGGGTGAAACGTGGTCCGGGTATCCGGCGCGTCCACACCGTGAGTCGCTGCGCGCATCGGCCGCGTTGTTCAAGTTGACATCGATGATCAAGCGACTGGAACAGTTGCTGAGTGAAAGAGACTCAACATGACTCGTCGCACGATTGAATCGGCAGTGATGATCAAGGGGATTGGGCTGCATCTGGGTCGCAAATGCGATCTTACCTTCCGACCTGCCCCTTCGGGAACTGGCATTGTTTTCCGGCGGTCGGATCTTCCTGGTCGCCCCGAGATCAAGGCACGCGTTGAAGAAGTGACAGCGACCGAGCGTCGTACGCAGCTTGGTGAAGGCAAGTCAGCGATTCACACGGTTGAGCACGTTCTGTCCGCGGCGGCAGCTCTGGAGCTGGACGATCTCGTGATCGACATGAGCGGTCCCGAGCCGCCGATCCTGGACGGCAGCTCGGCTCCGTTCTACGACGCGCTGATGGGTGCGGATATAGTGGAGCAGGCGGGTGAGCCGGACTATCTCGTCCTGACGGAACCACTGCGTGTAATAGATGGCAATTCGGTCTACGAGGCGCATCCTGCGGACGAGCTTTCACTGGACGTCACCATTGAATTTCCGCACCCGGTGATCGGACGACAGGTCGGACGCTATGTTATTGGGCGAGACAGCTACCGCAGAGAATTGGCGGCGGCGCGAACGTTCGGCTTCCTGAGCGAAGTTGAGGAGCTCCGTGCGAAGGGATTGATCAAGGGTGCGTCAACCGACAATGCAGTGGTGCTGGATGATATTGGCGTAGTTGCCAACGAACTCCGCTGGGAAGACGAGTTTTTGCGGCACAAGGCGCTCGACTGCATTGGAGATTTAGCGCTCGTGGGTGCTCGTGTGCGCGCGCGTATTGTAGCGGTTCGGCCGAGTCACCGCGGTACGGTTACACTTGTAAGGGAGATGGTGCGTGCTGGTCGACGCTCCACGTCAACGAAGAAAGGAGTCAACAGTATGGCTGGGATGATGTCGATCGAAGAGATCATGAAGGTGCTTCCGCACCGTTATCCATTCCTCCTAATAGATCGTATTCTGGAAATTGAAGGGATGAAGCGAATTGTCGGCATTAAGAACGTGACGATCAACGAGCCGTTCTTTCAGGGACACTTCCCGGGGCATCCGATCATGCCGGGTGTTCTGATCATCGAAGCGATGGCCCAGGTCGGCGGAATGTTGCTCATGGGCAGCCTCGGAGAAGCGGCTCAGAAGGTGGTGTACTTCATGTCGCTCGACAACGTTCGGTTCCGGAAGCCTGTGAGACCCGGCGATCAGCTACGATTCGAGCTTGACGTGGTTCAGATCCGCGGCGCGGTTTGCAAGATGCACGGTGTCGCAAAGGTCGATGGCGAACTGGTCGCCGAGGCGGATATGGCAGCGATGGTGCGCGATCGATGAAATCGCGAATACATCCGAGTGCGATCATCTCGACATCGGCAAACCTCGGTGCCGACGTGGAGGTGGGACCATTCGCAATCATAGGCGACGACTGCACGCTGGGTGACGGGTGTGTCATCAGCGCGCGTACGACGCTCGAGCGCTACGTCACCCTTGGCAAGAATGTGCGCGTTGGGATCGGCAGCGTACTGGGCAGTGACCCTCAGGATCTGAAATTCAAGGGTGAACGTACGACAGTCGAAATTGGCGACAATACCGTAATTCGCGAGTACAGTACGATCAACCGGGGCACATCGCAGTCATTCAAGACAAGCGTCGGCCCGAATAGCTTCATCATGTCGTACGTGCATCTTGCACACGACTGCCATGTTGGCGAAGGGGTCATCCTTGCGAACATGGTTCAGCTTGCCGGACACGTGACCGTAGAGGATCGCGTGATACTTTCGGGCATCACGGCGGTTCACCAGTTCACGCGCATAGGACGCAACTCGATCGTTGGCGGCTGCTCCAGGGTTTCCAAGGACGTACCGCCGTTTGTGAAGGCAGTCGGGAATCCGATGAAGTTGTACGGTCTCAATTCAATCGGTTTGCAGCGCAACGGCTTTTCGCCAGAGACGATACTTGAGTTGAAGCGCGCATATCGCCTGCTTTTCCGTTCGGATCTGAACCTGTCCGATGCCATTGAGCGAGTGAACATGGAGGTCCCGCAGATTCCGGAGGTCGTACAACTCATTCGGTTCGTGGAGTCGAGTGAGCGCGGGGTTGCAATTTGAACCCGATTCGCGTGGGCGTCATTGGAGCTGGCGCACTCGGGTACCATCACGTGAGACTGCTCCGGGAGATGCCTGAGTTCCGACTCTCCGGGTTTGTCGAGAAGCGACCGGAACGCGCTGCGCAGGTTTCGAAAGAGCTGGAGGTGCCGGCGTACAGCGACATCGAAACGCTGCTCGATGATGTCGATGCTGTAACTATCGTCGTGCCAACGCCGCATCATTTCGAGGTCGCACGCAAGGCGCTTGAACGCGGCAAGCATGTGCTGATCGAGAAACCGATTACGGCGACGGTGGAAGAGGCCGATGAACTGCTTGATATTGCAGCGCGAACAGGAGCTGTAATACAGACGGGGCACGTGGAGCGATTCAACAGAGCCATCCGGGCCGCGCTTCCATTCGTCCAGCATCCACGTTTCATCGAGAGTGATCGCCTCGCGCCGTTCAACGTCCGTGGTTCGGATGTGGCCGTAGTTCTCGATCTGATGATTCACGATATCGATTTGATTCTCACGCTGGTCAATTCTGTTGCCGGTAATATTGCCGCGGTTGGGATTCCTGTGCTGACGCAAACGGTGGACATCGCGAACGCGCGAATCACGTTCGACTCGGGCGCGGTTGCCAACATTACGGCAAGCCGCATCTCGAGGGAGCGGGTGCGGAAGGTTCGCATATTCCAGCCCAGCGGGTATCTGTCACTGGATCTGGGCGCTGGCCACGGCGAATTTTTCCGATTGAAAAACCCCACTGATCTGCATGCGCTGGTGGCAAGCGGCGGAACTCCCGAACTGACGGATTTCGTGGAGCGGATTGCACTCGAAGCACCTGAAGGAGAGCCGCTGAAGCTCGAATTCGAGAGTTTCGCCGCTGCGCTCGCTGGGGAATCGCCTCTTGTTGTGAGCGGTGCGGACGGCCGTCGGGCGCTTGCAGTGGCGCTGCGCATCGTTGGTGACATAGAGCGTAACGCCCCGTCACTCGGTGCGTGAGGTACTCTTCGTCGCCGGAGAAGCGTCCGGCGACATGCACGCCGGTAGCGTTGCGGCGCACCTGCGTGAGATTCGCCCGGATCTGACGACTGCGGGTGTAGGTGGGCCACACATGCGTTCGAGTGGAGTCGAGATTACTCGCGACTACTCGGAACTGGCAGTGATGGGCTTTGCCGAGGTGCTGAAGCACATTCCGAAGCATGCGAAATTGTTACGCGAACTTCGAGCGCGGATCGCAGGCGGAAGTGTGGCAGCGGTTGTTCTGATCGACTATCCCGGCTTCAACATGAAAGTTGCCGCGGCAGCTCGGGCTGCTGGCGTGCCGGTCCTGTACTACGTCACGCCGCAGGTCTGGGCCTGGGGCGCTGGACGTTTACCCAAGCTCGCGAAGCTCGTCACTAAAGCGGCGGTAATCCTGCCGTTCGAGCAGCCGTTGCTTCAAGGCTATGGCATCGATGCGACATTCGTTGGGCACCCATTGCTGGATCGCGCAGGGAACCTTGCTTCACATGAGGAAGCGCGTCAGCGGTTGGGGATTTCTGCCACAGAGCGCGTAGTCGCGCTGTTTCCGGGCAGTCGTGAGCAGGAGATAGCCAGACATTTTTCGCCATTTATGGAAAGTGGGCGCGAACTGGCGCGACGTTATCCAGGTTTGCGCGTGATCGTCCACGCAGCACCGACGGTGGATCTCTCCGGTCTCGACTGTCCTTTTGAAATCGTGCATGGGGCTTCGTTTGACGTTTTTCGCGCCGCCGACGTCGCGCTTTGCAAGAGCGGCACGACGACGCTTGAGGCAGCAATTGCACAATGCCCAATGGCAGTTGCGTATCGGACGGGGGCTCTGTCGTATGCGATTGCACGTCGCGTCGTGAAGATTCCGTATATCGGTCTGGTGAATGTGGTTGCGGGCCGCGAGGTTGCGCGAGAATTCGTTCAGGCAGCGTTGCGGCCAAAGGACGTGGCCGACGAGTTGGGTCGGCTCCTGGACGACAAACAATATCGCGAGGCTCAACGCGCCGGGCTGCTGGAAGTGCGTGAACAGCTGGGAACACCGGGGGCGGCGGGACGCGTCGCAGAGATGATTTCAGGGCTCGCAGGGTGAGTACTCCGGTAGAATCCAGGAGCAGTCTTACAGGAATACAGCGGGTTGCAGCGGTTGTCGGACCGCTGATCATAAGAGCATTGTATGCTACGTGGCGAGTGCGAGAGATCAATGCCGATGGATGGAAGGCGCTCCGTGGCAAGCATGAGCCGTTTGTATTCGCGTTGTGGCATGGACAGATGCTCCCGTTGGTGGTGAGGCACCGATCTCAGGGCATCCGGATCCTGATCAGCGAGCATCGGGATGGCGAGCTCATCGCACAGATAGCGCAACGGCTTGGTCTGGCCGCCATTCGCGGATCAACTACGCGCGGAGCAGCGCGCGCGCTCCTTGCGATGTGTGAGGCGTTGCAGTCCGGCGCGGAAGTGGCAGTCACGCCAGACGGCCCTCGCGGTCCCGCGCGGAGTTTTGCGAGTGGCGCGATAGTCGCTGCACATAGAGCCGGGGCGCCGATAATTGCCATCGGCGTCGGCGCCTCAAGTGCATGGCATTTGAAGAGTTGGGATGCGTTCATGATTCCGAAGCCTTTCGCTCGCGTGACAGTGGCGTACAGCGAACCGATGTATGTAGATGCCGCGGATTCCCGTGCTGCTGCTCAACAGGCCAGTCAGTATGAGGCCGTGTTGAATCAGACAGTAGCCGTGGCGCAGGCGGCTGGTGACGCATCGCCGTGAACCTCGAACAACTGTGGTACGGAGACAGTATTGGGACGCGTGCAAGTCGCGGATTGTTGTCACCATTCGGCTGGTTGTATGGTGGCATCGTTTCGCTACGGAACACGTTTTATGATCGTGCGTTGCTCAAAGCCAGGCGATCGCGCATTCCGGTTATCAGTGTAGGCAACCTTACGGTGGGTGGGACCGGCAAGACGCCGTTCAGCGCGTACATCGTGCGACAACTGAGTGAGGCCGGCCACCGGCCGGCGATAGTGATGCGCGGCTATGGCGACGATGAAACACACTTGCACCGACGCATCAACCCGGAACGTCTCGTCGTTGCCAACGCCGATCGGGTTGCGGGAATTGGAGCCGCAGCCGCCGCCGGCGCCGACGTCGCCGTACTGGACGACGGATTTCAACACCGTCGCGCGCAGCGCGATTTGGAAATCGTGCTGGTCAGTGCAGAGAAGTGGAGATCGGGCGCGAGGATGCTACCGTGTGGGCCATTCCGGGAGCCGCTCAGATCCCTGCGGCGGGCAGACATAGTGGTTGTGACCCGAAAAAGTGCAAGCGACAGCGAAGTCGCGGCCGTGATTCGCTCTGTTCGGGGAGTATGTGGCGCGACAGAGTCGATTGCCGTCGCGCGGCTGGAGCCACGCGCATTGGTGTCGTTTCAATCCGGTGCGGAGCAGTCGCTGGACAGGCTCCGTGGGGAGACAGTGCTTGCGGTGGCTGGCATCGGAGATCCGGTCAGCTTTTTTGAGCAGCTCAAGCAGCTTGGCGCCGTTGTGACGGCGCGACGCTTTCGCGATCATCACGCGTATTCACCCGCGGAAGCCGCAATTCTGAATGAGGAAGCCGTAGGTCACAAATATGTTGTCACAACTGAGAAGGATGCGATCAAGCTCGCTCCGCTGTGGCCTGCCAAGAGTGAGAAGCTTTGGTATCTTTCACAAGCTGTAAATGTGACTGAGGGAGACTCTCTCGTTGCCGCAGCTCTCGCGAAGTTATTCGAACGAGCCACTTCAATCGCTTGATTATGGCCAGCAAACACCAACTTTCGACCTCCAAAATTGTCCATCCGGACAAGGACCCGGTTTTGAACGAGGAAAATCCCTTCGACGCGATGATGTCGCGTTTTGATCGCGCCGCCGAGCTGTTGAAGCTTGAGCCCGGCCTCTACAAAGTTCTCCGTAATGCTGAGAAGCAGATAACCGTGTCGTGTCCGATCGTAATGGACAATGGTGAGGTGGAAGTGTTCACGGGGCACCGAGTGCTGTACAACACGTCGCGCGGGCCCGGCAAGGGCGGCATCCGCTTCGACATGCGCGTGACGCTTGAGGAAGTGACGGCGTTGGCGGCATGGATGACATGGAAGAGCGCGGTTGTGAACATTCCGTTTGGCGGTGCCAAGGGCGGCGTGGTTTGCGATCCGCAGAAGATGAGCATAGGTGAGCTGGAGCGGCTCACGCGGCGCTACACCGTTGGCATTATCCAGACGTTGGGTCCCGACTCGGATGTCCCAGCGCCGGACGTCAACACCAACGAGCGCGTCATGGCTTGGGTGATGGACACTTACTCGATGCACGTTG